>NZ_JBVVOT010000026.1:0-99214 GCF_055807455.1 Bradyrhizobium sp. Kon58
GCGGTCGCTTCCCAGTTCTTCTGCATGATGCCCATGCCGCGCTTGAGCTGCTCCTCGCCGGTCTCGATCAGGGTGACGGGAACGCCGGCATTGGCGAACGACATGGCGATACCGCCCCCCATGGTGCCGGCGCCGAGAATGGCGACGCGGTTCACCGGCCGCGACTTGGTGCCCTCGGGCACGCCCGCGATCTTGCTGGCCTCGCGCTCGGCGAAGAAGGCATAGCGCTGCGCCTTGGACTGGTCGCTGGCGACGAGCTTGAGGAAGCCGTCGCGCTCCTTCTTCAGGCCCTCGTCGAACGGCAGGTCGATGGCGTAGCCGACGGCGTCGGCCGCCGCGAACGGCGCTTCCAAGCCGCGCGACTTCTTGGTCATCGCCGCAACGGCATTGGTGAAGATCGAGCGGTCGGCCTTGGCCGCCGCGATCTTGGAATCGTCGTCGCGCAGACGGCGCAGCGGACGCTTCTCGGCGAGCAGCTTTCGCACGAAGGCCTCTCCACCCGAAGCCGGGCCTTCGACGATCTCCTCGATCAGACCGTTCTTCAGCGCTTCCGCCGCGCCGATCGGATCACCGCCGACGATCATCTTGACGGCAAGCTCGGGCCCAACCGCGCGCGGCAGGCGCTGGGTGCCACCGGCGCCCGGCAGCAGGCCGAGCTTGACCTCGGGCAGGCCGAGCTTGGCCTCCTTCACCGCCACGCGGAAATGACAGGCCAGCGCAACCTCGAGGCCGCCGCCGAGCGCGGTGCCGTGGATCGCAGCCACGATCGGCTTCGGCGAGTTTTCCATTTCGGCCAGCACTTCGTTGAGGCCGGGCGGCTTCGGCGGCTTGCCGAATTCGGTGATGTCGGCGCCGGCAATGAAGGTGCGGCCGGCGCAGGTCAGCACGATGCCCTTGATCGCGGGATCGGCGATTGCGGCCTTGATGCACGTCAGAATACCACCGCGCACTGCAGCGCTGAGCGCGTTCACCGGAGGGCTGTTGACCACGACGACACCGATCTCGTCATGACGTTCCAATCTGACAAATTCCACGCTTTACCTCTTAAGTTTTGTTTTCTGGCTCATCATACCGGTCAGTTCGCTGACACTGGGCATCCCTAAAGAAGAACCCACCCGCCAAGGTGTGCGCTTGGAGCCAAGCCTCCGGCCGCCTACGGTTCGTTCCGGCAGGATGTCCAGCTGCTTGAATCAAGGCGCGCTTGCTAGGGCTCGCTGACGGCGGACTTCATCCGTGCAATCCGTTCGTCACGCAATTGCGTCCGCCGTACCTTGCCTGCCTCATCGCGAAGAGGCTCGTCGACAAACTCGATCGTGCGCGGAAGCTTATAACTTACCAACCTTGCAGCGAGATGCGCCAGAAGCGCATCATTTGTTAGGCCCGCACGCGCCTGGACAATGGCGTGGATGGACCACCCCATGTCTTCGTGCGGCAGGCCTACCACGGCGCTCGATATCACCTGCGGGTGCTCGTCGATCGCTGCTTCCACCTCGGCCGGATAAACGTTGGATCCCCCAACCAAAATCATGTCCGTGCGCCGGTCAGCGAGGTAGAGATAGCCTTCGGCGTCAAAATAACCGATATCCCCGAGGCTCTCCCAGCCGTCGGGCAGGATGCGCGCCGTCGCACCCCGGTAGCTATATGTTGGGGCCGACCCCTCTGAGGAGCGCATATAGATCTCGCCCACCTCGCCCGGCGGCAACACGTTTCCGTCGGCATCAAAGGCCCTCATTTCACCAGAGCTCACGCGTCCGACGGAACCGCGGTGAGCGAGCCATTCGCTTCCGGTGATGGTGGTACCGGCCTGATTTTCAGAGCCGGCATAGAGCTCCATGATCACCTCTGGCCCTAGCCAGTTGATAAAGGCCTCTTTGAGCCACGGCGGGCAAGGCGCACCCAAGTGCCAAAGCGTTTTCAGCGATGAGATATCATAACGGCCTCGCACCTCTTCCGGCAGTCGCCAGATCCGACTCATCATGGTGGGGACTAGATACACCCAGGTGGCCCTGCGCCGTTCGATCTCAGCCAAAAGGCCCTCAGGATCGAAGCGCGGCATTAGCACCACATGAACGGCACGAGTTAGCGCGTCTTGGGCGCACGAGAACGGACCAGTATGATACAGTGGCGCGGGGATCAACGCCGTGTCGCCCAGACCGAACCGCCAGAAATTTGAGTCCTCGCCTGGTTCAGCCGGGGTCAGGCCGGGGGAGCCCGACAGGATGAGTTTGGGCCGCCCTGTCGAGCCACCCGAGGTCATGGCCCTCAGGACCGGAGGCACACGCGGCTCCACCGACCGGATATCCTCGGACAGCGCGAGCAGATCCTCGACCATGACGCGAGATTGGTCGGTGTTCATGCCCGGCGACGCAATCACAACTGTCGGTTTGGCGAGGTCGAGGATGGCGCGCAGTTCGGCATTCGGTAGCCGGAAGGATACCGGTTGGGGCGTCGCCCCCAGCTTCCAGACACCCCAGCAGGCCTCGATGAAGTCAACCCCGTTAGGCAGGCCGATGGTGACCAGGTCGCCCAGTTTGACGCCTAACCCCTCGAGTGCGTAGGCGATGCGGTTGGCTCGCGCGTCGAATTGGGCCCAAGTGAGAGTGGTCTCACCACAACTGATCGCCTCAGCATCCGGCGTCTTCTGGGCGAGCCGGGCCAGCTTCTCGCCGAGGGCGATGATCTCTTCAGTCATGTTCAGCTACAAACGTTCCGTTGTTCAACGCAAGCTGCGTGCACGAAAACTTAAAGAAGCGGCCGCCACCAGATGCCGCAGTAAGTTTACCTCGCCCACCAGACTAAAATCCCCGAGATTGACCGCATTGACGCAAAAATTAATCGCAAAGTTTTATGTCAGTTATGAGCGTGGAAAACGTATTGGTCACAGCCAACTCGCTAGAGGGTCAAGCGCATAAGGGCGGCACGCGACCAACCATCGAAGGTCAGGAATTCCGGATGCTGCCCGGGGCTGCGGCTTATACAGAAGGAATCACGGTTCGTGGCACAAGCCGCTCGCGCGGTGAGTGCGGTCGATTGACGAGACGATTTGACGCCTCATTGTCAGCCCGCAATTCCGGGCCACTCTGCTCGATGAGTGATACCGCTTCCTGACGCCGACTGAGGTATGTTGACGGATGGAGCTTATCTCAGAGCTCGCGCATCAGCGGATAGAGGAAGCCCAGCTTTGCGTAGTGCATATTTCTGAGCCGATCCGGAGGCTACAACTGGTGCCGCCCCCGCCGACAGCGAAGTACGCCCATCCTATCTGGACTCACTTGGCCTGCAGCAACAGAAGCGTGGGCGAATTGCCGGGCTGAGGCGCGGCGCTTCGATCCCGCGCTCTCTGTCTCCGGGATTAGGCCTGTTTCCACAGTGTTCGGGGCCTTCCGTCGATGATCGGCTTGCCTCGCCTGCTACGCGACCCGAGCTAAGACGCTTGACACGGCAGACCGGTACCGTCCTTCGGCAAGGCGGTCAGCTCTCGGCCGAAGGACCAATGGGTAAGTCTACAAAATCGCGACGCTTTTTCTGCAAAATTGGGCCAGCGCACTGAAGCGATCATCTGGACCACAATCATTGAATGAATAAATCCCAAGCCGCTAAGTTGGTCCGAAAGATTGCCCAGCGCATCAAATAAACGACCTCCGAGCCGGGAAGCGCACCAAGAAATCCATAGGGAACGATGTCGTCTAGCGGCCGAGAATGTGGGAAATTTGTGCGGCAGATATTTGGTTGTCATGACGTGAGTGCACTGAGTACGAGCTTCTGCTTCAACCAACCAAAGACGCAATCGTCGGAAGTCACGAAGTTTTCGATGCAGTCGCCAGAGCTTGTGATCATCTGCGGCATGGCCAGATCCACATTTATGTGCTCCCTAATACACTCAGTCTGCAGTTTCATAGCCTCCAACACGCTAGCTACGCCCCGCCCGCCCGTAACCACGAGTACGGGACATCTCAATCGTCGCATCAATTGCGTGCGATGTTTCACAATGCTTCCCTGCTCCGGCGCGTCTGCAACTCTAGTCATCGAAACGACAGATGCCTGCATACGTGCCCAATTCCAGAGGCCGCCGTCGCAAACCGCCGCAACAAGACGGCTATCAGAGATCGCGAAGTCAGTAGCCAAAGCGGCCGACATTGCTTCTCCGTAGACGCCGATCCGAGCGGCGTCTACCTCGGGTCGAGCTGAGAGGTAATCAAAGCAGGATGACAACAAAGCTTGTGAAAGACCCCGCGCGGGATTTGCGACGTCGCGATGAGATACGACAAGAAGTGCCATGCCCCGGTCGATCACCGCCGGCAGAAGCCTGGCAAGCAACGCGACTTCCGATTCATCTTCCATGCTAATGCAAATGACCGCTGGTGTAGGCAGACGATGACTACCCGCAGGGACATAGTAGGCTGGAAATGTGATCTCATCGCAGCTTGCTATCTCTACTCGCTCGACTTTCGCCAGGGTTCCTTCAAGGCATTTAATTTCAGCGTCAATCTTCGCTGTCACTTCTCCGCATCGAGGATCATTCTCATCGAGCAGTCGCCTGGCCACTTCAAAAGCAGTCAGCGCACAAAGTCGCGCCTCAGCCGCCTCATTGCTGTCGCCGTTGCTTGCTTTCAAATCGCCCGCGAGACATTGTTCATCGCCGATTGTTGTCCACTTGGTAATCCAGCCCTGGAGAATTTTAGATCCCCGGTTTTCCTCTCCAGCTAAACTGTCTAAGAATGCCGCGGCACGTCCCCTTACTGAAGAGAGCACGCCCCCTTTATGACTGCAAGCCACGTACCCCATGCAATTCGTCCCCCTCGGAGCTGGCCCCGCGTTTCGCGCGAGGTTCGTCAGCTAGTTCATTCCCACGTGGAGAACAGGAGCCGGATCGACTGCATTGACAGACGATTCCACTTTGGTTCTGCTCATCGCACTTTTTTTAACATATTATGACACGGGCTGAAGTCGAAGTTCATCAATGTAGCCGTTTGTAAATTCGAAATTGTGCGCCGATAGCAGGGGACCTGCATCTTTTCGTAGGGGTTTTGGCGCGTGACGCCGGCTGAGTTCAAGAGGTTGCCAAATGCGCCAGAGCATCCTTTAAGAGGAGAACCGTGTGGCTGTGATTAGTTGATCGCCTAATGCGGAAAGTTGGCCAACCGGCCTGTCCAAGAGCGAACAGACGAAGCAGATTTCTCGTCGGAGCCCGCTTAGTCGGCGAGCTCTCGGTTATTAGGGGTTGCAGCCCCATCGATATCAGCTTCTAGTTCGTGCAATGACCCTCGATCGCGCGTGGGCTTAGATATCCCCGCTCCTACATAATTTTGGACGGAATTGGCCTGCGGTGCGGAGCTGCCCCACGCCACGAACTCCGCCTCTGATGTCGAGTTGCCCAATTTATTCCATGGCCAACTCTGCTGGATGCGCACTGACGATCTAGGCGCGTTTGAGACACTCCTGCTCGACCAGATCAAGGACGGGTTGGCAGCCGCATCGGCGCGGCGTAGTCGTGATAAAGGCAAGAACCCGATCCGGTCTCCTTGATTGCCCACATACCTTTCTTGCCAACTATGTCAGGCGACAGCGATACGCAACTGACATCCGTGCGAACCTCCTCCGGACAGATGCCATCAATCCCGGCGACAGCGAGGCGGTTCGGCCGGCTGAAAAAAACAACGGATAAACTTAGCAAAAAGTTGCCCTGAAGCTTTCCTAAGCCGCTACAAGCGCTTTCATCCTGCCACTTTTAAGAAGCTCTCAAAAAAAGGGGCCACCCCCAAAGGAGCGGCCCCCCAAGTCAGGGAGGAAACGTCCCCGAGGGGACCTCTGGGATCAGACCATGGCCTGTTCAATCGGTGAGAAGGGCAGATTTAGACTCTCGGCAACGGCCTTATAAGTCAGCCGCCCGCGATAGACGTTAAGGCCTGCGCGAAGATGCGGGTTTTCGAGCACCGCCGAAATGCCTTTGTTGGCGAGCGCCAAACCAAAGGGCAGCGTGGCGTTGTTCAGCGCCTGACTTGAGGTGAGCGGAACTGCTCCTGGCATGTTTGCGACGCAGTAGTGGATGACGCCATCCACCTCGTAAGTCGGATCTGCATGAGTTGTCGCGCGCGACGTCTCGAAACAGCCACCTTGATCGATGGCCACATCAACAATGACCGAGCCCTTGCGCATTGAGCTCAACATTTTTCGGCTGACCAATTTCGGCGCGCTAGCGCCAGGCACAAGCACGGCGCCGATAACGGCATCCGCCGCGAACACTTCTTCCTCGACACTGTCGGCGCTCGAGAACCTCGCGCGAACCCGCCCCTGGAATAGTTGATCCAGTTCGCGCAGTCGAGGTATCGAGCGATCCAGGATCGTCACCTCAGCACCCAACCCCGCCGCCATGCGCGCCGCGTGCGTACCGACTACGCCGCCACCGATGACCACAATGCGCGCCGGTTGGACACCCGGCACGCCACCAATGAGCAATCCTCGCCCGCCGGTATAGCGTTTTAGGGCAGCACCGGCCGCTTCGATCGCCAGCCTGCCTGCGACCTCGCTCATCGGTGCAAGCAGTAGAAGGCCTCCGTGGGCATCGGCGACGGTTTCGTATGCGACTGCGATACATCCAGAGTTAATCAAGCCTCTGGCCTGCTCCGGGTCTGGAGCTAGATGGAGATAAGTGAAAAGAATCTGGTTTTGCCGCAGTTGCGTCCATTCCGTCGGCTGGGGCTCCTTCACCTTAACAATCATCTCACTCGAAGCGAACACTTCCCGAGCGGAGTTGGCGATGGTTGCGCCAGCTTTGCGGTACTTCTCGTCGCTGGCGCCAATGCCGGCGCCCGCATTGGTCTCGACGAGCACGTTGTGACCGGCGGCAACATACTCACGGACGGCGCCAGGCGTCAGTCCCACGCGATGTTCGTGCGCCTTGATCTCCGTGGGAACACCGACCTTCATTGCGATCTCCTAATTGGAACCCATTTCTATCCGAAGGGCGATGCTCACCGCCGACGTAAACGCCGAAATTGGTGCAGAAATCGAGCGATTTTCGCCAAGGCAGCGCAGTATTCCGAACCGATGGGTGCATCGGATATGGCCCGAAGCAGCCGCCTGGGATCCGTCCCGAGTTCTGGAGTATATTTTATGTTCGGTAGCGTTCGTTCTCGGACGATAAGTCTCTGCTTTAGACCATTTGGTCCGCAACTCTGCCGTAACGAGCATCAAGAGGACTCGGCCTGATCTCACGAGCGCCCATCTTCTGCTTTGCCGTATCGGCGAACGACAGATCGATCACCGGACGAATCTAGGGGAAACCGGCATCATCCTTGGATCGTACCGCAAAAGATGGACCACTCCACTCCTGCACCACAAGAAGAATTTGGCTAGGTCGGGTCGCGCGGCAGGTCTAAGTCGCAAGTGCCGATCAGGACGTCACCGGCCGCGCCAGTCTTTATTTGAGGCGGAACTACCAACAAATCGCCCCCGCGACAGACCCAGCGATTCACCAGGACACTCCCTTCGACGCGCCCCGAGTGTAACCCAGACCGTCAATCGGAGTCCGAGCGCGAGCTGTTCCAGGAAGCTGCCACATTTGGCATTCGTTGCGCTCTTACATTTCCGATCTACGGCAAGGTGTGGTCGCGTCCACTTGCATCGTTTCCGTTTCCCATTGCGACGCTGGAATCCGTGCACGGACTGCTTGGCCTTCGCTTGCGGATTGGTAGTAGGATGACTCACCTAGTGTTGATGTGTCTCAGAAGGGCCAAACTGAATAGCGAATGAAGCACGCCGACTGCTCCACTTCTCAATAGCCCAGAACGTGCGGCGCCCCCCCCCGCGCGCGCATTGAGTCCCGCTTAGGCCGCGCTCCGCCGTGTTCTGGTACTGAATGAAAGAGAAAACGTGTGCTGATCGGCCTCGATTAAGCAGATGTGGGTCCGCTGCATCTCCTACTGGACGGGGCGTGGTTGATATCTTGCAAACCTGTGCGGCTAGGCCAACCACCATCGAGTGCACTGGCAATTCAGTCCCATTCTCTCTAAGCGAAGCGCCGAGGCCACTCACCGCGACATCTTCGCCTTCGGCGAGCTCCGACTCAACTCCATCCTCCTATCGGATAGCCCGCACCCATGAATACTAAGCCAGCTCGCTTTTTGAGATCAACGTGCCCCCAGCAAAGCCTGGTCATCTCTGTTGACCTCCTCTTTCACGGCACATCTTGAATTAGATGAATATTCCTCTTCATTTACAGCTCGGCAATACACGTAGCGGCGTCACAAATCCTCCGTTGGCAGTGGCGAACGATGCCGCCCCGGTAGCTCCAACTTGTGTACGTTTCGAAGTCTCGCAGAGTGGCTTCATTGCCGTTCCTTTCATCGCTCGTTCGTTCAATTGGCTCGCGGCTGAACCGCGGACGCATGAACTCCAGCGCTAGTCCCTCCTCGATCGAGCCTCGAGCAGCCAAGCTCGCCGCCCGCTTAGAAGCCGACTCGCGAAACGAGTGTTACCCAGCCAAAGACGCCGAATTTCGGCGATATTGGCCGTCAGCGGTAGGATTTCTGCGTTGAACCTACACAAGACGCCTAGCTTACAATTGAGAGGACATCGTTGCTACCGCGTATGCAGGCGCGTTCAGCAGAAAGCGACTTGAGAAAGGACATATACCTTCCGAGTAAGATACGGGCTGAGATGCGCCTTTGCCAACTGAGCAACGATTGTCACTTTGAATCCAATCTACCAGTTGCCGGCCAAGTGCACTACTGACCTAGGGTGCCACAGTGCAGGCATTAGCATCCCGGTGCATATCTTTCAAAAGTCGGCGAGCCTGCTCGGCAGGTTGAGTGGAATGTCGCCTTGGCAGCATCAGCTTTCTCGATCTGGTTACCGCAGGAGCTAAGACTCTCCGGCGGCAGCGTGCTTCATTGTGCCGGATGAACCGGACGCCGATATCCGGCAAAATAACTATAATAGCGCGGAAATTCTTCGCCAAAGCCCGCCCTTGCATCCATCAAAGCCCTCTTATTGATGTAGGAGAGAGTTACATTTGGTGCCGGGGATTCGAGTAGCCAATACCGCAGCTGAGCCAGCGCTCGACGCCGCAACGCCAGAGCTGCGTGGTTTACGGCGAACAACGGGCGTTTGGTATCGATAGGTACGCCAGCGGCTCGCAACCCGGCTGATTAAGAGGAGGACGGCATGGCAGAGACCCCCATGAGAGCTCGCGAGTTCGCGCCGATCGAGCGCCAGGCGCTGGATCATGTTTGGATACACTCCGCACGGTGGCTCGACCTTGCCGAGGGAGATGGGTTGCACGTCATTGTCCGCGGCGAAGGCTCGACCTTATACGATGCCCATGGCCGTAGCTTTATCGATGGGCTTGCCGGCCTGTTTCTCGTCAATGTGGGCCACGGCCGCAAGGAGATCGGCGAGGCTATGGCGAAACAAGCTGCCGAGATCGCCTATGTCTCGGCGGCCAGCTATACGAGTTTGCCCGCGGTCCAACTCGGTAACGTTTTGGCCCAACTGACGCCAGGCGACCTCAATCGATTTCTCTTCTGCTCAGGGGG
Organism: Bradyrhizobium sp. Kon58; assembly: GCF_055807455.1. NCBI lineage: Bacteria > Pseudomonadati > Pseudomonadota > Alphaproteobacteria > Hyphomicrobiales > Nitrobacteraceae > Bradyrhizobium > Bradyrhizobium sp. Kon58. Next base: position 9,537 of record NZ_JBVVOT010000026.1, read on the forward strand.
CTCAGAAGCGATCGAGAGCGCGATCAAGATCGTTAAGCAAGTTCAGGTGATGCGTGGTTTTCCAAAGCGATACAAGATAATCGCGCGGCGTGGCGGCTACCACGGCGCGACTATGGGAGCAATGAGCATCACCTCGTCACGCGACGAGAAATTTTTCGGGCCCTTTATGTACGGGGTGAGCTTCGTTTCTTCGCCAAATAGCTATCGTAACGACTTCGGGCTCGAGGGAGAGGACGGCGACCTCGCCTGCGCAAATGCTATCGAGCAGGAGATATTGGCCCAGGGGCCAGAGACAGTCGCGGCGTTCATTGGCGAGCCGATCTCCACCGCCAACAATGCGCACGTGCCCTCAAAGAGCTACTGGCATCGAGTGCGGGAAATTTGCGATAAGTACGGTGTATTGCTTGTGCTCGACGAAGTCATTAACGGCTTCGGCCGCACTGGCACGATGTTCGCGGCGGAGCAATTCGGCGTCGTACCTGACCTCATGACAATGGCGAAGGGGCTCTCCTCGGGTTACGCGCCGATCGGCGCGGTCGCGGTTAGCGAGCGGATCTACGATGAATTTAAGAAGCAGGATACGGCACTTGGCCATCTGTTGACTTTTGGTGGACAGGCAGTCTCGTGCGCCGCCGCTCTTAAGAACATCGAGATACTTCAGCGAGAAGAGCTGCCACAGCGCAGCGCGTCCAATGGCCACTATATGCTTGAGAAGATGCAGGCCTTGCGCTCTCATCCGACCGTAGGCGACGTGCGCGGCCTCGGCCTGATGTGTGTTGCCGAGTTGGTTTGCAACAAGGCAACCAAGGAGCCCTTCCCTTTGGCATCGAAGCATCCATTCATCCGACGCGTCTCACAGCTCATGGCGCAAAAAGGCCTCCTCTCCCGCGTTATAACATCGGTCCACCTTTGTCCGCCACTCGTAGTAACGCGCGAGGAGATCGACCGCATGGTGGCGATCGTAGATGAAAGCCTTACAATTGCTGAGAAAGAGCACGGCTTTGGTTAACGCAGCCCGCGGGCTCTGGGCGCAGCCGCTCTAGCCTTCCTCGAAACGCCCGTCTTCTGGGCATCGCATTCCGCTATTGGTATTATTGGTATACGGGCGTTTGAAAGACGCCATCGTTGCTTTCCAGAAAGCAGTCGCAGCGGGAGTGTGCTCCCTCTGGGTTCAACCGACTTAGAGTGAGCCGCTTTGATGGATTGCAATCCCAGCGCTGGATCTGCAATAGCTCCACTTCGGCTGTCTGGCGCCGACCGGGTCGCGGGCGGGTTTATGAGGCCCCCCCTGCCGCGGTGAGCGCCTGGGCCTCGACCAGAGCCGCCACATTGGGCAAGTTAATCGATTTCGGTATGCGTGGACTAAATGAAATGAAGATGCAACCCATCGGCAACCGAGAATCGTCTGGCGATGGATCGACGCAGGCCATAGAGGTGGCCTTTCTAGAAGTTCACGCGTTGAGTCTTGAAAGCCATCCGCTGCAGGAAGGCGGCATCCTTTGCTTCGGAAGCACGGTATGCAATCGAGCTCGCTTCCCGCTCGCAGCTGGGCCAAGCAACATTCAAGCGACTTTCGGCACCTTAAGAGTTGGACGGCGCGCGGTGAAGCCAGCAGCGGCCTCATAGGCTGCACCGACCTGCAGAACCGTCGGCTCATCAAAGGGACGCCCGACGATTTGCGCACTGAGCGGTAGCCCGTCAGCCAGGAAGCCTATCGGCAGCGCCAAGGCCGGGTTCCCCGTCACGTTGAATGGACTTGTGAAGACACCGCCACCACCCACGTCGTCGGGGCCGAAACTTGAAAAAGGTGCAGCGGTGCGCAGCGTGTTCGGCGCCAGAAGGGCATCATAAGCCTTGAAGAGGTTCTGGTTGACGAAAGCCGTCAGTTCACGGCGCAAGCGGTGCGCCTGGACGAGATCCGCGGCCGAGAGCACGGCTCCAGAAGCCAAGGTTTGATAGGTTTTTCGTCCATAAGCATAGGGGCGGGTCTTCAAGTCGCTTTCATGTATGGCGTAGGCTTCCGCGAACAGGATGGTGTTCTTACAGGCATCAAATTGCTCGAACGGTGGCATGGCCACCTCCTCGACGACTGCGCCAAGTGCAGCCAGTTGCTGGGCTGCTGCATCTAGTGCCTTCGTGGCCTCGGCGGTGCAGAACGGGCTCTCGATGTAGAAGCTGCGCGTGTAGCCAATGCGCAGCCCGATCAGATCCTGCCCTATTTGACGAGTGAAATCCGGCACGGGTAGTTCGGCCGAGGCGACATCGAAGGCATCGTAACCGGCGATGACCTGCATCGTAAGCGCTGCGTCCTCGACGCACCACGACAGCGGGCCGCAATGATCGAGCGAATAGGCGAGAGGAAAAACGCCGCGCCGTGGTACCCGGCCATAGGTCGGCTTGAGACCGACGACCCCGCAATATCCGGCCGGACAACGGATTGAACCACCCGTGTCCGAACCCATGGCCATTCGCACCATACCCGCCGCGACGGCGGCCGCCGAGCCGGAAGAGGATCCGCCCGTGAAATGATCTAGATTCCAAGGGTTTCGCGCAGGCGAAAAGGGCAGGTCGAAACTGGGCCCGCCGATTGCAAATTCGAATGTACCGACCTTCCCGATCAGAACGGCGCCCCCCTTAGAGAGACGCTCAGCAACGGTGCTGTCGGTGGATGGCACAGCATCTCGAAAGAGATTGGAATGGCAGGTGGTTCGAATTCCCGCTGTTGCATAGATATCCTTTAACGCATAGGGAATGCCCTGCATTGGCCCGCGATCGACGCCGCTGGCGAAATCGGCATCCGCCCTCTCGGCGTCCTTCAACGCACGGCCTGCGGTGACCAGGACAAAAGCGTTGACCGAAGGATTGAGCGCAGCCACCTGACCTAGCGCATCCTCGGCCAACTGAAGCGCCGTGATCTGGCCCGTACGTAACGCTTTGCCCGCATCCGCAATAGACAAATGGCTGATCGGGCGGGACGGGCTCATTGGTACTGCTTTTCCATAAGCGAAAAGACATGTGCCGGCTCACTTGCTGCGGCACGGGGCTGACGTAACCAATGAAGGATGGAAATCAGCCACTGAGCAGTGGCATAGGTTCCTGCTGCGCGATCAGCTGGCGGGACAACACCAGCAACGCGCAAGCGGGTTTCGATATCTGCGTCGTGCGGGGGGAAGGGCGTTGATATCATGACGACATGCTCCAGCTTAAAACCGAATATTGAGGCCCGTATCGGACTTGTTGCCGGCGGCTAAGCGCAAGCACAACAACGTCGCCTTTCTTGCACGAGAGACTACTTAACGAGCTAAACACCTACCGCCTGAGGGCCAGATGGCTTCCGCGGATCGATAGGTGTGGTGCCCCGAATATTTAAGATATCCTCCAGAAGTTTGGCACCAGCGAGCAGCCGAGCCTCGCCACTCGGTGGACCCACCATTTGTAATCCAACGGGCAGGCCGTTCGCTGTCACGCCACATGGTAGCGACAGGGCTGGGCAGCAGGCTAGCGTGATCGCATATGCGATCCCGAGCCATTGCACGTAGTTATCGAACCGTTTGCCCGCGCATTCAGTGACATAGCGATTCTGCACGGGGAACGGCTCGACTATGGTTGCGGGAGTCAAGAGCAAATCGTATTCATCGAAGAAGTGCACCGCGCGTGCACTCATAGCTACGCGCTGCTTTTCGGCGCGCTCGACCTGCTCGACGGTGAGTTTCAGCCCCTCTTCGATGTTCCATATAACCTCGGGCTTCATCAGTTCGCGATGCTCCCGCAAAAGCGCACTCGAGCCCATAGCGTAGTCGAACGCACGCAATACGTGGAAGCACTCGTGCGCTTCGCTAAGATCGGGATGCGCTTCTTCGACGACTGCACCAGCCTTTTCAAATTGCTCTGCCGCCGCCCGGGTAATTGCAGCGATCTCCGGGTCGACTGGCGTGATCCCGAGGTCAGTCGAATAGGCGACGCGTGTCGGCCTTTTGCCTGAGCGTGCTGCCGAAAGGAATGAATTGGCAAGCTTTGGCAGGGACAACGGGTCGCCTGGGTGCTGTCCGCTCATGGCGTCCAGCATCAAGGCCACGTCCTCGATATTGCGCGCCATCGGTCCGGGCACACCCAGCGTGGCATCAATTTTACCCTTTGGGGTACGCGCCACCCGACCAATGCTGGGCCGCAGACCAACTACGCCGCAAAAACTTGCCGGATTCCGCAGCGATCCGCCCATATCTGAGCCATGTGCAAGCCATGCCATGCCAGCGGCAAGCGCTACGGCGGCCCCCCCGGACGAACCGGCAGCAGAACGGGATGTATCCCAAGGGTTTAATGTCGCCCCGAACACCTCATTGAAAGTGTTCGCCCCGGCACCGAATTCTGGCGTGTTCGATTTGGCGTAGATCAACGCACCATTTTCCTCAAGCCGCTCGACCAAGATGTCCGACCGTGCCGGAATATTACTCTTAAAAATTCGCGAACCAAAAGTGTTGCGCACACCACCGACGTCGGTGACATCCTTGATCGGCACCGGTAGGCCAGCCAAGAGACCGCGCTCAGAAACAGGCTTCTTCATTAGCTCCGCAGCTGAACGACGTGCACGGTCGATGCACAAGATCGGCAAAGCATTGAGCGTCGTGTCGACGTCCGCGATACGCTTCTCCAAAACGTCCAGGAGGTCGAGCGGAGTGACGGCTCCGGATGTTAACTTGTTCACAATTTCGCACGCACTTTCCCGGATCAGTTCATGCTGGCTCACTGTTGATCTCCGTAGTTATCGAGGACGATGGATGCATCCGTCTCTCAACACGCTTGAAGTTCGATCTTGGTCGCGACAGGACGTTGTCAAAGAGCAGTGCGTGCGTGATTGGCCGTATAAACACCGGTTCTCAACCCGGCGGCCCTGGCTTTGCTACAGGCGTGAACTGGGCAGTGGCTTCCAAGGGCTGTGGCAATGCCTCCGTCCCCGGAGCGCGCACATGGCAGGCGACGACCCGTCCGTCAGCCATCGGTACCAAGGGCGGCACCTCGATGCGGCATTGGTCGACAGCGAGTGGGCAGCGCGGGTGAAAGGCGCAGCCGCTCGGCGGGTTTATCGGACTAGGCACCTCTCCCTCCAAGGGTACTTTCAGCCGAGCCAGCGTGGGATCCGGAATGGGCGCGGCTGCTATCAACGCCTCGGTATAAGGATGAACGGGCGCTGCAAAGAGCGCTTCGCAGGGCGCAAGTTCCACGATGCGGCCCAAATACATAACCGCGACGCGGTGGGCGATATGTTCCACTACTCTCAAGTCATGCGAGATGAACAAGAAGGAGATACCCATTTCCTGCTGAAGATCTATGAGAAGGTTCAGGATCTGGGCCTGCACAGAGACATCGAGGGCTGAAACGGCCTCGTCGGCAATGATCAGCGATGGCCTAAGCGCTAGCGCCCGCGCAACGCCGAGACGCTGACGCTGACCGCCGGACAGCTCCGACGGAAGCCGATCCATCATCTCAGACGACATCCCGACCCTTCGCAGGAGATCCGCGGCAAGGGCCTTCCGTTGCTTGTGGCCGAGGCGCTCAAAATTCTCTGCAGGTTCCGTAATGATCCGTCCAGCAGTGAGACGAGGGTTCAGCGAGGAGTACGGATCTTGAAAGACCATCTGCATCCGCCGGCGCCAATCTCGCAGCGCGTGCCTTCTAAGATCGGCAGTATTCGTTCCCTCGATCAGCACACGCCCCGCTGTCGGCTCCACGAGGCGCATCAAGAGCCGGGCAACCGTAGACTTGCCACACCCAGATTCGCCCACGATGCAGAGCGTCTCGCCATTCTCTAGCGAGAAGGATACATCCTCGACCGCTCGCACCACGGGGGAGGACTTCTTCAGGGAGCCTCTACCGAGGGGATAGTGCTTCGTCAGGTTCTCGACTTTCAGCAGAGGACCTGTCATGCGCCCAACACCTGTTCGGCGTGCCAACAAGCCGCGGCATGGCCCGGCTTGACATCACGCAGAGTTGGCGTTTTTTCGCGACAAATACTGTCCGCGAACGGGCAGCGCGGCGCGAAGCTGCACCCTACAAGTGGCTCACGCAGGCTTGGCACAATGCCAGGAATTTCCGGAAGGCGCCGCCTCCGCGCCTGCCCGGGGCTAGGCACCGATTGCATGAGCGCCTGGGTGTAGGGATGAGTGGGGCGTGCGAACAGATCAACTACGGGCGCCTGCTCCACCACGCGCCCCGCATACATGACAATCACCCGTTGGCACGTCTCGGCTACGACACCCAGATCATGCGTGATGAACATCACCGCCGTTCCCATGCGCTCTTTCAGATCGACGATCAGCCGCAAGATCTGCGCCTGGATGGTAACGTCTAACGCGGTCGTCGGCTCGTCCGCGATCAGCAGCTCCGGTGAGCAGGCAAGAGCCATGGCAATCATGACGCGCTGGCGCATGCCACCTGACATCTCATGGGGATAGTTGTTAACGCGACGCTCGGGATCTGCGATCCTGACAAGCCGGAGCATGTCCAGCGCCTTTCCCATCGCATCTGACCGAGAGGCCTTGGTGTGGATCTGCACCGTCTCAGCTATTTGACGACCGACGGCGTAAACCGGGTTCAGGCTGGTCATCGGCTCCTGGAAGATCATGGCAATCCGATCACCGCGGATCTGCCGCATCTCTCTTTCCGAAAGTTTCAGCAAGTCGCATCCGTGGAAGTGGATCTCGCCGCCGACGATCTTGGCATTGAGCTTTGGCAGCAGGCGAAGAATGGAGAGGGCGGTGACGCTCTTGCCGCATCCAGATTCGCCGACAACGCCGAGGGTTTCGCCGCGCTTGACCTGGAAGCTGACGCCGGCTAGCGCCTGGGTGATCCTGTCCTGGCCCAAGAACTGTGTCTCCAGGCCTCGAACATCGAGGAGCACGTCATCCTCGGTGTTTTTTTGCATTTGCATCTTAGCGTCTCGTTCTTGAGCGGGGATCGAATAGGTCGCGCAAGCCGTCCCCGAGCAGATTGACGGCTAGGACGGTGATGGCAAGACAGATGCCTGGCGCAAAGACCGTTAATGGCGCGACAGAGAGATAAAGGCTTGAGCTCGAGATCATGTTTCCCCAACTGGGAATCTCGGTCGGTACGCCAACGCCGAGGAAGCTTAGCCCGGCCTCTGTTAGAATTGCAGACGCGCAAACATTGGCGCTCTGGACCATGAGCGGGGGAATGGTGCTGGGGAGAATATGGCGCCACAGAACCTTCGGCAGGCGCGCACCGCCGCAGACCGCAGCCTCCACGTAAGGGCGCGTGCGAACGCTCAAAACCACCGAACGAACTAGGCGGGCTACACTCGGGATCGAAGGGATCGTGATCGCGACAATGAGGATACCGACGCCCGCGCCAGTCAGGGAAATCAGCGCAATGGCCAGCAGAATCGTCGGGATCGCCATGAGCCCATCCATGAACCGCATGACGATGCTATCGAAGCTGCGGTTGTAGCCAGCTATGACACCGATAAAAAGCCCGCAGACCGCAGCGCTCGCCGCCGACATTAATCCTACCATAAGGGAGATGCGGGCGCCGAACACGGTGCGCGCAAAAACGTCGCGGCCCAAATTGTCGCTCCCTAACCACATTTCTGCTGAGGGACTCTGAAGGCGTTTGAACGGATCCATATTCACCGGATCGCCGGCGCAAAGCGGCGCAAGGAGCGCCAGTGTGATCAACAGCGTGAGGAGGCCGCCGCCGATAAACACCAGTGGATGCCGCCGTGCGAGACGAGGAAAACTAGCCAGTCGGAGCCAGCACATCGGCGCGGCTTCAATGGACCCGGAGAGAAGTGTCATGATCAATACCGGATCCGGGGATCGATCAGGGTGTAAGCGAGATCGACCGCGAGATTGATTAAGACGTACAGCCCCGAAGCGAGAAGGAGCACGCCTTGAATGATCGGATAGTCACGATTGTTGATGGCATCGACTACCAATCGTCCCACGCCAGGAATATTGAAGACGGTTTCCGTGACGACGACCCCGGAAATTAGATAAGCAAAACTTATCCCGATCACAGTAAGGATCGGGACACCCGCATTCTTCAGGGCGTGGTGGAAAAGCATCGAATATGAAGATGCGCCCTTAGCAGCGGCTGTTCGCATATAGTCTTCCGACAGAACTTCGAGCATGCTCGCGCGTGTGATCCGAGCGAAGTAAGCAATGTATGGGAAGCTCAAGGCGACGGTCGGCAATATCAGGTGTACAAGCCAAAGTCTCGGGCCGCGCTCGATAGGCACGTACCCCTGGACCGGCAGCCAGTGCGCGCTGATAGCGAACCAGTAAATCAAGAAATAACCGACGACAAACACCGGAACAGAAAAGCCAATCGCCGCAAAAGCCGCGAGAATACGGTCGAAGACGCCGCCAACACGCCATGCGGCTAGCATTCCGAAAGAAACCCCCGCCACGACCGAAATGATCATCGTCAGGAGTGAAAGGGAGATCGTCGGTTCCAACCTCTGCGAAATGAGGAGAAGGACCGGCCGCGCAGTGAAGATCGAGTCGCCGAAATCGCCGCCGACAATGCCCACACCCCAATGCAAGAACTGGACTGGCAGCGGCTCATTAAGTCCCAGCTTATCCCGGATGCTCGCGACCATCTGTGGGCTCGCCGCGTCTCCAGCGATGATGGCTGCCGGGTCACCAGACGACAATCTAAGGAGCAAAAAGATGAAAGTCCCGACCATCGCCATGACGGCAATGGTCGAGAGCATCCTGCGAACAATGTAAACCGCCATTGCGCCTTCAGACCTTCCGCATGTTCCACATCGGGAGCGCAACCGGCATCCCGATGAGGCCGATCAGTGCTTTGCGGTGCGCGATCGGGGCGACCGATTGGCCCAGCACAACTTGGGGGACGAAGTCCCACCAGACTCGTTGCATCTTGCGGGCCAGCGTTTGGCGTTCGGCGAGCGTTGAGGTATCGGCCCACCGGGCGCGAAGGGCTTCGTATTCGTCGTTCTTGGCCCAGCCAGTGAACCCCTTTTCCCCTTCCGCGGTGAGCCAAGGTGTGCCGATCGGATCCGCAAGGGTTGAACCAGTGACGCTCGTGATAATGATGCTCCACCCGCCTTGCTCAACAGGGCCCCTGTTCGACCGGCGCGTGACGAGCCCCCCCCAATCGCTCGGCGCAAGATCGGCATTAACCCCAATCTTCCGCAGCACGCCGGCAAGAAACTGCGCGGCATTGCTGAGCGAAGCGATGTTCGTAGGTTGGAGAATGACGACCTTCTCGCCAGCATACCCTGCTTCCTTCAGCAACTGCTTGGCCACCTCGGGGTCAGCGCCCTTGCTGTACCATGCCGTATTCTCATCGTTCGAATAAGGCGTGTTAAATCCAAACATCGAGGTAACAGTGTTGGCATTCTTTGGATCAACGGACATGGCACGCAAGAACGCCTGCTGGTCGAGCAGATGAAGCATCGCTTGGCGGGCCTTCACATTGTCAAACGGCTTCTGCAGACAATTCATGAGCAGCAGATTGACCCATCCCGATCTGTCTAGAACTTCGAGCGTAAGGTTTGGATCGCTTTGAGCGACCGAACGAAGGTCGGCAGGCATGTCTTCGAGGTAATCAATCTCGCCCGCTCGTAGGGCCGCGAATGCAGTCTGCTGATTTGCGATGTTCTCCCAGATGACACGATCAACGTTGACATTTTTACCGCCGGCAAATCCGTCTGGCGACTCGCTGCGAGGCACGTATTTCTCATTGCGATCGTAGGTAAAGCTCGCGCCCGGCTTGGCTAGAGCTTCGTTGAATTTAAATGGCCCCGACCCTATATTCGCGGTGACCTGCTCGGCTGGCGGACGGCTTGCGTCCTTCTCCCGCATAATGAACAGGAACGGTGTTGCGATGCCGGTCAGTAGATCGACAATGCTCCCGAGCGGCTCCCTGAGCTTGATCGTGAAGGTTCTATCGTCTTTCTTCGAGATGTCTTGCGCGCGCGCCATGATCAGTCTGCCGGCCGGAGCAACCTGGGCCCAACGACGGATTGAAGCTACGCAGTCAGCCGCAGTAACGGCCGTGCCATCATGCCAAGCCAGACCATCCCGGAGCTCAAACGTATAGGTCGTCTTGTCGTCGGAAACGCTCCACTTGCCTATCATTTGAGGCTGCGGCGTGAGTTTCGAGTTCAGCGAGAATAGGGTATCGTAGATGGCGAGACTATGCGCCGCGGTGACGGAGGTTGTCGAAAAGACCGGGTCGAAGACCCGCAGGTCACCGGCCATCACCAAACGTACCGTTCGGCCATCGCTAGCGGCGCTCTGCGCCCGTATGATCGAGGGCATCGATACAGCTGCGCTAGCGGCCAAACTCGTCTTGATGAGATCGCGTCGACTGATTATCATTCGTTTCCTCCTCCAAATATTCCATCACACAGCCCAGCCGTTGATGGGAGCGCGTGAAATTGCTAGCGGGCGATTGGAGTCGCGTAGCCACGGCGGTCTCCGACTACGACCTCGCTACTCCGGCTCCCCTGTCTTCGTAGGCACCAATTTGCACGTACCCTTGGCGTGCACCGCAGATACAGCTGTCGTGCTCGATCCCCGCTTCCAACCGATACGCTATCAAGAAAGCGAATATGAATTTATGCATCACCGACAGGGTTGCGGCCCAAATTCTGCACTCAAATCGCTTTTTTGTAGTAACTTCGTTGCGACCGCACCATCCTGCGGGTCGTTAAGCGCTTCAAGCCGCTGGCTCGCGCATTCGATCAGATCGCCAGCGGGCAGAATGCGGCTGAGAGCGACGCCAGACAATCTGGCTAGGATTGTTTTCGGGCTTGGCGCTGCCAGAGCAAGGCTCGACAGAGTTGCACGCCGCAGGAGGGAATGATCGCACCCTCTCTGTCGTCAGAGAACTGGCAGTTGTTCCTTATTTGCGTCAGCGCTCGCCGTTGTCTTACCCACATAAAGCACCGACTCAGCTCGCGTCGCCAGGCGAGAATGTTGCCGCAAGATTAAATGGATAGAACTGCTGGGGTGTGTGAACGAACTTTAAGGTCGTGAAGTCATACGCGGCGGGTCCGGGTTCATCGACTGCAATGATCTCGGCGAACACATCGGAGAATGCCGCCCTAAAGTGATTCTTTGCTTTGACAGCAAGAATTTTGATCTTTGAGAAGTCGATCCCGTTAACCCGATAGAAGCCGGGATCGGTGACCGCATGCCGGATTGTTACGGCCACGATCTCAACATTTCCGCTCCTCACAACCGCTGTGGCTCCGTAAGAAACCTTTGCTCCGGTAGCTTGCGGGCCCTCATTATAGAACGAGCAATCTTTGATGAGCCTAACGACTTCAACTTCGCGCTCGACGGGAGAACCATATTGTTGAGTTAATCGAGCTCCTAGCTTCGCTTGGAACCGCGCTCCGATTCCTGCTTCATGGCAGCGCTGTACGAGATCCGGATCAAAGATAAAGCAAAACGCGGTCGGGATTGCGAGATCGGCATCAAGGATTGCGCGCAGTTGCGACGGAGTGTCCGCGCTGCCGCCTGAATCGGGATTGTCGCCGTTGTCGGCAATGGCGATCGGGTATTGAGCCGCGACGACAATGCTTTGCAAGGCTTGGCTAGTCGATGGAAGGGGCACGAAAAACTGCTCCTTTATCAACCACAACTTTCCGCCAACTTCGCATCCGAGCCGATGGGCAAGAGCAGGATCATTGTCTGTGAATACCATGCAGCAGGCCCCCGACATGGTACAGTCGCTATAAGGAAACCCGCCAAAGACCGTGATGTCCAGAGCGCCCTCTTGTTGCTCGACGAGTGCAGCATAGGATACTGCCTCCCGCATGGGGCCGTCAGTCGTTCGCATGTTCGCGCTGGGAAGTAGGAGCGGCAGCTTCACAATTGCACCCGTTGGACGAATGTCCCCGTGCACACTGCTGACCAAAAGTCTCAAAACTTTCGCGGTGACATTTCTCATGTCGATGTGCGGATGGGTTTTGTAGCCCACCGCAATCGTCACGAGCTGGGCAATCTCAGGGGCGAGATTTGCATGCATGTCAAACGAGACACCGATCGGAACGTCTGGGAGCACCGCTCTGATTGCACGGAGCACCTCCAATTCGGCTGAGCGTCCTCCCTCGACCGTCGCTGCGCCGTGCAGGCAAAGGTATAGAGCATCCCAATCGCCGGCGGTGATGTCTGCAATGAGTTCGTCTCGGATTCGCGAGAAGCACTCATCGGTAATGTCCCCCCCAGGAGTCGATGAAGCCTGACGGAAGAACGTCGCTTCCCATTCCGGGCGGCTTTCAAGAAAGCTTAAAACGGCACCCAGCCCCGTGTTGGATCCCTGATAGGTCTTTGCTGCGTCAGACCCCCTGGCCCAGCGGCCCTCGATGAATAAGTTCTGATCACACTTCTCCTGCGCAAACGAATTCGCCTCGTGGACCAGTGTGAAGACGCCCAGCCTCTTTCTTTTCCCAATCGACGGCTGCGGGTTCTGCATGTCTTTCAAGCTCATTGATTAACCCATTTCCTCGAGCATCTACTGACAGATTCTGAAGTTCCACCAAGAGGCCGATCGTCAATCGCGATGAGCCTGCAAGGGGTACATCGACCATTTTTCGCAAAAAATCCGCACGCTGCGGCTAACGGTCTTTCATAAAGCTGGACGCAGGCTCTGGCATCGAGATGGCGGCCATCACCGCTTTTCCACGAATACTGCGGATGCCGACGAGCGCAATCGTGCCGGCTGCCGGGGTATCGGAATGCGATAGCCCTAGACTAAAGCGCGCATGATTCAGTTTGGCGAACTCAGAACGCGAGCAGCTTCTCAACGCTCGGTAGCTCCTACTCAATTGTGTCCATCCATAATCGTCCGCTTCGCAAACGGTGCCCGGTTCTCCGCTTCCTTGCCTTCGATGGTTCGGTCCAAGGCATCCGCGACCGACGCATGATTCATTGTTGCGCAAGATTATAACTCTCGGACAGCTGCGTAATCCGCCGATGTAGGCCGCGAAAGGGCCGAAATACTGCGTTGAAACAGTCAAAGTTGCGGGGTTTTGTCGGAGACTCTCGACTCTAGGCTGGACGAATGGGGCGTTCGCGAAGCTGAGTGACTCCAAAGGGATTCCCAAATAGGCCGCGAACCCATTCAAATTGTCTGCCGCAAGAGGAGAGCATCAGGCATGTCACGACATTTTCGCTGATCTTCGCGCTCGAGTTCGGGCGTCGTGACCGGGGGACGCGTCGCACTGAAAGCAATCGAGTGGTTCGGGGGTACGCTCGGCAAGTGTAAGCGAACTCGAGAACGTCAGAGGGGCGACGTCCCTCGGCGAAGACCTTCGGCTCGGCGGCATCGAGGCGAACAAAGAGACGATCCTGACACTGCTGAAGGAAATGCCGGATGTCACGATCAAGGGACTAAGAGGGAGCCTGGCCCAGGAAAACTGGTCTGGCGAAGCACGATCAGCCGTCTTTTGGTCCGACACAGCAAACATAGGGGTTGGTTGACGCGCCAAAGCTGGCAACCCCGAGCTCTCACCAGAATAGCAGCCGAGGCCAGGTCCCGTATCGGCGCGCGCTAACGTGCGACGGTGTGCTTTTCCGCAGGCGTACTTGACGACGGCGGAGTGGTAGCCGGTATGTCCGTTGCTTCATTGGGGCAATTTTTGCTAATCCAGCCCTCGGTTTTGACCGGCCTCTGACGATCGTTGTGGTCAAGCCTTGCGGTCGAGGAAATCTTGCATGAACCAAGCTACCAACGCCAATCTGTTTTCCCGCCTGTTCGACGGCCTCGACGATCCGAAGCGCCTCGCGATCGAGACGTATGTCGGGGTCCGCATCAGCTATGGTGATCTGATCGCCCGGGCCGGACAGATGGCCAATGTGCTGGTCGCGCGCGGCGTGAAGCCCGGCGACCGGGTTGCGGTGCAGGTCGAGAAATCCGTGGCCAATATCGTGCTGTATTTGGCCACGGTGCGGGCCGGCGCGGTCTACCTGCCGCTCAACACCGCCTATACGCTGAACGAGCTCGACTATTTCATCGGCGATGCCGAGCCCTCGCTGGTGGTCTGCGATCCCTCCAAGGCGGAGGGCCTCGCCCCCATCGCCGCCAAGGTGAAGGCCAAAGTCGAGACGCTCGGGCCTGACGGCAAGGGCTCGCTGACGGACGCCGCCGACAAGGCGAGCAGCGAATTCACCACGGTGGCGCGCGCAAACGACGATCTCGCCGCGATCCTCTACACGTCCGGCACCACCGGCCGCTCCAAGGGCGCGATGTTGACCCACGACAATCTGGCGTCGAACTCGCTCTCGCTCGTCGGCTTCTGGCGCTTCACCGACAAGGACGTGCTGATCCACGCACTGCCGATCTACCACACCCACGGCCTGTTCGTGGCGACCAACGTGACGCTGTTTGCGCGGGCATCGATGATCTTCCTGCCGAAGCTCGACCCGGATCTGATCATCAAGCTGATGGCGCGTGCCACGGTGCTGATGGGCGTGCCGACGTTCTATACCCGTCTGCTCCAGAACGCTGCGCTGTCGCGCGAAACCACGAAGCACATGCGGCTGTTCGTCTCGGGCTCGGCGCCGCTGCTGGCCGAAACCCATCGCGAATGGTCGGCGCGCACGGGGCACGCGGTGCTCGAGCGCTACGGCATGACCGAGACCAACATGAACACGTCGAACCCTTATGACGGCGAGCGCGTGCCCGGCGCAGTCGGCTTTCCGCTCCCCGGCGTCTCCGTACGCGTCACAGATCCTGAGACGGCCAAGGAACTGCCGCGTGACGAAATCGGCATGATCGAGGTCAAGGGCCCCAACGTGTTCAAGGGCTATTGGCGCATGCCGGAGAAGACCAAGGCGGAATTCCGCGACGACGGCTTCTTCATCACCGGCGACCTCGGCAAGATCGACGCCAAGGGCTACGTCCACATTCTCGGCCGCGGCAAGGATCTCGTCATCTCCGGCGGCTTCAACGTTTACCCCAAGGAAATCGAGAGCGAGATCGACGCCATGCCCGGCGTGATCGAATCTGCCGTGATCGGCGTGCCCCACGCCGATTTCGGCGAGGGCGTCACGGCGGTGCTGGTCTGCAACAAGGGCGCCGATGTGACCGAGGCCGCGGTGCTGAAGGCGCTCGACGGCCGCCTGGCACAATTCAAGATGCCCAAGCGCGTCTTCGTCGTCGACGAACTGCCGCGCAACACCATGGGCAAGGTGCAGAAGAACGTGTTACGTGATACGTACAAGGATGTTTACGCGGAGAAATAGAGGCGGCCTAGTTAACATGCAGAGATGAATGAAGAATAGACTGTCGGCATTTGTATTGTCTTTGCTCCAAGCGGCAGAGGAGCTTGATATAAATGCCCAGGTGATTTCCAGTTGTCTGGACAACGAGAGGGCCTTAGGCGGCAAGCTTAATAGGCGGCTGGAACCAATGATTCTTTCGTCTTTTTCTGAGACGTGTCTCCAATGAAGGACTTCCGTGTGCCAGCAGGATCAATGTAGGAGGCCATTCCTGGTACCCTAACGCGCGATGCACAGAGGAGTTTGTCTTCGGAAGCGCCGCGATCAGTTGTGCACGAGCAGCCCATTAACTGGACGATTCCCATTCGAGGCGGTGCAGCCCGCGCCAGCTATGTGCGCACCCTTCATTTTTGCCAACAATTGCTCTGTGGTGATCGGGCCGCTGGCCGCTCACGTCAGGCACCGAGCAGTGATAAGCTCAAATCACACATCGCAGTTTTGGCCCCGACATCTCTGAGCCTGAACAACCGAAACTGGGGCGGGTGATCTTCCCCTCTTGGTATGCAAGAACGCGAATTGGGCGCGTTCCGACTCCGCTCGACGTTGCGGCGCATAAACCCACAAAGCTGATCAGGTCGCGCCATGCCCTCTCCACACGGTGCCGATGCCGGCTCCTGCCGGAGCTGATCTACCCAGCGCCGCAATACCGAGTCGCCCAGTCCGAGCTCCTTGGCAACTGACTTAAGCGAGCGACCGCTGGACACCACCAGTTCGGCGGCCTGGCGCCCCTCAGTAAATGACCGACGTTGACGTTCCATTCGATACCTCCGGGCTCAACGAACCGACTACAGGTGTCTACTCATTCGGCAACAATCTCAGAATCTTTTTAACGAGAGCGAAGAGGAATTCAGCGCCGCGATCGTGAAAGACGCCAGAAACCAAGAGTGACGATACGCTCGGAATGGCAGGCGACTCCGATGTGGAGGAGTTATGTGCGCAACATACGCCCCAATGCCAGCATTTGCGGCATGGTGATTGGGTCGCCTGCTGCGGATGCCGGCACGGCATGCGACGAAAAGCGTGCAACCACCATTTCCGCCTTCGGTGCGACGTAAAGGCGTTGTCCGTAGAGACCACGGGCTTCGAAAGCGCCCAACTCATTGTGGGTCACCCACCATTGGTCGCGATACGAGTAATTTGTGCCCATGTGGGACACCCTAATGCGGCCCTCTTCGCTTTGTAGGTCGGCTGCGATGACTGCGGGGATAAGCTGTCCTCCGTTCCAATCACCTTCGCGCCGCATCAATTCGCCAAATCGGGCGAGATCGCGCAAACAAGAGTATAGCCCGCCAGCGGCCGTCGCCATGCCGGTCGGATCAACCCTGAGATAGGCATCCTCCTCACAGCCCAGTGGCGCCCAAAGGCGCTCATGCAGCATTTGCGTGAATGAGCGCCCCGTCACGCGCGCCACTACCCAAGCCATCACCTCCGTATTGACGCTCTTGTAGGCAAACATTTGGCCGTGCACCCCCTCCTTACGCACGGTGCGAAGATAGTCGCACAAGGTCTTAGGGCCATTGTACCCGACCGGCCGCCAACCGCCGGCGGCGCGCGCGTATGCGTTGACGCCGGAGTTCTCGTCGAAATAATCTTCGGTGTAGGCAAGACCGGTCTGCATGTCCATGACCTGGCGTAGCGTCGCGTCTTGCCAGGCAGTACCACGCACCTCCGGTAGGTAGTGCGAGATCAGCTTTTTATCATTAAGCGATCCTTCGTGCACGTATGCCGCGGTCAGCGTACCGGCGTACGACTTGCTTACAGAGAAGCACGCATGCGGCAGATGGGGCTCCAGAGCGCCAAAGTAGCGCTCATAAACAATGCGTCCGCGATGCAGGACGACGATGCCGTCGACATATGTGTCGTAGAGCGCCTCCTCGAATCGGCGAGTGCGCCCATCCATATCAACGAAAGTCAGCGCGTCAATTTCGTCTGTTCTGTCATTTCGCTCGATTCGGGATGGGCCATTCTCTCCGCGCCGCACGTTCGCGGTCGCTACAAGCTCGCGCATGTGCGACAGTGTCCAGCGGACCGCCGGGAATTCCATGAATTTGCCGCTGTTGAATGAGATCTGCTTGTCGAGGGGCGGCGGCGCACCACGCATCCAACCCAACTCACGCGGATCAGAATCGCGACCATCGGGGTAACTCTTCCCGCCGAATTCGAGTACGCCCATCTAACGCCAACACTCGTTGAGATTGCGAAGAGGCCTACGCAGTTCATGTTCTCTTTCAGGCATAAAGGCGTTCTCCAGTTCTCTTGAATGCAGCTGTGGGAGATCCCGCGGGGCTAGATGTATAGCTAACTCCACTCGATCCGTATCATCGCTACAAGCGGATATAGCGCGGGTGATGATCGCTTTCCTACAGGTCATGCGACCTTCAGCTCTTCACAGGAAGGCCGAACTCACGCGCAGCTGCCTCGATTGAATCGCCAAGTACAGAGGTAATTTCTGAGATGTCCTCTCGGGTCACGATCAGAGGCGGCGCGACCATGATGCAATCTCCCTGTACGCCGCCATTTACTCGCCGGAAATATACGATCAGACCGCGCTCGTACGCTATATCGAGCACGCGCTGGCCAATATCGATTTCGGGCGCCAGCAATTTCATCGTGGCTGGATCGGCAACAAATTCGATCGCCGTCATCAGCCCTTTGCCGCGGACATTACCTATGAAGGGGAACCGCGCCTGTAGGCCGCGCAGTCCCTCGAGAAGGTCCTCGCCGCGAGCGGCCGCGTTCTCGGTAAGGCGCAACCGATCAATCTCGCCAATAACGGCGAGCCCTGCGGCGCAGGCCAGCGGATTTGCGGCATAGGTGTGCCCGTGCGCGAAGCCCCCTTGCTCGAGCACCGGCCCGACAATGCGCTGGGGCGCCGCTATCGCACCTAGAGGCGTGTAGCCCGAAGCAATGCCCTTTGACAGCGCGACGATGTCCGGCCGGCAATTCCAGTGATCACCGCCGAGGAATCGACCGGTGCGCGCGGCGCCACTCATCACCTCATCATGGATCAGGAGTATGCCGTATTGATCGCAGATCTCGCGTACCCGCGCATAGTAACTGTCCGGCGCAACGAGCGCATTGGTCGCCGCGCCGCCGATGGGCTCCATAATGAATGCAAGGACCGTCTGCGGCCCCTCGGCCAGGATCCTTTCCTCCAACATGTCGGCGTATTTAATTCCCCGCTCTTCCATGGTGAGATTGTCGCGATCTCGATAGGCGGTCGGCGAAGGAATCGCTGGCACGGCCCGCATTTGCTCGGCGAAATAACCCGTTAGGGCTGCATCGCCGGTCACGGCGAGCGCACCGAGAGTGCCACCATGATAGGACGGCATTCGACCAATCACCTTCCAGCGCTTGGGCTGACCGGTCGCAACGGCCCACTGCCGTGCCAGCTTAATGCCACTCTCGACCGCTTCCGACCCGCCCGAGACGAAGAAAATGCGGTCGAGATCGCCCGGCATGCGACCGGCGAGATCGACCGCCAATTCCTCTGCCGGTTCGTTCGCGAAATGTAGGCGGTAAGCGAAGGTTGTTTTCTCCATCTGCCGCTTCATGGCATTGAGTACGTTCTGGTTGCCGTAGCCTATATTGACGGCCACGGGACCGCTCGACGCGTCGATGAAACGACGACCGTCTTTCGTCCAAACGTAGATGCCCTTAGCGCGGTCAACCACCGGACGATGCAATCGCGTGCGGTAGAAGAGATGTGAGCGTGACTGTTTCTGTATGTCGTTCATATCTGTGGTCCAAGATAGTGCTCGAGTACGTTGGGCATCCTCGCCGATCGGGCCGCCTCCCCGTGGGTCCGCCCCGCTGACAGCTGCGTGCCCGAAACATCTAGCTGACGCCGTTGCAAAGCTGCACTATTGCTGCAGCCGAGCTTGGCTTTGGCCGCCGACGGGGCATCATCGCCGCAATGAATGATTTCACTCTATTGATTTTTCACCATTCGAATTCTGCAGTATCTACTGTATCGACGATCAAATCCTGCAACTGCGCCCGTCTCTTCGATAAATCCCGACTCGCGTCCGTATGCAGAACGGTCCCTCTGCTCAAAATTTCGCTCCGAGTGAGCTGCCGAATGTAGAGCGCAGCAACTATTGGCTGGGGGTCGAATTACGACTCACGATCAATCGTCGCACAACATGCAATGGGCCGATCAATGTCGCACAAAAGCGGCAGAGCGCCGGTAGAAAGCGCCCGCGAATCGGCGCAACTGGCTTGCACCCAAACGCTCTCCAACGCATAACTAGCGCCGCAGATTAGGGGAGATGATGTCCCAGCAGCGAGCCGAATCCCTGCAGTGCCGTTTGACTTTTCGACTCATGGATAGCTCGAGCTTTCGAAACACTAGAATGAGGTTGTGCTCAGCCCGTCCAATCTAGCGTTCGCATCCATGACAGCGGATGCGTGGTAGCCCTGCCTACCCGTGGGGCAGAAACTCAGCTATCCGCGCTTTTGTGAAGCGTCAGGGTATGACATTTCTTCCATGATGGGATTGGATCGAGTGGAGTTCGATATATTTCAGTGTTGTCAGCGCTCGTAACGCGAACTGAGCAACCACGACAGCTGAGGTCAGGGCGCACAGCAGACAGTTCGATCGCAAGCTGATCCGCTCGATCGGCCGCAACTGTGAGATTCTCAAGAATGAGACCACCTTGGTTCCTGTACTCCTGGCCTACCACAAGATCAAAAGAGTAGTACGGCATCCGAACGTCTCCTGTTCAGCGGATTCTCAATCGCAGGATCCTAGTTTCTGTTCGAGACACTTGGTCGTTCGCGCGAGAAAGAGTCTCCTAACGGGCACATCGAGTTGACCGACGCCACTTTGGATTGGCCTAAGCTCTATGCGCAGATTACGCGCGGTCGGACGCTGAAATAACTCGAGCTACGGCGCCGCATTGGCGAAATACTGCAATATCCTAGCAGCACGGACAGTTTGTGCGCGGGCGGGGGACGTTCGCGCGTTGTCTGGCAAAGAGTGGTTCGCCTTGGCTGCCGCGATCGGAATGATGCAGCAGCGCGTCAGGTTTGCCCGTCGCCAGATTGCCCTCACCAGCGCGTCGGTGACGAGCTGTGCCGTCGTGGCGGTCTGCATCGACCAGCCGACCACACGCCGCGAGAACAGATCGACGACGGCAGACACGTAGAGCCACCCCTCGGCCGTCCAGACATAGGTAAAGTCGGCAATCCATTTGCGGTTGGGAGCGGCTGCTTCGAAGGAGCGGTCGAGCACATTGGGAGCGACGGCGGCGGCCTGCCGCTCACCCGGATCCAGCGGCAGACGCCGCCGTCGCGGGCGTGCTTTGAGGGCCTGCAGCCGCATCAATCGTTCGATCCGATGCAGCCCGCACGATACCCCGTCGGCGAGCAGGTCGTGCCACACGCGCCTGGCGCCATAGGTCCGGTCGCTCCCAAGGAAGCTGGCACGGACCTTCGCGCCGAAATCCTCGTTACCCTGGACGCGACGGCTGCGTGGCCTTGTCAGCCACGCATAAAATCACCTCGCGAGACACCGAGCGCCTCGCACAACTATTCGCCGGCCAGCCCCTCCGGTGCTTCGCAATGAAACCGAACTTCACGTCGATTCCTTCGCGAAGTAGGCCGCGGCGTCTCGTTCGGCCTTCAGCTTGGCGACCTCGCGCTTGAGACGCGCGATCTCCGACTGCTCGGGCTTCATTTGACCTTGGCCAGGGAACGAATGCTCCGGATCATCAGCCAAAGCCTTCACCCAGTTACGCAGCCGCGTCGGATGAACGCCCAAATCTTCTGCGGCCCGGGCGTACGACACCCCACGGTCCTTGACCAGCTTGACCGCCTCAAGCTTGAACCCTCGCGTGAACTTCCGTCTCTCCATGACACACCTCCTGCTCCATAAAACACCTAACTTGGTGTCTTCGGAACCGGGTGCAGCTCAAAGCGGTTGTTTCTAATGGGGGACCAGATTACTTCGCGGCCGTATGAAGTCTTGCATTCTCTTGTCGCCGAGATGGCCCGTAGCGTTGATTGTCCGGATCCAATTCTCGCGTCACCGAAGAAGACGCGTGGTTTATTGCGCCTTATGCAGGCCGAAGAGCTGTCCCGCCGACATGACGATCGTTAAGTTAATCGACCGATCCCAAATTGTGGACCGAGCGCTAGCACTGACCAAGTTCACTCGATTGCTTGCATCATTCCTCAGCGCCGTCTCAATTGATCGTGTAGTTTCTTAAATCATTCGTACTGGCCCCGGTAATTGCACGTCCAACTGAGTTGCGGCGTGACGACCAGATCGGAAGAGCCGTACAAACCTCAAACTTGAAACGCAAAGGACGCAGCAATCCGGCGATCTTCGGCGCCCTCTTGCAGGATTTCAAACAGACGGGTCCACGATAGGGATGATGTCACAGCGTGAGCGCATGGAACTCGGCTGACCCGATACGCCCCACCCCGCCGATGCAGGTCTCGCGATCAAGATCGATTGAAGCCGAAATGGATCGACTTCTTCGTTGTTTTGCCCCATTCGCAGTGATGCTCGATCCGATGATGCAACGAGCGCCCATAGGCCCGCGGGTTCATGCACGATGGATCGGGTTTTTCAAAGATTTGCTGAGCAATTGACCGAAAGCACGCATCGAGACGCAGCTCAGCAGAGTATGGCCGAGGTCGCCGCTGCGCTCAAACTGTCGTGCTTCGCATATCTCGCTTTTCCCCGCAGGCCGGGCAGTGCTCCCAACCTGATCTCGACATATCCACCCTCCTGGACCACCATCTATCTGCAGCGCGGCTACGAATCCGTCGATCCGGTGGTACGTCGGGCAATGCGCCAGCCTAAGGCCTTCCGATGGGGGCTTGGATTCGAACCGCGAGATCGGTCGGAGGCAGAACGCGCTCTGTTCGAAGAAGCCGCCAAATTTGGGATTCGCTGCGGATTTACATTGCCTATCCACGATGACAACGGCGCGATCGCCGCGCTGAGCTTTGCAAGCGACGATCGTCGAACTGGTTTCGAGCGCTCGCTGGTCGAGCACGCCCAGAGCCTGCGGTTAATCGCAACGTTTTTCCATGCACATGCGAAACGCTTCTTCAGGATAGATCGCATGGTCGGCGGGGTGGTGCTGTCTCCTCGCGAGTACCAGTGTCTAGAATGGTCCGCGCGCGGCAAATCAGCTGGGGAGATCGGGATCATTCTTGGCATCAAAGAGCGAACCGCGGGATATCACCTGGATAACGCGCGCGCGAAGCTCGGCGTCAGCTCGCTTCGTCAAGCGATCGTGCTGTTGACCGAATCAAAATCTCGAACATAGATCAACCACAGGCTGCAAGCACCTGTGCAACTCCACAGGATGTGCTCTCCTGCCTTCTCTGCTTGCTTGCCTGAAGCAAGGCAAGGAGGCAAGAATGATGCAGCTCATCACGCCGGAGTACTACGGCGAATTCGTCGACGATCTCACCGAGATGCACCGGCTGCGTTATCGCGTTTTCAAACGGCGCCTGGACTGGAACGTCGAGGTCAGTGGCGACATGGAAGTCGACGAGTTTGATGTCCTTCGACCCGTGCACCTCCTGAACCGCTCGAACGCTGGACGTCTTCAGGGTTGCGTACGACTTCTGCCGTCGACCGGTCCAACCATGCTGAGAGACACCTTCCCGATCCTTCTGAAAGGGCAGCCGACGCCACGAAGCGACGGGATTTGGGAGAGCAGTCGCTTCGCCCTCGATGTTCCTCCTGATGCGCCGAAGGCAAGTGGTGGACTTGCTGCCGCGACTTACGAGCTGTTTGCGGGCATGATTGAATTCGGCCTTTCGCTTCATCTGACCGAAATCGTTACCGTCACTGACGCCCGGATGGAACGCATTCTTCGGCGCGCGGGCTGGCCGCTCCGCAAAATCGGAGAAGCTCGTCCTCTCGGAAACACCACGGCCATTGCTGGATACCTGGAGGTCTCGCCCGAAGCGTTGCATCGCATCCGCAAAGCGGGACACATCTCAGGTCCGGTGCTCTGGGCTCCAGTCATCCAAGCGGCCGCCTAGGATCTGGAAGCAAGTACAATCCGGGGCATCGCTGCGCATTGGACCGGAAAGCCATCTGCTTAAGACTTACGATGCACAAACCACGTCGATCAACACCTTCCCTTCAAGCCAGCAAGGCAATCGAACTGAAACACCTGCAATCGGCCGTTGCTGCGGCTGATTGTGGCAGCCTCCGTCAAGCGGCGGAATTGCTGAGAACCCAACAATCGAGTCTCAGCCGAAGAATCAGCGAGATCGAATATCACCTGGGAATTGCGATTTTTGAGCGCTTCAGCGGTGGTGTGCGCCCGACGCAAGCAGGCCGCAGTGTTCTTCGCCTGGCAAGGACAATTCTGGAGGAGTTCGATGCTCTCATCGCGACCGCGAGGGCTGTACGCAACAGCGAGGCTGGCCGGCTGAGTGTCGGGCTCTGCACCTCACTTTCCATTGGCAACCTGCAGACGTCCTTGCTGGATTTCAAGCAGCAATTCCCGCAAATCGAGCTTGTGACGATCGAGAAATCACGAACACGACTAGCGACGGCACTTCGCAACGGCGTTCTCGATATCCTGATCGTCACAGGGAACCTGCCGTTAGTCGATAACCGAGTGATGCCGCTGTGGAGCGAACGTGTTCTGGTCGCCTTACCCCATGATCATCCCCTCGCCGCGCGCGACACGGTCTATTGGACTGACCTGCGCGGCGAGACGGTCCTGATGAGCCACTACGATCCGGGAAAAGAGTTTGAAGATCTTCTGTTTTCCAAGCTCGTGTCGCCTGAGGACCGTCCTAAACTCGAGCGCCACGACGTCAGCCGCGGTATCATCAAGAGCCTGATCAGGATGAACACAGGAATCAGCCTGGTGCTGGAATCCGACATGGGCATCAACTATGCGGGCCTCGTCTACCGCGAATTGCGCGATGGAGCCGGTCCGAGCCGATTCGACTTTTCGGCATACTGGAGAGACGACAACGAAAATCCCGCGTTGGCTGCTTTCTTGAACTTGCTTTATGAGCGCTATCCTTCGTCTCCGCTCGGATGTTGACGGGCCCGCCGAGCCTTCCGAAAACTTCTGTCCGCTGCCATGAACCGTGCCAACATGGGAGCGATAAGCTTGGCCGGCTCCCCGATCGGCTGTCCACTCTCTTGTGCAAGGATTTCTGCATATGCCACGAGATCCCTGTGGACGCTCGCCGGGAGTTCATGCGCAATTTTGATCGGCTTATCGTCTTCGATCGCTCCAAGTTTAAGCTTTGTCATGTCCTCACCCTCTGTACGGTTCGAGCACCAGGTCACGGTTGACGATCACCCGCACCGGAAATCCCGGACGAATCGTCAAGGTCGGCTGGATGTTGAGATTGCGGCGGACCACCTGCTGGCCCGTCTGGTTCATCGAGTCCCCCGCCCCGCGGCGGAGCGCAGCGATGAGGTCGCTGTTGGTGCTATTCGTATCCGATCCGGAATTCACCTCGGTGCCGACGGCGAGCAGTGTCGAAAGCGCAGCGGCCCCCAACAGCTCCTTCCAATGGTTGTCGACCTCATCCTCAAGCCCAGAGTAGCCCGCGGCATCTGCGCCCGGCTGCCGCTCCAGGACGATCGAGCGCCCATTTGGCATGATGACGCGCGTCCACACCAGAAGCACGCGCGATTGGCCAAATGCGACCTGGCTATCATACGTCCCGATCAACCGGGCTCCTTGCGGGATAAGGCGAGCTCGCCCGGTAGGGGAATCATATACCGCTTCTGTGACTTGGGCCGTGATCTGCCCAGGCAGGTCGGACTGCATCCCCGTGATAAGAGCGGCCGGAATGACCGTTCCCGCCTGGACCACAAAGGGAGAGACCGGTCTTGCCAGGCGATCGGGACTGGTGGTTCGACGGTCAACGGAAGCACTGACGAACGCAAGTTTTCGATCCTGACCATTCTGGGAAAATGCTTCGTCAGATGATGGCGCTGCATTTGATGGGGCATCACTTGGCGATGTGACAGGGGCCTGTGCGCGGACGTTCGTGCTGGCAAACACCTTGCTGGTGCGTGCCGCCTCGCTCTCCTGGTTGACGCGCTGCTGTTCGGCGTCAATACCGAGCGGGCTGGCCGTTGAAGAGCCCTGTGCTGCAACGATCGGCCGGCCAAGATCGCCGGGTAAAGGTGGTCCAAGACGCGGCACCTCCTTCGGGATCTCAGCATAATCCTTCGGCAAGGTTGCAAGCTGATCGGCAACATTGTGGTGGTCGGTCGCGTAAAGCTCCTCGGTGGCCGGTGTGCGTGATCGCTTCTCCTGGAGAGCCCAGAAGACCGCACCAGAGATGAGCACCAACAAAAGGGCGCTGCCACCCGCAAGCACCTTGCGCGATAGACGCGTAACTTGCGGCCGATCCGGCCGGAGCCGAAGGGTTTCGGCGATATCTTCCGGCGGCTTAACCCGAGGAGCGTCCTTGGGTCTGTCATTCGGCTGGCCAGTCTCTGTCACAGCGACCTCCCGTCGGTTCGGACGATCCTGACCTTCTGCTGGTGCTCCTCGCCCAGCCTCAGTTCCGCCGCCGCGAACAGCCGGTCGACGATCAGCACATTGCCGTAAGCGCGATAGTTGACGAGCTCGGTCTTGCCATCAGGCCCGATCAAGAAGAGCGGCGGCATCTCGCCCTGGCCGATGCCGGGCGAAAACTCGACGTAGACTTTGCGGCCGTCGTCATAGGCATTGACAGGACGCCAGGGCGGGCTGTCTCCCTCGATGGCGTAGCGGTAACGGCGCTGCGCCTGATCCGGGATGACCGGTGTGGGCGGCAGAGCTGGACCACGCGCGGTCCGGTCCTCCGGATAGAACCACGCGACCTGTGGCATGTAGGGCCTTTCGCGGGAGCGGAGCTCGACCAGGTAAGTACGCCGATCCGTGTTGACGACGAGATTGGTCTCGATCGCCGGTCGTGTCGGCTTCACCATGATGTGCACGCGTCGCGTGTCGCCACTGCCGCTTTCGGTGTCACCGACCACCCAGCGCACGGTATCACCCGCGGCAACTGGTCCCGACCCGATTAGCTGCTCGCCGGGCTCCAAGGCGATGTCGGTGATCTGCCCCGGCGCGGCATAGATCTGATAGAGAGCGCCCGGACTGTACGAAAACACCTGCACCGCATTGAAGTAGCCGGCCTTTCGCGGCTGCACACGTGCGGCGTCATTCGCCGTTTCAATCCGCTCGACGGGCTCTTTGGCTTCCGCGTTCTTGCCGCCGCGCGCCGCCTTCCAGGCCGGTGGAACATGCAGCGGCCGCGGCCGATCGTCGGCAAGCGCCGGCAGATCTGGAGCCGGCGGGACATCGCTATCGTAACTGATTTGCGGCGGCTTGAACGTGGTGCAACCGCCAAGGGTGGACACACCAATAACAAGAGCCAGAGCCAGGCTCGGGCGGACCCTCTGTGACGCAATAACGAAACCTGACGGCATGACTAGCCCAGCTCCTTCGACCAGTTGATGGCGTTCACGTAAATACCAAGCGGATTCTTGCGGAGGCGATCGAGATCGCGCGGCATCTCCACGATGATCGTGAGGATCGCGCTCCACCGCTCGGTTGCGGCAAGCTGACCGTTGTCGTAGCGGCGCTCGACCCAGGCGAGGCGAAAGCTCTCAGGCGAAGCCCGAATGACGCTTGAGACCTCGATCGCAATTTGCGTCTTGCCAATCTTGGCGAATGGATCGTTGTTGCGGGCGTAGTCATTCAGTGCGGCCGCACCGCGATCGGTTGTAAAGTCGTAGGCGCGGAGCCAGTTTTCGCGCAGCACAATGGCGTCCATCGGCAGGCCACGCACATGCTCGATGAAGCGCGCCAGGTGAAAGGCTACTTGCGGATCGGTCGGTTGATAGCTGGCATTTGCCGGAGCAACGGCTTTCGCTTCCCCCAACTGATCGACCTCGACCACCCAGGGCGTGATCGTCCCGTGAGCGGACTGCCAGACCAGGGCGCCGGCAAAGCCGGCTGATAAGAAGAGGCAGCCAAAGGCCATCAGGCGCCAGTTCTTGGCCTGCACGCGCGCAGACCCAATGCGGTCATCCCAGACCTGAGCTGCGCGTTGATAGGGGGTGACGGCTTCCGGCGTGCGGCCATAGTGAACGGCCGATCGTTTAAACATTGTTTGACCTCAAGAGATGGCGGGGAACCGAATTAGAAAGAAAGGAGGCGTCAGTGATCCTCTTGCGAGAGGTCGACAGATCCGCCGCCGCCTCCGTGATCACCTGAACGGATCGCGTGGGTTGCCGCCGATGCGCCATGACTGATCGTCTGCGCTCTCTTCATGCGCCGAACCCAAGCGGGCGCGCTGTCGGAAGCTCTCGAGGAACCCCCTTCCCCCTTACCGGCATCGCTCGCCGGTCCACCAAGACCAGCTGCGACCGAACGCAAGGGGCTTGCAGCACCGGACGCGCTCGCCTCGGAGCCGGACTGACTCCCCGCCCGAAACACGCTCATGGTGCCGCTTGCAATCGCGCTTCCACCGCGTAGCGAGCCTGCAATCGCGCCGCCGGCGAGACCGGCAGCGCCGGCCGCAAGGCCAGCGCCAGCCGCAACGACTCCACCGGCGGCAAGTCCCGTCCCGACTGCGCTACCTGCGCCGAGCTGCGGACCTCCGGAGACGATGCCGTTGGCAATCCCAGGTCCGAAAATGCCGAGCCCCAACAAGGAAAGTGCGCCGAGCACCAGCGCCATCGCGTTCTCGATGGTCGGCTGATTGCCGCCGAAACCTGCCGT
Source organism: Bradyrhizobium sp. Kon58 (assembly GCF_055807455.1). Lineage (NCBI taxonomy): Bacteria > Pseudomonadati > Pseudomonadota > Alphaproteobacteria > Hyphomicrobiales > Nitrobacteraceae > Bradyrhizobium > Bradyrhizobium sp. Kon58. The sequence goes on from NZ_JBVVOT010000026.1 coordinate 37,543, forward strand.
GAACTGCGAGAATAAGGTCGATCCAATGCCGACGATGACGGCGAGGACCAAAACCTTGATGCCGGAGGACATGACGTTGCCCAGCACCCGTTCGGCCGCAAAGGCGGTCTTGCCGAACAGACCGAAGGGGATCAGGACGAAACCTGCAAGCGTCGTCAGCTTGAACTCGATCAGGGTGACGAAGAGCTGGATGGCGAGAATAAAGAAGGCCAGCAGCACCACGATCCAGGCGAACAGCAGGACCGTGATCTGGACGGAATTTTCGAAAAAGCTGACATACCCCATCAGGCCCGAGATGGAGTCCAGGATCGGACGGCCGGCATCGAGCCCCACCTGCGCGATCCGACCTGGCCGCAAGAAATCCGCCGATGACAGGCTCGTGCCCGAGGCTTTGAGTCCAAGACCTGCAAAGCTCTCGAAGACGATGCGGGCGAGGCTGTTCCAATTGCCGATCAGGTAGGCAAAGACACCGACAAACAAGGTTTTCTTGACGAGCCGGGCAAGAATCTCCTCATCACTTCCGAGGGACCAGAACAGGCCCGCAAGCGTGAGGTCGATTGCGGCCAACGTCGTGGCGAGATATCCGACTTCGCCCCCGACCAGGCCGAATCCGGAATCGATGTAGCGGGTGAAGGTTTCCAGGAACTGGTCGATGACGGAGGTGCCACCCATTGCTCACTCGCTCTGGCTTGGAATGGAGGGAGAGCCGGACGGGAGGCGGCTTTCGTCCTTGCGCGGCACAGGCGAGGAAAATGGCGCGGCGCCTACCCCGCTATCACCGTCTACCGATCCGCTTTTCCCCAAGAACTGGCTGCGCCGTTCGGCCCAGATCCTCTGGCATTCGAAGAGAGCCTCTCTCTGCTCGTAGGTGACGGTGCGGCATTGCTCGAGCTTTGCCGCCGCCGGATCGGGCTTCGCAGCGAGCGAGGCGGAAGATTGGTTCGCGCTGTCGTCGCCGCGCAGGCGAATGGCGCAGGCGGCGACGACCAGGACTGTGAGGCCAACTGCCACCGCGATTGGCAGCCGTTCAAATTTGTTCTTCATCATCAGTGGAACATCTGCACGGTTGTCGGTTGATAGCCCTGCCCCTGGGTCAGAAAGCGCCGCATTTGCTCCCTCCCCTGATCCTGGGCGCTTGCTCTTTGCGCGGCTTCGAGCGTTTGTGCGCGCCCCTGCGCGGCCATCGTCGCGGTGAGATCAGCAAGCTGCTGGGCTTGAAGCGCAAGGAGCTGGTTGCCGGCCTGACTTGCCTGCAGAGCACCTGACGCGCCCTGGCTCGCCGTGACCAGGGCCGACATCTGGGTGCGGTTGGTATCGAGATTGCCGACGACGGTCGCCTGCACCCGCATGGCGTCCTGCAGTCCGGCAACCGCATTCTGCCAGCGTGTCTGGGCGTTGGCGACGAGGAGCCCGTTGGACATGCTAGCGGATGCCGGCGCATAAATCGTCGAGAACGCACGATCGATCTGCTGGACATCGTAGGCAATGCGCTGCGCTTGACTGAGCAGCTGCTGGGTGCGCTGAATCGATTGCTCGAGCTGCTGCAAGGACGAGTACGGCAGGCTCGCTAGGTTCTTCGCCTGATTGATCAACATCTGCGCTTCGTTTTGCAGCGAGGTCATCTGGTTGTTAATCTGCTGCAGCTCGCGCGCAGCCGTCAGCACACTTTGCACGTAGTTGTTGGGATCGAACACGATCCACTGTGCCTTTCCTTCCCGGGGCCCTTGGGTCAGGCTAATTGCGATGATACTTGCTGCCAGAAGCGGACGGAGACGTTTCATGACAAGCCTCCTTCCTTGGCAAGCTGCGGAATGAGATTGCAGGCCCAGCCGAGGTCGCGCGCCTTGAGCCAGCCGGTGACGAAATCGTCTCGTCCGTGCTCCTCAAGAACGCGCTCGATGAGGGCCTGATCGGTCTTGGACGACGCGGCCGCAAAAGCCAGCGCGATCTCACCAAGGCCGAGCTCGAACAGCCGGTTGCCCCGGCGCGACTGGCAGTAGTAGTCGCGCTTTGGCGTCGCGCGGGCGAGGATCTCGATCTGCCGATCATTTAGTCCAAAGCGCCGGTAGACGCCTAAGATCTGCGGCTCGATCGCGCGGTCATTGGGAAGCAGGATCCGGGTCGGACAGCTCTCGATAATTGCGGGCGCAATTGCGGAGCCATCGATATCGGCCAGCGACTGGGTCGCAAACACGACGGAGGCGTTCTTCTTGCGCAGCGTCTTCAACCATTCGCGGAGCTTGCCGGCAAAATCGGCATCGTCCAGCGCAAGCCAGCCCTCATCGATGATGAGAAGGGCCGGACGGCCGTCGAAGCGATCCTCAATCCGGTGGAACAAATAGGAGAGAACCGCCGGCGCGACACCGGTCCCGATCAACCCGTCAGTCTCAAACACCTGGACGGAGGTCTCTCCCAGCCGTTCACCTTCGGCATCCAGCAGCCGCTCAAATGGACCGCCGAGGCAATAGGGTTGCAGCGCGCGCTTCAAGGCATTGGATTGCAGAAGAACGGACAAGCCCGTCAGCGTCCGCTCCCGAACTGGCGCCGAGGCGAGCGAGGTCAAGGCCGACCAGACATGATCCTTGGTCTCGGGCGTGACCTCGATGCGCTCGCGCGCAAGAATCGATGCGATCCAATCGGCTGCCCAACCGCGCTCCGCGACATCGTCGATGCGCGCAAGCGGCTGGAGCGCCACGAATTCTGCCGAGTCTCCACCAACCGCGCCGCCAAGATCATGCCAGTCGCCTCCCATGGCGATCGCCGCCGCGCGGATCGACCCGCCGAAGTCAAAGGCAAAGATCTGAGCGGCCGGATATCGCCGGAACTGCAATGCCATCAGTGCGAGCAGCACCGATTTGCCGGCGCCGGTCGGTCCAACGATTAGAGTGTGTCCGACATCGCCGACATGGAGCGAGAAGCGGAAAGGGGTCGATCCTTCCGTCTTGCCGAAGAACAGTGGAGGCGCCTTGAAATGATGGTCCCTCACCTCTCCCGCCCAGACCGCAGAGAGCGGGATCATGTGGGCGAGATTTAGCGTCGACACCGGTGGCTGGCGCACGTTTGCATAGACCTGTCCCGGCAGGCTGCCGAGCCAGGCCTCAACGGCATTTACTGTCTCGGTCATGGAGGTAAAGTCCCGGCCCTGGATCACCTTTTCAACGAGGCGTAGCTTTTCGTCCGCCGCGTGCGGATCCCTGTCCCAGACCGTGACGGTTGCCGTCACAAAGGCCTCTCCAATCTGATCCGAGCCGAGCTCCTGGAGCGCGCTGTCTGCATCCATCGCCTTGTTGTGGGCATCGGTATCCAGAAGCGTGGACGCCTCGTTCGTCATCACCTCCTTCAGGATCCCGGCAATCGACTTGCGCTTGGCAAACCATTGCCGCCTGATCCTGGTCAGGAGCTTTAGAGCATCCGTCTTGTCGAGCATGATCGCCCGCGTGGACCAGCGGTACGGGAATGCGAGGCGGTTGAGCTCATCGAGGATCCCGGGCGTCGTCGTCGTGGGAAACCCCACAACCGTCAGGACACGCACATGCGCCTCACCCAGCATCGGCTCAAGCCCGCCTGTCAGCGGCTGATCGGCAAGCAGCGCATCGAGATACATCGGGATTTCCGGCACGCGAACGCGATGCCGCTTGGTCGAGACCGTCGAGTGCAGGTAGGTGAGCGTTGCCTCGTCATCGAGCCAGCCGCATTCCGGCATAAAGCCCTCAACGAGCTGCAGCACGCGGTTGGTCCGGTCGACGAAGCCACTCAGCACCTCGAGCGCATCCGCTCCCGCGCTGCGATGGCCGCCCTCGTACAGGAGACGCTCTGCCACAGCGGCACTCTCTGCAGGCGGCAGATAAAGGAAGGTCAGGTAGTAGCTCGATTCATAATGGCTGCCGGCCTCCTCGAATTGCGCTTTGCGCTCCGCATCCACCAGGGCGGATGCGACATCCGGGAATGTGTCGGGCGGATAGCGCCCTGCCGAATGCCGTTGCGCCTCGACGAAAACCGCCCAGCCCGATCCGAGACGCCGGAGCGCATTGTTCAGCCGGCTTGCGACCGCAACAACCTCAGCCGGCACGGAACTGTCGAGATCCGGTCCCCTGAACTGCGCCGTCCGCTGAAGTGAGCCGTCCTTGTTCAATACGATTCCCTCGTCGACCAGAGCAGCCCAGGGCAGGAAATCAGCAAGGCGCGTATTCGAGCGGCGGTATTCGGCAAGATTCATCATGGGACTATTCTCAAGCGCTGAAGTGACCGGGAACACGAACGTGCCGGCGCACGACCTCGACGAATTCCGGATCGCGTTTTGCGGCCCAGACCGCGGCCATGTGGCCGATGAACGCCAGCAGAAGGCCGGCCAGCCACAAGCGGAGACCAAGGCCGAGTGCTGCAGCCAATGTGCCGTTGAGAATGGCAACCGATCGCGGTGCACCGCCCATCAGGATCGGCTCGGTCAGCGCACGGTGGACAGGGGCGACAAAGCCCGGGACTGGCTCATCCATCAGATCACCACCCCGCCGCCGAACGAGAAGAACGACAGGAAGAAACTCGAGGCGGCAAATGCGATCGACAGACCGAATACAATCTGGATCAGCCGCCGGAAGCCGCCCGAGGTGTCGCCGAATGCGAGCGAGAGACCTGTCACGATGATGATGATGACCGCGATGATCTTGGCCACGGGTCCTTCGACCGACTGCAGGATCTGGTTGAGCGGCTGCTCCCAGGGCATGTTCGAGCCGGCGGCCCAGGCCGGGCTACTCACCAGATACGGACAAGCGAATGCCGCAACTGACGTGAAACCTCGCCCGAAAGATGATCGTACGTTCATGACTGATCTCCGATTTTCGAAAGGGTGTAGTCGCCTGATGACCCAAGCCCGGTGACAGAAGCGAGTTCGCTCAAACGCCGTTCGGCACCACGGCCAGAGAGCACGGCGATGACGTTGATGGTCTCGGCGATCAGCGCGCGCGGGACCGTGACGACGGCCTCCTGGATGAGCTGCTCGAGCCGGCGGAGCGCGCCAAGCGCGGTGCCGGCGTGGATCGTGCCGATTCCGCCGGGATGTCCAGTCCCCCAGGCCTTGAGCAGATCGAGCGCCTCGGCTCCGCGCACCTCGCCAATCGGGATACGATCAGGGCGCAGGCGAAGCGACGAGCGCACAAGTTCGGACAGCGAGACGACGCCATCCTTGGTCCGCAGCGCCACGAGGTTCGGCGCCGTGCACTGAAGCTCCCGCGTATCTTCGATGAGAACGACGCGATCCGAACCTTTGGCCACCTCCGCCAGAAGCGCGTTCGTCAGCGTCGTCTTGCCCGTCGATGTGCCGCCCGCGACCAGGATGTTCTTGCGTGTAGCGACCGCATCGCGGAGCGCGTTCGCCTGCTCCAAGTTCAGGATGCCGGCAGCGACATAGTCGTGCAGGCTGAAGACAGCGACCGCGGGTTTGCGGATCGCGAAAGCCGGCGCGGCGACGACCGGCGGCAACAAACCTTCGAACCGTTCTCCCGTTTCCGGCAGCTCAGCCGAGATTCGGGGCGAGCCGGCATGAACCTCAGCGCCCACATAGTGCGCGACCAGCCGGACAATTCGCTCGCCGTCGGCAGCTGACAGACTCTCGCCGGTATCGGTAAGGCCGCTCGACAGCCGATCGATCCACAGCCGGCCATCGGGGTTCAGCATCACCTCAACGATCGACGGATCTTCCAGAAAGCCCGCGATGGCCGAGCCGAGCGCCGTGCGGAGCATGCGCGCTCCGCGCAACTCGGCTTCCGAATGAAATGAATGGATCGCCACGACTGCCCCCTAGTTGAGTGAGGCAGCTAGCGTCTAGCCGCCTCACATGAGGACAACTAGAAAAAGCAGAACCTGCGCGACAGCAACAATGGGACCAAATGGATCGTAGTCTGGCGTAGAAGAAGAAAGATTAGGGACGATCGCTTCCGACGCGCCGAACATCATGACCCCGGACATCAGCCCGGCGACATGCGGGCTTCACCACTCCGCATGATCATCCGCCTCCAGGATGGCGAGCTCGGCTGGTGGAATAACGACCTCAACCGAGTTCCAGCCTCCCGCCGGCTGACGTGTGACCGAAGCGCCAGCCTTCCGTTTCCGGCGCTCGAGCCAGGGGACGGCGGCGAACCAGACCAACGCTGCCACCTGCAGCAAAACGTTCAGACCGAACGCGGTCTGATAGGCCGTTAAAGGATAATGCCCCGCCTCCAGAGGCCATTGCTCCAGAATCAGTCCCGTCCCGTACTGCACGACGAAAGCCCAGCCAAACTGCAGGACATTCAGACCGCCATTGGCGCGCGCAACCAGCTCGGCCGGGAAATAATCCGCTATGATGGCGTAGGTCAGAGCAGTGGCTGATCCGGCCATCGACAGCACGCACCACGGCAGGAGTGAAGGCCAGGGCGGATGCAGGATCAGCACAAGCTCCGCCACAATCAACATCGCCGCGACCAAGCCAAACAGAGCCTCGCTCTTCTTAGCCCGGCGGCGCACCCAGTTGGCAAGGACGCCCAAGACCAGAGCGCCGAGACTCAGAGCGACCGCCATCACGAACAATTCGTTGACGAGCCTCGTTCGATCCAGCCGCTCCACATCGGAAAGCCAGGGCGCCGCCCATAAGGATTGCAGTGCCCAAGCGGACCCGATGCAGGTCGCCGATAAGGGCGCCATCCTCCAGAACCGCGCATCCGAGTAGACGGTTTTCAGAGTGGCGGGCGTCCTGCTGCCCTGTGGCCCAGTGGTCCGTTCGGGAACCACGAGATAGATCAAAATGGCAGCAAGCGCGCTTGCGGCGGCCAGCACACCGAATAGACCCCGCCATCCGATCCAGTCCAGCAGCGATTCGGCAGGAGCCGTTGCGGTGACCGCGCCCAATGAGCCCAGCATAATCATGTAGCCATTGATCAGCGCCAAACGTTCTCTTGGAAACCAGAGGACGATGATTTTCAGCCCGGACATCAGGGCTGCTGCACTCCCAAGTCCGACAATCGCGCGAGCAAAAAGAAGCGACAGGAATCCCGTCGATAGCCCAAAGAGCGCGGCACCCCCTGCAGCAACAGCCAAGAGCACGCTCTGGACCCGGCGCGGCCCAAAGCGATCAAGTAACATGCCGATCGGAATCTGGGCTGCCATAACGACCAGAAAATAGATTGACGTGAGCAGCCCGACATCGGCAGCGCCAAGCCCGAGATCAGAGGCGAGGCGGCCAGCAATGAGTGTATTGATGGTCCGGAACAGGTATGAAAGGTAGTACCCGGCCGCGAAGGGAAGAAACACGCACGCGATCAGCCGCCACACAGGAACGGGCTCAACTCGTGCCACCGGCAATATTTGCGACCCAAGCTCCTTCCGCACGCTTCTGGCGGCCGGCCTAACAAAAGGAGTTGGGCAGGTTTCGAAAGTTTGGAGCGCTGCCGCCCTCCGCGGCGGCAGCGCTCGGCTCGGAGTTTCCATCCACCGCGACTGCTGACAGACCTTCCTGACTCAAGTGTTGCTCTGCCGCGCGCTGTGACGCGCCGCCAAGAGCTTCACCACCCGGTCGACTGCCTTTGCCCAGCCGATCGATCGTCTCCCGGATCAATGGCTGACCGAGCCGTACCCGCCGTTCGACCTGCTCCGCCAATACCTTGAAACGCTGCTGCCCAAGCAGGCACGCCTCCCGCTGCCCGGATGGCAGCATGGGCGGCGTCACGGTGAGGTGATAGCGCGCATGCAGGGCTACGGTCTCCGCGATGATCGCGATCTCGTGCTCGAGCCTGGCCATCTGGCCACTTATCCGGTCCAGAGCCTCATGAACGCGCCCTTCGATGGGCGGTGCAGGATTCAGGAATTGTTCAAGCGCCGTCTCGACGACCATGCTCTTGCCGACCCCCGGGCGTTCGGTCGCAACTTCGAGCCGCTGAAACATGCTCTCGGAGAGCTGAACGGTAACCTTCTTGGTTCGCGCTCTTTCGTTCGGGCTCGGCTGCGCATCGCTGTCGGCTTGATTCACAATCGAGCTGGGCTGGCCTCCAAGCTCTCCATCGATTTGCACTGCTTGTTCACTCCCAATTTGCGGCCGCGACCTGCCCGCGCAGCGCGGTACGCGCGGCGTCGATTTCGGAATCGAAACGGCTGAATCGCCCCCAGCGATGATGGACTTGACACAAGGGCCAATCCGAACGTCGCTTCAACTGCACCGACATCTGCGTCGTAGTCTGGCGCAGCCAAAGAAAGACAAGGCGGTCTCAAGAAGAGCTGGACTGTCAGTCTGTGTCATTCGCGGGCAGCTAACGGCCTATTGCGGCGGGGCCCCGGAACCTTGAGTGACGCGCCCGTCGCTTGCGGGCTTCATGGCGTGCTGCCGATTTGCGGGTCGGCTTATCTGATCCAGCGCCGCATATTGCCACAAGCTGCCAGGGCGCATTTGAGGCGCGCGTACTGATTACTCGGGCTTCTCCGAGGCGTGCATGTCGATGCTCACCTCTTTCAGGACGGTGGATCCGCTTGCAAGTCGCCGTCCCAGCGCCTCAACAAAGCGATCGTAACGTTCCGCGCCCTTGGCGCGCGCGGCGGGAGTCGAATGCTCGGGGAGCGCCGGCGTTGAGGTCAGCCAGAAACGGATGAAGAGCGCGATGGTCTCAAGCGTGATGCTATCATTGCGCTCCAAGCGTTCGACCACGCGCGAGATCCGGTCCAGACGCTTGGCGATCGCCGCCTCGCGCCGATCGGAATCATCAGGGGAAACGAAGGAGCCGATCGCGGCCTCGGCGACCAGGGACTTGGGCTGACCCCGGCGTTGTGCGAAGGCCTCGAGGGTTTTGAAGGTTTCCGGATCGAGATAGATGCTGAGCTGGATCTTTTTCACGCTGCCCGCTCACAGATCCATCCCATCGTCCGCGTCGAGGCTGACGGTCCGCGCAACACCCTGCATCGAGCGGCTCAGAGCTTGTGCCTGGACGGCATCGGCATCGCCCTCATCGAGGTCGGTGTCGAACTCGTGTTCGCCGAGCGGCGCCTTGACCTCGATCTCCTCATGTTCCGGCAATTCTGGCTCGCGACGCAAACCACCGTTCGCCTCATCACTCCTGCGCTTGCGTCTGGTCAGTAGCTCGAGTGATGGCGGAATTGGGCCGCCGGCCGACCAGTCATCCGGTCCTGCGGACAAGGTACGCGGATCGAAGCGGGCTGGCTTCAGCACACGTCGCTGGAACTGCGGGTCCTCATAGTAGCGGGCCTTGGTGGCGCGCACCGGGTGGACCCCGGAAATCATCACGATTGCCTCTTTAGGCGAGAGTTGCATGACCTCGCCTGGCGTCAGCAGCGGCCGCGAGGTCTCCTGACGGCTCACCATGAGGTGTCCAAGCCAGGGGCTCAATCGGTGTCCGGCATAGTTCTTCATGGCGCGCAACTCGGTCGCAGTTCCGAGTGCGTCGGATACGCGCTTGGCGGTACGCTCATCATTGGTCGAGAAGGCGATCCGGACGTGACAATTGTCGAGGATGGCATGGTTCGGCCCATAGGCGCGTTCGAGCTGATTGAGGCTCTGGGTGATCAGAAAGCTGCGGATGCCGTAGCCTGCCATGAAGGCGAGCTGACTCTCGAAAAAGTCGAGCCGGCCGAGCGCTGCAAACTCATCGAGCATGAGAAGGAGTTTTTGCCGGCGCCGGTCTGGATCCAGGCTTTCGGTCAACCGCCGCCCGATCTGGTTGAGGATGAGTCGCATCAGGGGTTTGGTACGGACGATGTCGGATGGAGGCACCACGAGATAGAGTGAGACGGGCTCCGAGCCGTCCACGAGATCGCGGATGCGCCAATCGCTTCGCGCGGTGATCCTGGCAACCACCGGATCGCGATAGAGCCCCAGGAAGCTCATCGCGGTTGAGAGCACGCCGGAGCGCTCGTTTTCGCTCTTGTTGAGAAGCTCGCGCGCGGCCGAAGCGACGACGGGATGAACGCTACCTCCAAGATGCGGGGTTGCGAGCATTGCGCTGAGCGTAGCGTCGATCGGGCGGGAGGGATCGGACAGGAAATTGGCGACGCCTGCGAGCGTCTTCTCGGCTTCGGCGTAGAGGACATGCAGGATTGCACCGACAAGGAGAGAGTGGCTGGTCTTTTCCCAGTGGTTGCGGCGTTCGAGTGCCCCTTCCGGGTCGACAAGGATATCGGCGATGTTTTGGGCATCTCGCACCTCGCAATCACCACGACGGATCTCGAGAAGCGGGTTGTAGGCGGCGCTGGCCGGATTGGTCGGATCGAACAAGAGCACTGGCCCAAATCGCGCGCGCCAGCCGGAAGTCAACTGGAAGTTCTCGCCCTTAATGTCATGAACAATCGTGGAAGCCGGCCAGGTCAAAAGAGTCGGTATGACAAGGCCAACGCCCTTGCCAGAGCGCGTGGGAGCAAAGCAGAGCACGTGCTCAGGCCCGTCATGCCGCAGATAATGGCCCTCAAGCCGGCCGAGCACGATGCCGTCAGATCCCAAGAGACCCGCCCGCCTGACCTCGCGCGCATCCGCCCAGCGTGCCGAGCCATAGGTGGTGACGTCCCTCGCCTCTTGCGCCCGCAAGACGGAGAGCATCATCGCTAGCGCAATTGCTGCGATGCCACCGCTCGCGGCAATAGCGCCGCCCTCCAGGAAGATCAACGGTGCGTAAGCGTCGAATTTGAACCACCAAGCGAAGAAGGCTGCCGGCTGGTAAATCGCCCAATGCCCAATCCTGAACCAGGCTGGTCCAAGCTGCGGTTGAAAGGCGAGCCGCCATGCCGTCCATTCGGTAGCCCCCCAAAGAAAGGCGAGCACGACGAGACAAACCAGGATGACCTGATGCCATATGATCTTCGTTGCGGACATGGATCGGAGATCTGGAGGCATTCATGGGGTGCACACAAGCGGTGCCGCCCGTACATCGTACTCGCGCGCGTCAGGGCGCAGAAATCGGCGGGTCAGGCGAACGGTCGCATTCGTGAATGAAGATACCCAACGGCCCTGTACGTACCGGTGATGCTAGCCACAACATGCAATGAACCATGTCGCGCTCAGAAAGCGACTGGAAGAGCCGGCGATTATCCTATCCTTGCGTGACCGTCGCGGCTTGGCGGATTCGCCCTTTCTCTGATCAACCGGTGCTCGTAGCGTTCTCTTTCGGAAGTTGTTGTGCTCGACACGAGCGACTTGGCGACCTCTCGACAAAGCCTAAGGTAGGGCCAGGATGCTTCCCAGCAGAGAAGGCACCAGAAATAAGTTCAACCATTAAGAACGCCGCGTTCATCGCATCAGCCGGGGCCTAACGACGCTTTTTGGTCCGATATGCCATTGATGCGCAGAAATCCCGCTAGCGACATCGAATATCGTACGGCGCGCACGGCGTTTGCGCAGCAAGCAAAGTCGCGCCGGGGACGACGGCAAACAGGCGTCTGAACAGATTGGCATCATGGCTTGCCGGCGCTGCGAGCGTGGTGTTTCCCTGCAACGGCATCGCTGGCGCGGCCGACTGCCAGCGGCAGGACGCATTGGGAACGTCGCGCGTACTCGCTGTCGATCCGAGGGCCTATCCGCGCGTGGGATCGAATGAGTTTCCGACGACCCTTCCTCTGGCAGATCACGAGGTCGTACTCACCTTCGATGACGGTCCGAGGCCGCCGAACACACAAAAGGTGCTGGAAGCGCTCGCGCAGGAATGCGTGCGGGCCACCTTCTTCCTTGTCGGCAGATCCTCGGCAGAATTTCCCGGGCTCGTCCGCCGCATCGCCTCACAGGGCCACAGCATAGCGCACCATAGCTGGTCGCACCACATGATGTCCAAGATGCCATTCGAACAGGCAATGGACGATATCGATCGCGGCATTGCGGCTGATGAGCTCGCACTCGAGGGCGTGTCGACCAACGTCCCTTCGACGCCATTCTTCCGCTTTCCCCATTTCGACTCGTCGCCTGCAATGCTGGACGCGTTGCAGTCGCGCGGAATCGTGGTGTTCGGAACCGACCTTTGGGCGAGCGATTGGGAAGACATTAGCCCAGACCAAGAGCTCATGAACGTGATCGTGCAGTTAGAGAGCGCGAGAAAGGGCATCATCCTCCTGCATGATGCCCAAGCCCGCACCGCTGCAATGATACCGGCCTTGCTGCGATATCTGCACAAGAACGGATATCGGGTCGTGCATTTGGTACCGGCTGTCCAGGCCGACAAGAAGGCTGAGACGCGCCATTAGGCTAGCATGCGCCTTTTCGACATCACGTGTGGCAGCTTCCTGATGATAATCCTTTTGAGTTTGCTGCAGGCTGGTGATGGCCGAGAGTGGCAGCTGCTCTTTCCGATCCTAATGAGGATTCAAATCTCAATTGGTGCAATGCATGCTGAGTTGACGGCTAAATCCTGCGTCCGAATGGCAATACCGATGCATTCTAACTGGTGGGCTGATGTCGGCGTGTACAAGGGTTGGCCTAAGGTCGTCGGCCTACATTCCACTGTTACGACTTGATGAAGCCAACCGCCTCAACATTGATCGGGTAGGATCGTCTCAAAACCTCATAAACTCTGCCGGCTCTCGTTGAGAAATGGAGATCCAGTCGTCATGCCGGACCAAGATTGCTCCCTTGACGCGAACAGGGTTCAGGTTGAATAGGAACGATGTGCGACTCAATGATAGCCCGCCGTGCCCAGCAACTGCCGGCGCCCCAAAGCAGAATTCGACGGGTCAGAGCGCGAGCCCCCGTTTGCGTCCAAAGCTCCACTCGACATTGGCCGGTCCCGCGATGCCGCTTACTTGTTTTCCTAGTTGGTGCTCAAGTGAAGGCGTCCACGGCACGAGCTGGAAACCAAGCCCATTGTCGATCATGGCGAAACGTCCAGAGGTCAACGATAGGCGCCGGCGATAGACCCCCGAAATCTGCTCACCTGCATCGGCGGCCAAATGCGCAAGCCCTGATTCCTCGGCCAGACCTCGTCCGACGGCTTCCAACTCACGGCGGCGAAGGGTCTCGACCAAATTGCGACCCAGTGTGACCTTTTCGCCGTTACGGCGAGCAAGTCCCTGCTCTGCCAGGACGTCGATCCGCCGCTCGAGCGCGGTCCGCACCTCGGCGCCAAAGCCAGCGCGCGAGAGATCGGTAGGCTCGCGTGCCACAAGCTGTCGGTCGAGCCAGGTCGCTCCCTCCGCCGAGACCTGCTGCTCGAGCGCCACGTCCGAGCGCACAGCGAGGGCGATCCGGGCTCGACCGCGCGCATCGTCAAAGCGCCGGAGCTCCACAATGGCGTCGATCGGCCCGTTGCTAGCCGACTCGATATCGGGGAGTTTCAGGTGATGCACGCGCCCGTCGATCCCGTCGACAATGGCGAACGCCGTGCCCCTGAGTTCGTCGTCGAGCCCGCGCGCCATAAGACGGCCGATGACCGGTTCGCCATGGCGTTCGCCCTCGAGTGCCCAGGACGAGGGCGCGCGCGCCGGGCCATCCTTCGCGATTGTATTGTGCAGCCGCTTGATGATGTCGCCGCGCTCGCCGAGCGCACGCAGCCGCGGCTGGGCGTCTGGGGCCAGTACCCACTGCGCAGAACCGGCGGGCGCGGCCACGCCGAGCCGCTCGAGTGTCCGCATCCGCCCGATGCGAATCTCCCGTAACGGGTCGCCCCCGGCAATCCCGTCCGGCCTCAGATCGATCACCCCGTCGGCCGCACCCGCTTCCCGGGCAAGCGCCCGGTCGAGCCTGGTCCAGCGTTCGGCCGTCACCTCCGCTTCAAGGACTTGGCGGATCTCGAGCTCCGATCGCGGGCCAAGCTCGCGCGTGACGAGATCGCCGGCGCGGGCGCGCAAGCCCGTCGAGATATAGTCTCGGCTGATGACGAGGTCATTTCCGTCATCCGCGCGGCCGCGCACCAGGATGTGGACATGCGGGTGCTCGGTGTTCCAATGATCGACCGCAACCCAATCGAGCCGGGTGCCGAGGTCGCGCGAGGCCTGATCCATCAGCTCCCGGGTAAATATCCGCAAGTTCGCGAGTTCGCCAGCATCGTCGGGCGAGACGATGAACCGGAAGTGATGCCGGTCGCCCTCGCAGCGCTCGGCGAACGCGCGGCCGTCGGCGTTATCGCCCGTCGCGTCAAAGAGCTTGCCCGGTGTCCCATCGCGGGTGACCCCGTCGCGCTGGAGATAACCGATATGCGCGCGCAGCGCGCCCGGCGAACGCATCCGGCGCACGACCCGCGCCTTAACCATGGCGGATCGCGCGCGGTTGTTGAGGAGCCGCGTCGCGGCAAGGCTCGCCGCGCGACCGCGCCCAAACTTGCTGCCACGGCTGCGGCTACCCCGCGAGAGACCTCCGGCCTTCTGAGCAGCCCTTAGCGTCTGCGCCAAGAACGGCTTCGTCCGGGGCGCGCGCGTCGAACGGATGCGGCCTGGGCGAATGCGGAAATCGTCGTGACCGGTCATCGTGCCCGCTGCAACCTGTCGAAAACCGGGCAACAACGGGGAGTTAGCGCAAATCGCAAGTTGTGTCGCCCATTCGCAATGTTTTCCGGGTCATTGAAATCGTTGCAGTTTCGCCCACAACCGACCGGCCGCACCTTGCGGCTTTTATCCTGCCCTCCCCGGTGGCTCACTCCCGGCTCTCTGCCGACCGCTCTCAAAGTTGCGACCAGCTTCGACATCATGCGACGAAATGCGATTGCGATCATCGGGACTGCACCTCGTCTGATCGCCGCACAAACAGGCCCGTCGCGCGAGGGACGAGTGCAGTCGTACCCGCCTTAGGCGCTGCTTTCGACGACTTCATTGTGCGGACGCCAGATGCCGAGTTGCCCTCAGGGGATAAGCTCTCGAACCGCTCAACAAGGACTGGCGCTTGCTGCCACGCCGCCAAGCGTCTGGCAGCCGAACCACCGCTGTTGCGCTGCTCAATGCCGATCAATGGTACGAGTCTAGCGATGTAGATTTGTGTTTCATCCGGAAGCGGTCGGCCGGTGGCCAGGTGCTCCTCGTACCGCTTTGGTCCCGCATTGTAGGCTGCGAGAAACCCTTCCGATCCGAAGCGATCGAGCATCTCGCGAACGTACGCTGCCCCAGCCATAATGTTGTCGCGAGGATCAAACGGATCGATACCGAGATCGTGACGGACGCTCAGCTCGACCCAGGTCGCCGGCATGATTTGCATCAACCCGAGCGCTCCCCGAGCCGATATGGCGTGCGCATTCCCGCCGCTTTCAGCCTGCATGACGGCACGAATCCAGCGCTCCGGGATCGCGAACCGATGCGAGGCTTCGGTCACGAACGCGGTGTATGCAAGGCCAGGAAGCAGGTTTGAGGAGCGCGCAGCTTGTGCGCGCGATCCAACCTCCGCTCTGCCGGCCGATGGCGCTGCGAGCGTCATGAGAATTCCCAGAGCGCAAGCAGTGGCTCCCGATAGCAATGTGCGGGCAGCCGCCAAGGACAAAGCTCTTCCCGGCCGCCACTGAGCCGGCGCGAGACGGCCGCGCCGCGTGCCGATTGCCGGCAATTTGGCCGGGATGGAGCAATGATGTTGCGATCGGCCGAACACAGAAACCGCAAGCCAGTGGAGCAAATCCGGCATTCGTCAGTCCTCCTTGGTCCACACCGGTACCGCTTGCCCGATGACGGCTGAGCTCGGGAGTGGTCCAAAATATCTGCCGTCAAAGGACTCCGGCGACTGCCAGTTCATGAGAAAGACCTCGTCCTCGGCAAGGACCCGGCAGCCCTGCCAGGCGGGCAACGGCCTGCCACGGCGGTCGCGCTCGCGTGCGTGGCCCATTTCGATGCTGTCGACGAGGATTGTGAGTCCCGTTCTGCAGACGGTTTGTCCGGGCAACGCCAGCACGCGCTTGAGCATCGGAAGACCGCTCGGCAAATAGCCGTTGAAGTCGAGGAAGCTCGCAAGCGGCTCCGGTGCCCGAACGGCCACGAGCTCAGTGATGTGCAATCGGGCGGTCCCTTGCAAACGGTAGAGACCGATCGGCACACTTCCGGATGCGTTCCAGATGTACGACAGTGAGGTGTCGGTGACCGGCCAAAGCGCGAGCGTTGTGGCCCCACATATCGCAAGGATGATCCTTAGCCGTCCCATCAGAGCACCATCCTGCGCCGGCGGAGCCACGCCTGGTGGCGCGCACGCGTGTAAGGTCGTGGCGTTTCGTTGACGGAAAGGCGGTTGTGGACGTGATGCCAGTATTCGGGGGCCGCATCGGCAGGATCGATGCCGAGTGACTCCACGGCATCGATCAACTGGAGAACGCGCTCGACCTTTCGCCAGCCCGCCAGTCGCAGCAGGCTTTCGCCGCCAGGGCTGACCCAAGGCACGGTCGAATACCGCTGCCCCGGTGTAATCGCGCGCAGAATGTCGATTCGAGACAGGATGGTCCCGAAGTCATTGGAGGTCCAGCGCACGAACGCAAAGATGCTGCCGGGAACGAACGAGAGAATGCGCCGGTGCTGGTCAATGATCTTCTCCGATACAGGCTTGCCGAACCTGATTCGGTTCTCGATCCGCTTTTCGAGCCACAAGAGCTCAACAGTCATGAGGTCGCTCACCCGGCTACTCCATAGTTCTGAGTGAAATTTTGGACATGCCAACGGGTGCGCTGTCGCCAGCGCATCGACGTCAGAGCCTTGGTTTCGGCAGAACGGTTGCGATGATGCGCCGATGATCGGCGTTGTCGAAGCGCTGCAGCGTTCCTGCTGCTGCCGAGAATCACAGCCGAGTGGCTCCAATTCGTTAGAAGGTATCCGAAGGAGAGTACGTTAGCCGGGGTACTGACCGGTGCCCCTTCGCCGGCCGTGGTGCTGCGAAAATGCTGCACAGCGATTCGCGAACGGAACGCGCGGTGCGTGCCGGCGATCGGCGGTGGAGGCGCATGATGGACGTCTATGCAGGGCTTGATGTGTCGCTGGAGGCGACGAACATTTGCGCGGTGGACGGCGACGGCAAGGTGGTCCGGGAGGCGAAACTCGCGACCGATCCGGACGCGATCGAGCTGTTCCTGGCGGAGTGGGGAATCCAGCTGAAGCGCGTCGGGCTGGAAGCGTTCTCGTACAGTGCCTGGCTGTTCACGGCGCTGTCCGACAAAGGCCTGCCCGTGATCTGCATCGAGACCCGGCATGCCAAGGCGGCGCTGAACGCGATGCTGAACAAGACCGACCGCAACGACGCCAGGGGCATTGCCCAGATGATGCGGACCGGCTGGTTCCGCGCGGTTCACGTCAAGTCGGAGAGCGCACAGACGTTGCGGGCGCTGCTGGTCGGGCGCAAGCCCTTGCTCGGCAAGGTGCTGGACATGGAGAACATGATCCGCGGCCTGTTGCGCCCGTTCGGCCTCAAGGTCGGCGAGATCTCGGTCGGCCGTTTTGAGGCGCGGGCGCGCTATCTCCTGGCCGGGAAGAAGGAATTGGAAGCGATCGTCGCGCCGCTGCTGGACGCCCGCGATGCGATGCGGCTGCAGTTGGCAAATCTGCACTGCCTGGCGCTGGCGGCCGCACGCGGTGACGAGGTGGTGCGGCGGATGATGACCGTGCCCGGCGTCGGCGCGCTGGTGGCGCTGACGTTCCGCGCCACCGTCGATGATCCGGCGCGATTCCGGAAGTCGACCAATGTCGGCGCCCATTTCGGCTTGACGCCGCGGCGCTATCAGTCCGGCCAGACCGACCGGATCGGCAGCATCTCCAAATGCGGCGATGAGCTGACACGGGCGATGCTGTACGAGGCGGCGATCGCGATCATGACGCGCATTCCAAAGAATTTTAAGCTGCGGCTGTGGGGCCTGCGGCTGGCCAGGAAGAAGGGTCTGAAGCGTGCGACGACCGCGGTGGCGCGCGCGCTCGCCGTGCTGCTGCACAAGATCTGGATCGATGGCACCACGTTCCGGTTTGGCGCCGGCGGCAAGCGCGGCCGGGTCGCTGCGGCGGTGTAAGGGCCTCCGCGACCCGGCCGCTTCCACGCGCGCCTTTTCCTTCCGCCACGGCGGAGCGGCGTCTCCCGAGGAGACGGGGATCTGGGTGAGATCGCAACTTTTCTTGCCGGCGGCTTCATGACGAGGTTTGAAGCCATCAAGCACGGCGCTGGTTAGCCTGACCGCCCTTTCCTCAGATTCCGGCTTGTGGTGGCCATCGTGCCAACCACGGATGTTAGCGAGTTCTCCTCGACGAGCGAGTGGCTGCAAAAGGACGTGACGCGCACCTGGCGATGATGTCGACGCCAGCGATCGCGAAGATTTGCGCGCGATCGCGTTCGCGCGCGCAGATTGGAGATAACAATCGTATTGCAGCGAAGCTTTGCGCGTGAGAGACTGGATGCATGAGGCATCCTCGTTGCACGCGCTGCCGACTTGTTCACAATGTACTGATTCACAACAGGAAGTTAGTATCAGTATGTTAGGAAAGTTACGGGAGCAGGAAGTCTTGGAGCCGCAGAACCTTAGCTTTGTTTCCGGTCCCCGATAGCACGAGCATCGCGTCCCCGATGGCACGAGGGTTCTGGTCCCTGATAGCACGAGTGAATTCACAGCTTGTCCCCAGCAGGAAGGACGACGCCGCGCTTGCGCAGTCGCTTGCTCGACGGGCCGATGGGGACTGGTGCGAAATTCAGTCGCTCGGCGCCGTTTGGGTCCTGCGTGATGATAAGTTTGTAACCCGGCAGCGTCTGCCGACGGACGATCTGGCGCAGGTCGTAAGCAAAGTGCTTGATTGGCGATAAGCTGCCGGATTTGGCGTGGAGATGTACGACGCCGAAGCTCCAACCACCATTCTGACGGCCGCCGTGCTTGCGGACGAGGCGATAGAGCCAGCGCTCCAATCCACCGGTCAGATCGAAATAGGCGCGGTCAATCGTCAGCACGAGCGCTTCATCGAGAACGCCCGTGTAGAACCAATCGGGCAGGATCAGCTCGATTCCACGGGCATGCCCGTGCGGATCGGCAGTTTCTTTCCATTCGTTGATCCAGGAGAAGCGATGCCGCCGCCGTTCGCTCGGCTGCCGGATCGATGTCATCACAGTGGTCGATTGCAGCCGGTCGAGCGCAGCCTTCAGGCGGTCGTAGTCGCGCACGCTGGTGCCGCGGCCGACGAAGGTCAGGATCTCGTAAGGGGTCGCTGCCATCAGGCGGGACGTTTTCAGGCCGGCATCACGGGCTTCGACAATCTGCGAGGCAGCCCAGATCAGAACGTCCGCGTCCCAGATCGTCGCCATGCCATGTTCCGGCACGGCTTCGACACGAATGGTGATGGTGCCTGCGCGGAAATCGATGGGAACAATACGCCTCGACTTTGCCAGCGAAAAGAACGGATACGCCATCAAGTCTTGTGCGTCCCGTGGCGCCAGATCGCCCGGGAGGGCGCGAAACAGATCGAGTTGGTCGCGCTCTGATCGCCGCCTGCTGCTTGCAGTGGAGTTGCTGTCCGGCATGGGTCAGCGCCGCTCCTTTCCGGCATACGGAATGGGTGTGTGCCGTTTCGCGGGCAGGACCGTGCCTGTGCCGGGATCGCTGGTGGACGTTTTGGCGCCACGGTCAACCCACGCCTTCAGGTCCTCGATCGCATACACAACGCGACCGCCGAGCTTGCGGTAGGTCGGGCCTGTCCCATAGGTGCGGTGCTTTTCCAGGGTTCGGCCGGAGAGTCCGAGAAAGCGCGCCGCCTCGGGCGTGCGCAGGTATCGCGGCGGCAGGCCGGCGTTCGGATCGGGCATTTGCGAGGCTCCGTGGTCGTCTGGAGCGCGGCCGGCTCGGCCCGCGCGTCGACGGTCACGATGGCGCAGTCAGCGTGCCAAGGGGGATGCCGAAGATCGAACGATGATTTTCGGCACCCCTGCTCTACTCCTTGCGAGATGAAGGACGTAGCAATGCGCGATAGCCGCCGCGCATCAGAGCCAAACCAGCCTGCACCAGGCGGATGGTCCGGCTGCGCAATTCGTGGGTTTTCCAGGCGCGCTCGGGGATGCGTTTTCGGCCGAACAGCACCTCGGCGATGACGCGATAGGAAGCACCCTCCATGTGTCCATCGAGCGCACGCAGCACCAAGACGAGTCGTTCGCGCCGCTGCGCCGAAATCTGATGAAAGGGAGGTCCCGGCGGGCGGCCGTTGATTGTGCGCCACAGCCGATGTGAGGCGTGGGCGCGGATCTCAAAGTCCGCATCGAGCGGCAGTTCGGCCGCATAAGAGACACCAAACTGCAGCGCCTCTTTCAGCCAGAGATGATGTTGTGCCCCTTGAATGCGCAATACGGCATGCCAGCCGTCAGATGCCTGTCTGATGGCGCCCGATGAAAGGTCGGCAAGCTGTAGCCCCGCGCCGACCGTTTTTGAGCCGGACGCGCTGCGAACGACCGGCACCACCGTCGGCAACGCCTCAGGTGCCCAGAAGATAGTCTGTTGGTGAAAGGACCCCTGCGGGTCATGGGCGAAAGCAGACGCCCCATCTCCTTCGGAACTCGGAGGTCATCTGGGATCGATTTTCACGATAGGAAGCTCGATAGTTCGGGCTGCGCCGCAGTGACTCCCAGGCGAAATCCGCCATCTCGCCCGACTTGATAGCGTGCTGATACGCCTCCGGTGAGCGCCAGTCGAACTCAGACATTGCTGTTATCTCCTGCCGTAACTCGATTGCGGCGCAATGTCTATGAAGCTTGGGATTGTCGGGGAAGTCACCAATTATGCATTGCGTGATGCCTGCAGGCGATCACGCGTCAGCGGGGAAATCTGTTCTCAAGTGCGAATTCTTCATGACAGATTTTGCTATTTAGGAGCGCCGCCGCGAAGCAAGTCACGGTAGCCGTGGTCTGCCATCCATTTTGCGCGGGCCAGATGACTATCAAACGCATTGCGAGCGCGATCCGGTTCACGATCGGGATCGATGTGCAACACGATCCGGGTCACTTCTTTCCAATCCGCGCCATCGGCTTCGGCATCAAGAAGTCGCCAGTACGTCACGAGATGCTGCTCGTCATAGGTCGTCAGCACCGGCTCATGCGGCGCAACATCCGCGACATCGGGATCTAACGGTGGCTTCGTCATGTAGGCTTATGCGCGCACTTCGCTAATCTGCATTGTAAGCGAAACTTACCAAAATAGTTCGGTTATAGCCAGTGGTTTGATGGTCTGCCTAATGGCTGTTTGAGCGCATGAAAGCTCGTGCGCTCGTTGCCTGGAATGTGCGCCGGATCCGCGTGGATCGCGGTATTCCGCAAGAGCAACTGGCCTACGATGCCGGGATCGACCGCTCATATATGAGCGGCCTTGAGCGGCAATCCGAGAATCCGACAATTGATCTTCTCGACCGGCTCGCCGAGACGCTAGGCGTTCATTTATCTGAATTCTTTGTTCAGCCACCCAGGGGAGCGGCCACACCCAAGACATTGCCTAAGGGTCGCAAGTCAGCGCGTCTGCGTTCCAAGAAGCAATAGCATCTGGGCGAGTTCAAGCCATGCGGACAAGCGCCACGTAAGTGCGTGTCTTAAACTTGAAAATCGACGCGACCAAGCCGGTCCAGCTGCAGCTTTGCTCGGTCGGCTTTTCTCCAAGAGGGAGCCCCGCCCGAGGTCGTCGGGAGGGGCTTGGCGGTAATGAGCCTCACTCTCCGTTCTTGCGCGGCCGCGACCAGAGCAAGGTGTAGCCTTCGCCGCCTTCCTCATCGAACAGGTTCGCGTAGATCGGCGCGTTGAACGAGGGGTCGTCGAGCTTGAGCGAGAGGTAGTCGCGTCCCTCTTCGGAGCGCTTCGACCAGGCTGCCCCGATCTCCGCCCGGCCTACATAGATGCGGTGGCTGGGAGCGTTGTCGTTGGAGCGGTTGGTCTCGGCGACGATGCGGACGCCCTTGGCCTGCAAGCTCAGGGTGATGATCTCGCCCTGGAAATCGTTGCCGACCTTCTTGAAAGAACCGATGTTAGCCATGTCTCTTCTCCTGTTGTGTTTCGAGCCCGCGACCACCGCGGCCTCGATGGCGATCTAGAGGCCGAAGACGATTGGCGACGCACCCGCTCGCGGGCCGTAGCGCAGCGGAGGACGTCGTTGTGGCGACTTTCTTGTCTCGCGCGGAATGGGCGAAGCCCAGGGGAAGAAAGTCGCGTCAACGGCGTTGCGGCTCAGACGATCGAGGCGCAGCCGGTCTTCGGCCAGATCAAGCCATCAAAGAGGCCACGTGGTCCGCGTGCTGAACCGCAATCTTAGGAAGAAGACTGGCGAATCTCGGTTGCGCTGAACAAGGGGTTGGTACGGTTCGGCGCAGAAAGAGAAACAATCTGCCGCAAAGGGCGGTATCGTCCCGGAAGGAATGATCGAACGGAGCGCGTCGCTTCACCGCAGCTATGTGGGCCAGACAGAGACCGGTACGGCTTGCTTAAGCGCCCCGAGGAGGGAACGCGGTTACCTCTCGCTCAAGCTCGATGATCCCTCGTTCAACGTGACGCCCTGTGCCGTCTTGCTCGGCCGATGATGGCGACGAAGCCTCACCGCTCGTGCGCGGCGGCTGTGAGAACTGGTTCAGGCGCATTCTCCACCACCCCGGCCGACTCCGACGGGAGGGTCCCCGCAAAAACGACCAAGCGTGTCCATGCCGTGCCGCCGATGCAAACCGCTCCTAGGCATGCGAACGCCTCGCGCCAAGCCAATGAAGGCACCCCGATCTGCGACAGGGCAAAAATCACCTGATAGCCGGCGATCGCTGCAGGGACCGTGAATACGGTTGCGATGGCGACGCGCAAGGTCAAGGACCGGCTAACGGCGACGGCGACCTGACCAGCGGCAAGCGTCAGCGTGCCAGAAGCAATTCCGATAAGCAGTGCGCCGAAGACGCCCGCGCCATGACGAAATACCAACATCCCGACACTGAGTGCGACGAAAAATGGCAGGGCATACACAGCGAGCGCAAAGATGGCCCAGCAGAACAAGCCAATGCCGAGTGTGTTGAGAACAAGTCCAAGCGCGAGCATGGTGGTGGCTCCATGTGCATGGATTTATCGATCGCGCCTTCCACCACCACCACGGCGCAGTTTTGGATGTAAAAACGAAACGAGGCGGAGTTGCGGCGTGCAACTCCACCTTGGCGTCTTGGAGGCGACGGCGCTCACGCGCCGCCGAACCTCCAGACGGGAATGCCGAGCCGCTTCGCCTTGTCGGCGAGATTGTCCTGGATTCCCGTGCCCGGGAAATGCATGACGCCGATCGGCAGGAGTTCGAGCATCGCATCGTTGCGCTTGAACGGCGCCGCCTTGGCGTGTTTCGTCCAATCGGGTTTGAAGGCGATCTGTGGCACCTTGCGATTGGTCGCCCATTTCGAGGCGATCAGTTCGGCGCCTTTCGGGGAGCCGCCATGCAGGAGGACCATGTCGGGATGCTTGGCATGTACCTTGTCGAGCCGATCCCAGACGAGGTGGTGGTCGTTGAAGTCGAGCCCACCGGTGAGTGCGATTTTCGGCCCTGGTGGCAACATGACCTCAGTCTCGGAACGACGCTTGGCGGCGATGAAGTCGCGGGAGTCGATCATTGCCGCGGTGAGCGTTCGGTGATTGACCAATGATCCCGACCGAGGACGCCAAGCTGAGCCGGTGTTGACCTCAAATCGCGCGATGGCCTGATCCCGGAACAGTTCCAGGCAATTGCGGCGCTCGATCAGCGTGATGCCTTCGGTCGTCAGGCGCTCGAGTTCGACCGAACGTACTTCGGAGCCGTTCTGTTCGCGCTGGCTTTGGTGCTGCGCCTGCTCGTTGTCGTCGAGGTGGCGTTCGATGCGATCGACGGCACGGTGGAACAGGTTCACGGTCGACCAGAGCAGATCGTCGAGGTCCGGCTCGAGCCGCGTGTCGTTCAAGGTCGCAACCAGGGCATCGAAGATATCGGCCACGGCGCCGGCGATCATTTTGTCCTCCGGAAGGGGTCTTGGATCGGGCTGGTCGTCGAAGGGGCGGTAGCCGAAGAGCTGCAATTCGGTGAGGACGTGGTCGGTCGGGGAAGAGGCATGCGGCGGTTCGATGTCGTCATGGTCGGTCATGGAAGGGTCCTTTGCCGGATCGGCCGCGACCATCGCGGCCTTCGTGGCGATCCTCTGACGGCAGGCGGAACGGGCCAGAACCCGACAGGGCCGAAGCGGTAGCGGAGGATGGCGGAGGCCGGCTATTTTGCTTCGCGATGCAAAGCGCGCTGGCCACATGCACAATGTGTCTTTCCGTCGCTGGCGCGCGGCGGAAAATAGCCGGACGCAGCCATTGCCGGCCCGGGCCGCTTGCCGTCCGATCGCCCTCTAGAAGGCCGAGGTCGCGTTCTCTTCCGGTATTGGCCTCGCCTACGACCGGCCGATACACCGTCGATCGGAGACCAAGAGCTATTCCGCGGCCACCGTCGACGAATGCAGAAAGCGAACGACGTCCTCTGGCACGAGCTGAAGCCGCAATGCTGCTCGGAGGGCGTCGAGGCCGAAGACATGCAGATCTTCGTTGAAGTCGCCCAGCTGGGGCGACAGTACGACCGCTTCAATGCCGGCGTCTGCTGCGCGCTGGCTGAGAATTGCCAGCACCGCATCACCGGCGGCATCGGCATCTCGCGCAACATAGAGCCGGCGCAGGCTAGACGGGAGCATCATGGCTGAGAGGTGATTGGCCGAAAGCGCAGCCGCCATCGGCATGCTCGGCAGCACGTAGCGCAACGACAGCATGGTTTCGATACCCTCGCCGGCAGCGAGCACGTCGTCCACCACGCCGAACCGAACGGCATTGCCGAGAAGGTCGCCCATGGCGCGTCGTGGAGTATCGATCGGAGCCTTGCCGAGCCGAACACGATCGAAGCTGTCCGGATCGAGCCAGGTGCGATGTACGCCGGTGATCTGTCCTTCGAGATCCGTGACGCAGGCGATCATCGCCGGCCAGGTCTCGGTCGGCAGATGATCGTCCGGTCGATAGTAGCAGCGTGGATGGAAGCGCAGGCTGCCACCATGGTGGATGCGCCCTATTCCGCGACGCTGCAAATATGCGTCGACCACGGTCCCCTCGATCGGTTGCGATATGACAAAAAGCCGTCTTGCCGTCTCTTGCGATCCAGCCGGTGCTAATGGACGAAAGGGTTTCGGGACGAGTTCCGGTTCAGTACGAGGCAGCCTCAGAAATCGCCTCGCCTCCTCGGCGACTTCGTGGAAGTCTCGCAAAGCCAGGCTTTCGCGGATGATGTCGAGGAGGTCGCCATGTTCCCCCGTTGCCGCATCGGTCCACTTGCCCGCCGGCCCCTTCGGCGATTCCTGGAGCCGCACGAATAGCGAGCGGCCCGGGGTGTTGTGGACGTCGCCGACCAGCCAGTACCGGCCCGCCCGCTTGCCATTGGAGAGATAGTGTCGGCACACCGCCTCCGCCTCGCGCGCGAGGCGGCCTGCCAGTTCGGAAGCATCGCGGGGCATCAGGCGGCCTCCCGCTCACCGATGCGCGCAACCGGATAGGTATCGAGCACCTTCGACAGGATCTCGACGCCGCTCGCGTCCGTCGGCACGAACATGCGCAGCTTCCAGGAGATGATCTCTCCAAAGAGGCCGTAAGCCCGCAAGCGATCGCGCATGGTGTCGTTGAAGCCCGAGAGTTCGATGCGGTGTGCGCCCATCACTCGGACACGGCGAAGTTGGAGTCCCTCCGCAAGCTCGAGGACGGTCCGTCCCTCCATCAGCGCGGCGAAGGCAGCGTCCGGCGTCAACGCCGGCGCGTCCGCCGCAAGGGCATTCGCGACCCAGGTCGCCGAGACCTTGCGGCCGATGATCCGCTCACCCGCATCGGTCTGCAGCCGATAGACCCGGGTCGACTCGTTCGGCAGCCGCGTCCAAATCGGCAGCAGCAAGCCGGCCACGACGTGGATCGTGCTGTCCGTGAACTCGGGCACCTCGGCAAGCTCCGCGAGCCAAGCCGCGGCGAAGCGTTCACGGTCCGCCCCGACCCAATGGCTTTCCGCCATCATGTCGAGGGGGATGCTGTGCTGCTCCATCGGCCGGATCAGGCGGACGCGCCGCTCGATCTCGCCGTCGTCGAGCATAAAGCTTGGGGCTGGGACATGCACCGCGGCTCGCCCCGAGCGCTCATTGATCATCAAGACAGCACGAAGATCGGAAAGACGACCGAGAGCGTCATCCAGGCTCACAGGATGATTGCGCTGGCGCTGGGTGATCGTGAGCAGCCGGGTCTCGGCGCTTGTGCTCGGATGGACGTAGATCGTCCGCCGATCGGTGACGACAAAGCTCTCAGCTCGGAGCGTTTCCAGCCCGACGTCATAGCTGCCCGACGCGACCGCGCCGTCGATCCGATCGGTCAACAGCTGCTCGAAGACGGTGAACAGGATATTCTGAAGATCGATCGTGAGCGCCAGCAACCTGTTCAGGAAAGTCGTGATCGGCGGCAGGTCATCCCTGAGCCCATTGGGATCCGTGAGCTTCAGGCCGGTCGCATCCTCGAACCTCTCGAGCAAGCAGCCCTCGACCTTGCCGCGCGCGAGCAGCGTGTGGAGTTGGCGCAACGCATCACGCCCGTACTGACTTTCGAGATTGTTCTCGGGCCGGAACAGGCCCTGCCCTCCGGTCTGGCGCTGGCCGCGCGTGATCGCGCCCAACGTGTCGAGCCGACGGGCAATGGTGCTCAGAAATCGCTTTTCGGCCTTCACGTCGGTAGCGATAGGACGAAACAGCGGCGGCTGCCCCTCGTTGGTCCGGTTGGCGCGGCCGAGCCCCTGGATCGCGGCGTCCGCTTTCCAGCCGGGCTCGAGCAAATAGTGGACGCGCAGGCGGCGATTCCGCGCCGACAGCTCGGCATGGTAGCTCCTCCCCGTGCCGCCCGCGTCGGAGAACACGAGGATCCGCTTAACCTCATCCATGAAGGCCGACGTCTCGGCGAGGTTTGCGGAAGCGGCCCGGTTTTCAACGACCAGCCGGTCTCCTTTGCGAACGATACGGCGCGAGCGGCCGGTCACTTCGGCGACCATGTCGGTGCCGAAGCGCTGGACGACCTGGTCTAGCGCCCCAGGCACCGGCGGCAGCGAGGCGAGCTTCTCGATGAGGCGGTCCCGGCGGGCGACGGCCTCCCGGCTCTCGACCGGTTGGCCGTCGCGATAGACGGGCCGGGAGCAGAGGTTGCCCTCCGAGTCCGAGAAGGGCTCGTAGAGCTGGATCGGAAAGGAATGGGCGAGGTAATCGAGGACATACTCGCGTGGGGTGATGTCGACCCGGACGTCGCCCCACTCCTCGGTCGGGATCTCGGCGAGCCGGCGCTCCATCAGCGCTTCGCCCCTCGAGACAATCTGGATGACGGCGGTATGGCCGGCGTCGAGATCGCGTTCTATCGATCGGATCAGCGACGGCGTCTTCATCGAGGTCAGGAGGTGGCCAAAGAAGCGCTGCTTGGCGCTCTCAAAAGCAGATCGCGCGGCCGATTTGGCCTGGCGGTTCAGCGTGCCGGTCTCGCCGGTGATGTTTGCGGCCCGCATCGCGGCATCGAGATTACTATGGATGACGCTGAACGCGCCCGCGTAGGCATCGTAGATGCGAACCTGCTCGGGCGTGAGCTGGTGCTCGATGAGCTCATAGGCGACGCCCTCGTAAGAGAGCGAGCGGGCCGTGTAGAGACCGAGCGCCTTAAGGTCGCGCGCGAGGACCTCCGTGGCGGCGACGCCACCCTCCTCGATCGCCTCGACGAACTCGGCACGCGTGGCGAACGGGAAATCGGCGCCGCCCCATAAGCCCAGCCGCTGGCCATAGGCCAGATTGTGCACGGTCGTGGCACCGGTCGCCGAGACATAGACGACGCGGGCATTCGGCAAGGCGTGCTGGAGCCTCAGCCCCGCGCGCCCCTGCTGGGAGGCCGCCTGGTCGCCGCGCTCGCCCTTCTGGCCTGCCGCGTTCTGCATCGCGTGGCTCTCGTCGAAGACGATCATTCCGTCGAAGTCGGAGCCCAACCATTCGACGATCTGCCGCACGCGCGAAAGCTTCTCGCCGCGCTCGTCGGTGCGCAGCGTAGCGTAGGTGGTGAATAGGACGCCTTCCGCGAGCCGGATCGGTGTGCCCTGCCGGAAACGTGACAACGGCGTCACCAGCAACCGCTCCATGCCGAGCGCGGACCAATCGCGCTGCGCGTCTTCGGTCAACTTGTCGGATTTGCTGATCCAGACGGCACGGCGCCGCCCCTTGAACCAGTTATCGAGCAGGATGCCGGCGACCTGCCGCCCCTTGCCCGCGCCGGTGCCGTCGCCCAAAAACCAGCCGCGGCGAAAACGCACGGCATTCTCTGCGTCGTCGCGCGCGGCCGCCACCACGTCAAAGGTCGCATCGACCGTCCAGGAGCCCGCAAGAAATTCGGAATGCGCCTCGCCTGCATAGATGACACTTTCAAGTTGGGCGTCGGACAGGATGCCGTCCGCCACGACATTGGCCGGCAGATGTAGCCGATGCGACGGCTTCGGCGGCGCGACCGAGGCCATCGCGGCAGACTGCACGAGTTTCGTCGGAAGCGCACGCGAGTCCGGAATGCGGATCGCCTGCAGTCCATATTCCTCATAAAGCGCGTCGGTCAGTCGGGCGCCTTCGGGCGGCGACCATTCGACCGTCTCGTTGATCAGTTCTACGCCTTCGGGCGCTACGCGGCTCGAAGCGGACGATGGGCGTGGCGCAAATGCGCCGACCACTCGTGATACTGCAGGGCGCCTGATGACGTCGACCGCTATCGGCGTCGCGATGGGCAGCCTCGGCGGCACATACTGGGTCACCCAGTCAAGCAAGGTGGCGACATCGCGAAGTGAAGCCGGAAGGACTTTCGAATCTGCGGCGGGCAACTTGTCGATCACAAGCAGCCTTGTGTCGGTCTGCGTTCCGTGTTTCGCATAGACCGCGCCGTCGATGGCGACAGAAAATACCACCCGCCCGCTCTCCTGGAGACGAACGAAGGCGTCTCGCCACGCCGGATTGTCCGGCGCAAAGCTCGCGCCGGTAATGGCGACCAGACGCCCGCCATCGCAAAGGCGCGCCAAGGCTGAGGCGATGTGCCGGAAAGCCGCGTCCGCCATCCGTCGATCGACGTTCGCCAACGCGGAGAACGGCGGGTTCATCAAGACGACGCTCGGTACGACACTCGCATCGAGGTGATCATTGATCTGGGCGGCGTCGAACCGCGTGACCGTAACCTTGGCAAATAGTTGGTCGAGCAACGCCGCGCGGGTCTCGGCCAGTTCGTTCAGTACCAAGGTGCCTCCAGCGAGCTCGGCAAAGATGGCGAGCAAGCCGGTCCCCGCAGAGGGCTCCAAAACCCGATCGGACGGCGTGATGCCGGCCGCGGTGCATGCGGCGAGCCCAAGCGGGATCGGCGGCGAGAATTGTTGAAGGGCCTGGCTGTCCTCCGAGCGGCGTGTGTGGGTGGGAAGAAGACTGGCGATCTTCGCGAGCATCGGCGGCATCGCGGCCGTCGAGTCAGCCTTGGTCCGGATGGCCGGACCGAACTTGCGAAGGAACAGAACGGTTGCCGCCTCGCAGACATCGTAGGCGGTCTTCCAGTTCCAGACGCCAGTGGCGTCGGAAGCGCGGACGGCAGCTTCCATGGCGCCGCGCAGGACAGCGGCATCGATGCGCCGGCCGCGCTCGAGATCGGTCGAGAGCTGTCGGGCGGCCCTGACGGCGGCGGAGGTGAGAGATGCAGCGGCGCGCATCGAGAGCGGCGCGGCGGCCGCGCCGCCGGCGAGAGATTCGGTCATGGCAGGGTTCTTTCGGAGAGCAGGAAACGGGTCGAACCATCAGGTGCTCTCCTTAAGACCCGACGGCTCAAACCCTTCCCGGCCCGGCTCTCCCTCTCAGCTCTCGCCCATAAAAATGGGGACCGGCACGGCACACCGGTCCCCAAGCAATTGCCGGACGGCCGGAGCCGTCCCTTCTGCGATGTCACTCAGCCGCGTCGAGCTGTTGCGGATCATCGTCGCTCGCGTTGTCCCGATCCTCGTCCTCGGCGAGGAATTAGGGCAGCGGGCCCGCTTCACTCTCCTGCTCCCCTGACGCCGCATTGGGATCGACAAGACGCAGTGGCTCCGGCAACCAGCCCGAACCATCGAGAAGACGCTCGGCCTCCTTGGCCATGTCCGCCTTTTTCAGGTGGTCGATCAGTTGCGCGGACGATTCGCCTCTTGCTTCCCGCACCGCCTCCAGAATGCGCGGCTTGGTGACCCGGCCGAGATAATTGTCGACGGAGGGCTTCCAGCTCGCTTGAACCATGTCGAGGCCGGGCCGGCCGCTCGTGCCAGCACGTCAGCCCGGGCGAGCCGGGTGCGGACGCCGGGGGCGGATACGCGGCCCTGATTGTAGCGGTTGGCCGGCTCATGGACGGCGTTGACCGCAAATGACGCACAGTGAGCGAACAGGGATGCCTGTGCGGCGCCGTCGAGGGCTGTGAGCGCATCCCAGAGATCATTCTCGCCCTTCGGCAACCGTGCTTTCCAGGAATCGTGCCGGGCCTCCACGGCCTTCGCGGACGCGCTTTCCCTCAAGCCAGTCGCTTGAGCCGGAAAGGTCGGCGTGCGAAGGCTGATCTCAAGGCAGCTTCCGGTCGATGCGAACCGGTAAAAAGCCATCAGCACGAAGTTGTACAGCACCGCCTGGAACGCAATTGCAGGATTTTCCGCCAGCGCATCCCGCAATGCCAGCGTGCGATGCGCTGTCAACTCCGTGATCAGGCGACCCGGCAGAGGTTTGGTCGCGTCCTCGTCATCGTCTTCAGTATCAGCAGCGCTGCCAGCAAACGCGATGACCGTGCGCTGGACGGAGCTACCTGCCTCCTTCGCCTCGATCCATTGTGTATCGGCGCCCTGACCGACATCAGGATCGACCGCGGCCACCTCGTCCTCCGGCCGGACGTAACCCCGATCCACCGAGAGGCGCACTTCGAAATCGATGCTGACGAAGACGCCGGCGCGGGCGATCTCGGCCGGATCGTAAACCATCGGCCGGTCTTCGAACGCGAGTAGTGCCGTCTCGATTTCGCCGAGACGCTGGTCGACGTCGTCGGGCAACTCGATAGTCGGCTTCAAGCTTGGCTTGCTCCGCGCCGAGGGTGTCGACGGTGGCCTGATCCTCCAGGGAAAGATCGACAGGTTTGCCGTCGATTTTGCGCAGGGCCTCCGTGTGGCCGTAGGGGAATTCGACGGCGACCGAAATCCACTTCCAGCCTTCGGCTGCAATCGTCTCGGCTTCGGCTTTGAGCTTTTCTGTCACGAGACGGTCGAGCAAAGCAACGTCCTGAAGCCAACCGCCATCATCGTGCTCGAACAGATCCCGCAAAACGCCGCCACCAGCCTGCTCGTAAGCATCCAGCCCAATGAACTAAACGCGGCGATCGGACGCGCGCACGGTATTTTCCGTGAGCATTCGCCGGATCTGATAGGACTCATCATAGCCGGATCGGCTGACGTTCTCCCAGACCTGCTCCTGCCTGGCGTGGTCGGCTGTAACAGAGAAAGCCATGAGCTGCTCGAGTGTCATGCCGTCTTCGGCATAGACGTCGTGGAGCTTTGGCGACACCGACGCCAGCCGGAGGCGTGGCTTCACGACGGCCGGTGTCACGAAATGCCGGGCAGCGATATCCTCGTCGGACAATCCGGAGCCACTCAAGGTCTGGAATGCCCGGAACTGATCGAGCGGATGAAGCCCAATTCGCTCGCCATTCTCCGCAAGCGAATCGTCCTCAGCGATGCCCCCTCTCGCACAACGCAAGGAACTGCCTGGGTCTTTGCCATGCGCTTCTGCTTGACGAGAAGCTCCAGCGCCCGATAACGCCTGCCGCCTGCCGGCACCTCGAACATGCCGGTTTCATTGCCTTCGGTGTCCACAACCGCCCGCACATTTAGACTTTGCAGCAGCGTACGCTGCGCGATGCTTTCAGCGAGCTGCTCGATGGAAATGCCCGCCTTCACATGCCGGACGTTGGACTGGCTGAGGACCAGCTTGTTGAACGGAATGTCGCGTGAGGGGGACAGCGTGATCTTTTGGACAGCCTTCGTCATATCGATTCTCCACGACGGGCAGCCGAGAGCCTCTCTCTCGACCTCCAACCCGTCGCGGAAACGCCCCTGCCCTCTCACTCTCGTGCTCGCGGTGACGGAGGAGAACCTCACGCCGCTTCCTGATCCGCTCTTTCCGTGGTGATGTCGACAACCACTTCCGGCAAGAATCCAAGGAGATAGTCCGCGACCTTGCTGGCCTGGGAAGCGGCCCGGACAATTGCACGATTGTCCTCGCGCAAGACTTCAAGCCACGAGCCGATATAGTCGGCGTGCCGCACCGTGGGCACGATACCGAGCGAGGCGCAACCGAACGCGGACGAGATTTCCGCAACCAACTCCTCGAAGGCGTACTTCCTGGTACCAAAGCTGCCCGACAAGTCGCGGTTGAGACGTGATGGATGGCCGCTGGCATGCACGTTATGCCGATATCGGCATAAGGCGCATAATGCCGCGATCCAGATTATGCCGCATCTGCTCGGCTGGGCCCGGTTGGCGGCATGATCCCGCCAATCCCATTCGGCATAATCTTCGTCGCTCCAACAACAAGGAGCACGAAGATCATGTCTCAATATTTGCAGACCTGCATCGAGCCGCATCTTGGCTCGTTCGCAGCGAGTTTTGCGGCGGAGAATTACAGCGCCGGCACGGTCAAGACCTACCTATCGATCCTACGAAAGGTGGGTCACGCGATGGATGTCCAGGGCATCGGTCCTTCAGCGTTGACGCTCGATATGGCCGAGCATCTGGGACGCAAGGTGCCGCGTAAGAAAACCGGCACGATATGGCCGTATAGGTTGGTCCGCCGGTTCGCGCAGCATCTTCTCGATATCGGCGTGACGCATCCAGTGCCGTTGAGCGAGGCGCAGCAAGCGCGTGCGGCCCTACTGGCGGACTTCGAGACCTATTTGGTCAAGCATCGCGGCCTTAGTCCGCGGACGATCTATCACACGCTGCGGTTCGCCAACCGGTTCCTCGATCATCGCTTTGGCGATGCGATGGTTGATCCGGGGCGGTTGCGGCCCGCCGACGTGATCAGCTTCCTTGAGCACGTAATGGCAAGTGCGCGGCGCGACAAGACGGTAGCGACGCATGTTCGTATCTTCCTGCAATATCTGTTCGGCAGTGGCGCGACAGCGACCAATCTAGCTCTGAGTCTGCCTAGAACGGCGAAACGCTGGGGAGCACGACTGCCGCGCCATCTGGTGCCCGAGGGCGTTGAGGCGGTGCTCGCCTGCGTGCGCCACAACCCGCGGCACGGGGCTCGGGACTATGCGATGCTGCTCATCATGGCCCGGCTTGGCTTGCGTGCTGCCGAGGTCATCGCGATCCGGTTGGACGACGTCGACTGGCGCGCGGGCGAACTCTTGGTTCGTGGCAAGGGCAAACTCCACGATCGCGTGCCGATCAGCTCGGAGGTTGGCGATGCGCTGAGCCGCTATCTGCGCGAGGAGCGCGGCCCCACGTCCTGCCGCATGATGTTCGTTACCCATCGCGCGCCACATCGTCCGTTCAATGACGGCCAAATCGTCAACGCCGTCCTAAAGGATGCCCTGAAGGCGACCGGCCAGAAACCGGTGACGCCCTATGTGGGATCGCACCTGCTGCGTCATAGCCTTGCGGTCCAGTTGGTGAACTCGGGTGCATCGCTCGACGAGGTGGGCGACGTGCTGCGGCATCGCTCACGCACATCGACCATGATATATGCCCGTCTCGACATAGATGGGCTGCGATCGATAGCAATGCCCTGGCCCGTAGTGGGAGGCGCGCAATGAGCCTCACCTCCCAACTCGATCGCTATCTGGCCGTGCGGCGCAGCCTCGGCTACGACCTGAGCACCAGCGAGCGCATCCTCCGCCGCTTCACGCGGTTTGCCGACCGCGAGCGTGCGACGCATATCGACACGGCGCTGTTCCTGCGCTGGCATGCTACGCTCGACGAGGCCAACGGCAGGACGCGAGCGGCGCGGCTTACCGTCGTGCGCCTCTTCGCGCAGTGGCTAAGTAGCTTCGAGCTGGCGCATGAAGCCCCGCCCCGGGGATTGTTGCCGAATACCGTGATGCGCTCCCGACCGTATATCTACAGCGACGCGGAAGTCGCTTCGATCATCGCGGCCGCAATGGCACTTCCGTCGATTTGCGGATTGCGCGGGCTGACCTGCTCGACGCTGTTCGCACTCATCGCGATCACGGGCCTGCGCGTCAGCGAGGCGCTCGCGCTCGATGGAGACGACCTCGATGCCGATAGTGGTGCGTTACGCGTCCGACAAGGTAAGAACGGTAAGGAGCGACTGCTGCCGCTCGACCCCAGCGCCGTCGAGCGACTGCTAGACTATCGCGTCAAACGCGACCGGTTGATCGGTCATCCGGCGAAGCCGATGTTCATAACTGACAAGGCGACTCGGCTCACCGACTGTGGGGCCCGCTACAACTTTGCGCAAGCATGCCAGCAGATCGGATTGCGATCCGAGCAGCAGTACCAGCGTCACGGCCGGGGACCGCGCATCCACGACCTGCGCCACACCTTCGCCGTGCGTACGATGATCAACTGGTACCGGACTGGCAAGGACCCGGCGCGCGAGATGATCCGGCTGACGACCTATTTGGGTCATAGCAACCCTTCTGGAACATATTGGTATCTGGAGGCGGTCCCGGAGCTGCTCGATCTAGCGATGGGCCGCGCCACCGCGAGCGGCGGGGAGATGGCACAATGAGCACCATCGCCTTACCTGCGCTGATCCAGCGCTTCTTCACCGAGCGGCTTTGCACGCAACTGGAGGCGAGCCGACATACGGTCGCTGGCTATCGCGATACGTTCCGGCTACTGCTCAGGTACGCGAGCACTCGCCGCAACAAGCCGCCCAACCTGACGGTCGAAGATATCGACGCCGATCTGGTCGCGGACTTCCTCGCCCATACCGAGACCACGCGGGGCAATAGCGCCCGCAGCCGCAACACCCGGCTCGCGGCGATCCGATCGTTCTTCCGCTTCGTCGCGATGACCGATCCGACCTGGCTACTACACTGCCAGCGTATCCTGGCCATGCCCAACAAGCGCTATGTGAAGCGTGCAGTTACGTTCCTCGATGCCGACGAGATGGCGGCGTTGCTGGCGGCTCCGGATCGCACCACATGGGCGGGCCGGCGCGATCATGCTCTGCTGTTGCTCGCAATCCAGACAGGCCTGCGAGCTTCCGAACTGGTCGGCCTTACCCGGGGCGATGTCGCGCTTGGAACCGGCGCTCACATCCGTTGCATGGGCAAGGGCCGCAAGGAGCGCGCCACCCCACTTCGCCGCGAGACAGCCAAGCTGCTGGCGACGTGGATCGGCAACGACAAAGACCAGAGCAAGCCGCTGTTCCCGTCGATCCGGGGCGAACGGCTGAGCCGTGACGCTCTTGAGCATCTGGTCCGCAAGCACTGCCTCACGGCGTCGCGCGCGTGCCCGAGCATCGGCACCAAGCGGGTCACACCGCATACGCTGCGCCACAGCACGGCGATGGACCTGCTCCATCATGGCGTCGATCCTGCGGTGATCGCGCTCTGGCTTGGTCACGAGAACGTCGAGACCACCTAGATCTACATCCACGCCGATATGCGGATGAAGGAAAAGGCGCTCGCTCTCGTCGCCGCACCATCCGCGCCGCCGGGTCGGTTCCGGCCGGACGACAAACTGCTCGCGTTCCTTGAAGGGCTCTGATTATGCCGAACAGCCGCATGGCCAACACCGGGATATCCAGCCTCCAACAGAGGCCATGCGGCATAATCTGGATCGCGGCATTATGCGCCAATTCGTGCAGGGCCGTTCGATGCCAATTGATCGGTTCGAAATAGGCTTGCGGTGGGGGCACCTGCACATAATCTTCCGTCGGCGCATAGAAGGCGCGGTTGCCGCCGATCCGGAAGTCGATGCCGCTCGCCTTGATCAGAGCATCGACCGTCGGCTCGATCATGCCGGGTGGCGGTGGTGGCGCAGCGGTTACGATGTCCGAAGCCAGCCCGTCGCATTGATCGAGATTGAAAACTGTGAAGCGCTTCAAAAATGGAACAGCTTGTGCCTCTTCGCCGGTCTCATGTGCGCGGCGCTTTTCGTCGACCGGCACAAAGCGGTCGGCATAGACGACGGTCGTGCCGCGCTCGCCCTTGCGGACGTGACCACCGAGCGACAGCGCCTGGCGGAAGGTAAGCCAGCTCTGACCGCTGGATCCACGTTCCGTGGCGGTACCCCAGAGAATTAGAATGTTTATGCCGCTGTATTGACGGCCGGACGCTGCGCTTTTCGGCATGGCCAGAGGCGCCTTCGCCGCCGCGGTACCCCAAGGCTGCACCCATGGCACTCGGCCAGCCTCCAGTTCGGTGATGATCTTGTTGGTGATTTCGTCATAAAGGTTTGCCCGGTCCTCACCGGTGCGCGCCCGAGTATGGTGTCTGGACATCGCGGATCTCCGCGACGGGCGCCGCGAGCCTCTCTCGCAGCCTGTAACCCGTCACGGCAAAACCCGGCCGACACTCTGACTCTCGCCTCTACCTGAGAGAATGCGACATCTGCGACGCGGCCCGCCTTTGGCATTGAGTCTCTAGGCCGCAGGCCCGACCAGGCGTGCGCCAGGGGCGCATCGCCTCCCAATGGCACCCGGAGAGCGTGAGCATAGCGACCCGAAGGGGCACGCGGGTCCGAGTGCCGTGACGAGACCGGTTCAATAGCGGCACCCGGGAACGGGGCAGTGATAGCGATCGCCGCAGGCGAGCCCCTTTTCCGAGTGCCCCCGGCGAGGAGCTCCGCATCCCCTTGCGCGAGGGATTAAAGCCGGATCGCCGAGACGCAAAGCGGCTCGGTTCACGAAAGCCCGATGCGGCGGAGCCGCACGCGCGCGAGCGGAAGAACTCCCCCAAAGCTTGAGTCGGAGAACCTAGATTTCCTCGCGCGCATGCGTCTGCGCGTCATAGATCCTGATCTGAAGCATGGGAAAACGCTTCTTGAGCTCTTCGCCACCTGCCCTGGCGCCGTCTCTCGTTGTAAATTCGGCTTTGAGCCGGCCGTCCACTTCAAGCGCGTAACCAGAGGCCGGCAATTCACGGGTGGCAGCAACCATTTCATTCCCATTGTGCAGTGAGGTGACTGGGAATGATGGGTAGCGTGAGTCGCCCAAACCGCGCCAGAGCCACCGGCCCAAGTTCGGTGATTGGCCAATGCACGTTGTGGATTGGCGCCTTGCCGGGATCGCATCAAGGATGGGCATTTGCATCATCCGAACAGGCGGACGGCTTTCCACGTGCGCGGATGCATGCACGATAGAGCCACGGCTCCACGTAACTGCCGTTCCAGAGACCCTGGCCGGTGCGCTCAGCCTCGCGCAGAGCTTCGCGATATCTGCCCTTCGAGTATTGGGGCCAATCCAACGCAAGACCGTTGCGTACAAGCCATTCCCCGAGATCCACACTAGCGACCGAGCAGGTCGCAACCGTGCGGCCATACGGGTCGAGGCTGACCGGGACACAATTGACAGGACGGCGGGCAATGAAGGCGTCAAGGTCGTTTGCGGCCTGCGCACCGCAACGATATTGCAAGCTGTCTTCGCCGCGGCACAGCTGGCTGCTTTCCGGTGCATCAATGCCCCAAAGCCGGATGCGCACGCCATGCATGTCCAGCGTGTCGCCGTCGATCACGCTGGCCTGTCCGACAAAATCATCGGCCAAGGCCCCGCTCGACAGAATGGCGAGAATCAATGCGACAGCGGTTCGACGCATTTGCAATGACCTTGTAGGTACCGCAAACCATGCGGACTGGATTTCGGCCAGTTATCGAATGTGCAGCGCCGGCGGGTGTTCCAGCCGCTTGGAATCATGAAACTGGCGTGCCGCGCAGCCAGCGCCCCTCGAAACGAGGCCAGAACAGAATTACGTCCGGCTGCCAAGTGAATTCATAAGCCTTTCAGACGCCGTCATTCTTTATATCTTGGCCGGTCGCGTTGACTGCCAGGCCGCCCAGCCGGCAAAATCGCGTAAATTTCGTCCCGGCGCGCCCGTTGGGATGAGGCAAAGGCGCTGCAGCGCCCTTACCGGACCTAGCGCTGAAAGTCGTCATGCGCGAGGTGGACAAGGAAGACAAGATTGCTGCGTGGCTGGTCTTGCACAGAGCGGCGGAACACGTGGACAAGCACCCGCCCCGACGATTTGGAATCGCTGCTCTGTGTTAGCAACCGGAACGAATCGAGGGCTGCAAGGATTCGTCCCTTGGCGGAGGAGCGATCGTGATGCTGATGACCAAGGAGAGCCGATTGATCCCTCGCCCGCCATCGACCAAGCCGTGAATGGCGACTTCCCCTGGCTGGAGATCCGGTGCGCCCGCTGCAAAACGCCGAGCGACGTCGACCTCGCGGCGATGAAGCATCCGCCGACCACCTTCGTGCACGATCTCGCCAGCCGGCTTCGTTGCCGCACATGCGCCAAGGCGGGCCGGCGTCCGTCCACGACTCTGTTAAACTTTGCGTGGCAGCCGCGCCACCTTCGTACCGAAGGCTGACCGATGTGCTGGTGTGGACGGCCTCTCATCCCCACGGTTTGATGGCGCTCTTGGCGTCACAGAAGATGAGAGGAAAGTCTAATGAATGTCCCGTTCGTATCGACATGGATACTTCGAAGTCCGTGTTCCAGCTTCACGGTGTTGATGAGAATGAGATAGTGGTCGTTCGGCGCCAGTTTCGGCGAGCCGAGATGATCCGCTACTTCGAGCGGCTTCCGCCAGTTCTCGTCGCCATAGAGTCCTGCGGCAGCTTGCATCATTGGGGGCGCCTGCTGCAATCGTTTGGACACGATGGGTCGAGGGCGGTCACACCCAGAGCAGCGCGGCTCAGCGCTTCCTTGCGTCATAGGCCGACCAACTGGGAAATTCTGACTTGGGCGGAAGCCGATTGGCATAATGCGAATAAGAGTATTGGGGCCAATACTCTCGCCGATACGGCGAAACGACGGGAGAAATTGATCATATAGCAACAACCATAGGCGCGTCGTGTTATCCTACAGGCGCGAAGCCCACGTCGCAAAACCAGTCACTCGCTGCCCAGGCTTTATATGTGGCGGCACGCCAACCGTTACGTCGAGCCAGCGAGCAACTCGCCGCGCGCGTCTCCAGCTCGCTACGCACGACTTCTAGCCCTCCGTCGCGATGCATCTCAACCAGCTGATGGCGAATATTGACAAGTTCTTCCGCCGCTTCCGACGCATAGAGTTTTCCGAGGCCAAGCGTTTGGAAATGGTTCTTCACGCGTGCCGCGAGAACGCCATCCCGGCCGGCGGGCGTGACCACATGAAAACGCAGTGCCGCTGGTGCCGTCTCCACGACGCGTGCGGCAAGCCAGACCTCGTCATCAATTTCATCGTAATACGGATGCAGGCCGACCTCAGTGGCCTTTTGGGGGACAGCGCTTAGCTTCGCCTTGTTACAATCGGAGCAGGATGGAACGAGGTTTAGAGGAGTAACAGCCAATGCTGGATAATGCGCCTTGGGAAGGTGATGATCTAGCGTTGCCACGGGGCGCTGGGCACATAATGGGCATCGCCCTTGGGGTGAGGAACTAAAAATCTCGTCGTAGATGGCGCGCCCCGGAGCGCCGCTCTTCGCCATGCGCTGGGTATATACCTTCTCCATCTCCTTCGTGGTGACGGTGCCACCGACGAGTGGATCCTGCCCGAGTTGATGCAAGGCGTGCCGCTTCGCGGCTGCATCAAATGCAGTCGATGCATCGACGACTGCCTGAGTTACACCCTCCAAGCGCGCCTTAAGCGCTTGATTCCGCACCCGGCTGATGCAAGCAGTGAAGGATGCACGTGGCGTCGGTGCCGGTCGATCAAGCGTCCACATTAATTATCGTCTTCGCCATCAGCGCCGCGCGCGGCGAGTAGCCCTCGAATAATGGCCCTCGCCTCACCACCGAGCTCATTATTGAAACTTTCGACTATGGCGTCAAAATCGGCCTCGCGAGCAACCGCGTCTCTGAGCATCTTGTGAAAGCCAGAGTTTGTAACCTCGAGACCAAAAACTTCACGCGTTAGAATTCCTACATTCTCGCCCGAAAGTCTCGATGTCGGGTCGCTCTGCTACCGAGCGCGCACCGGTACGACGAATCTTCCAGGCGCAACTTCGCGGCACCTCTTGGAGAACGACGGGAGAATGGGTGGCGATGACTGCCACTCCGTTTCGGTTGATTAAAAGATCGGACAGTGCGCGCACAAAAGCTGATAGAAGAGGTGGATGAAGGTGCGCTTCCGGTTCGTCGAGAAGGACGAGGGTCTTTTCTTCAACAGTTTCGACGAGCCGGGTAATCGTCAGCAGAACAATCTTGTGTCCAGAACTCAGCTTTGCGAACAGCTTACGCGCTTGCACTTTCAGTTCATCGTCGTCGATAATGTCATCGGCCAAGGCTGCGACTTCGGCGTCACGGAAGATCGGGTCAGCCTCCAACATCTCGAGCGCGCGGCGCCATCTGCTAGCCCGAGCCCCTTGCCGGCAAACTGAAACGCTGGTCCCGAACTCGATCGACAAGCGCTCCGGCGATTTTGGCGGAAGCGGCTTCCCGTCTTTGCTGAGGCCTGCCCGTTTGAGACCAATATATGCGTATTGCACACCTTCCGATTTATCCTGCCGAACCGGTAGTGGCTCGAATGGATCGAACGCACTGAAAGTCACTGACACCAAATTGGTGAAGAGCCGCTCCTCCAGCAAGTCATCAACCTCGATCGAAAACGCGCCAACCTCGGACGCCTCCGCATTCTTCTCGACGATTGCGCGGGTCATATTGTTGAGCAGTGTCGTTTTGCCGACACCATTCCGACCGATCAAAACATGAATGTTCGTTGGTGGCTGAGACTCCGGCTCGACAACGAACGCCAGGGTCAGCGGGTTGATGCGTCGCGAGGTCGGTCGTGGTGCTGTATAGCTGAATTCGTAGCGCGTCAGACGGACGCCGCCCCTGGCCATGCGATGGAATTGACCGCGAACGGTTGCCGGCGACACTGAGCGCAGCAGCGATGTGCCTGTGACTTTTTCATCGAGGGCGCGTTCAAATAGCTCGGGGTCAAGTGCGACATCCCGGAGACCGTGCAAAATTCTATCGCGCATCTCAGGGCCGAGATTGTTCAGGTCATCATAGTAACTGTCATCTTGCCCGAGGGAGAAGAACCTCTGGTCAAGCTCATCAAAGCTAGTTGGGATGTCCGGTCGGCGTTGGTTTTCAGCCATGCCGAACTCACCGATCTTGACACCACCAATGTCGTGCCGCTCGCCTTCCGCATCGAAGATGACCAAAGAGTAAAGAGTTGAGAATTTGAACCAATCGTCCCAGTTATCCGTTTGAAGATAGGTTGTCGACTGCGCTTGGACCGGCACCCGGGTGCCATGAGACAAGACAACAAAATATCCTCTTTGGCCCTCCACCATTCAGCTACCCCCTTCGCGGTCCGTCTCGGCTTCGGCCCGATTGGCTGTCGCTTCCAGTGTCGCTAGGGAGGCAAGGATGGCGTCGAAGTCCGGGGCGCGGCCGAAGATCATTGCCTGTGTGTTCGCATAGTCCCGGCGCAGCGCATCCACCATCGCCGGCGACGGTGTAATGGCGAACGTGCCCGGCTCGGCGGTAGCCAGATCAAAGTCCGGCCGGTCAAAGAACATCCTTGCATGGCTGACGCAGTCTTTCGCGAGCGTGACGTCGGCGAGGGCCGCTTGACCAGCATCCGACGAGAGTAGGCAATGCAGATCATAGTAGTGACGCGAAATCCGCTGGCCTTCCTGGCGCAAAACGCCACGACGTTCAAACCACCGTCGCAATCCGTGCGCGATCACGACCTTGTCCCAAAAAGTTCTACCGGATTCGATGGTCGTCACCTCTGGCACCGAGAGGTCGAGCGCATCTGTTTCGTCGGCTACATAAGGGCGGACCAACGCGGGTCGGTTCGGATCGAGCGCTGACTTGGCACCGGACTCGATACGCACCGCTGGACGTACGTAGCCTGCGTCGCGTGGCTCGACTTCGGGATACCACACGAGAAGCGTCTGTCCATCGGGGTCCTCGACATCAACCTCGATGCGGCCGGCCCCTGCGGTATCCTCGGCAAGTGCGGCCGCCAGGGCATTGCGAAGATCCCCGGTGACGTAAGCGTGGCAGGCATCGCGGATCGCGTCGAGACGCGCCCTTCGCTTATTTCCCGATAGTCTCTGAAGCTCCTCGACGGAGGCGGCTTGGTCGAGATCGTCCCGAAAGACTGTGACGTCGATGTCCTCAGAAACCGTTGAATGAGCCCGTAGGCTTTGGAGAGCGACGTACCGCCCTTGAACAGAAGGCGCGGACCGTCTGATGAGAGTCGGTGATAGAGTGTGTTCAAGGTCCAGCAGACCCAAAAATCCTTCTCCACATTGCCGATCGGTGCGCCCAGCCGATTGGCCGCGGCTAGAAAGAGGTCAAGACGATCGCGCGCGGGCGCGGCAATCACTTCCCGGTAAGCTTCAGCACTCATGCCTGCGCCTCCGGCGCCGGTGAGATCAGCTCACGC
Source organism: Bradyrhizobium sp. Kon58 (assembly GCF_055807455.1). Classification (NCBI taxonomy): domain Bacteria; kingdom Pseudomonadati; phylum Pseudomonadota; class Alphaproteobacteria; order Hyphomicrobiales; family Nitrobacteraceae; genus Bradyrhizobium; species Bradyrhizobium sp. Kon58. The sequence continues at coordinate 80,045 of NZ_JBVVOT010000026.1, forward strand.
AGGAAGTCCTGCATCCAAATCGGCAGCGCCGAGAAACCTTGGCGCAGGTCATCGCGGAGCGCAGGTCCATGTTCTGGGTCGGCAAAAAGGCGGCGAAGGTGGTTCGCCACGCGCTCATGCTCCTCTGGAGTGGCCAAGACGTCTTGCATCCAATGGAGCGCCTGGACGACCCGCATGGCGGGACGACCAGCCCAGAAGAGGCGGCTCGGCGCCGCCGGCTTGAAGTGAATTTCCTGGGCGCCAAGTTTGATCGGCTTGAGCCGCGTATCTACCAGCACTTCGATTCGAGCAGGTACGGCCGTCGTCAGACCAAGATCGTTGGCGGCGGTCATGCCGTCGACAACAAAGCGGGCCTGGTCACGGCGGGTGACAGCGCGGATCACCGCGCGATAGTCAGGTACGGTATCACGCCCTGTTAGCTGATTTCGGCGAGGACGATCATAGAGTCCACGATCAATCCGGCGCAGCTCTCCGGCGGCAACGAGTCGTTGCAGTACTTTATCCACGGCGGCACGTCCCCCGAGGTCAGCGAAGTCCGCTGGCGTCCATACGGTGTCGCCGTCGGACTGGATACGCGGGAGCAAACGGGAGCGGAGATCAGGGCTAGCTGAATCGGGCATGTCCGAAGGATTACGCATTTTTCGGACAAGTCAAAGTTCCGTTGTCCGAAGAAGGCTACATTTTTCGGACAATAGTGCTAGATTATGGCTGTCAGCGACTCGCCACATGGTATGTTCCTATTTTGTTCACGCGAGTCGGCTTGAAAAAGGCGATCGGAGTTTCGGAAGACCATGGCGCGCCCCTATGCGAGTGAAATGGCAAAGTTGGCTGACACCTTTGAGTGGGCGGCCTCGGCTGACGTCAGCCCATTGCGGAAAGCAGTCCGAACAGCTGGTCTGTCTGCCTTGCGCGCCATCGGCTCCGGCGGCTCCCTCACGGCTGCTCACGCGCTGGCAAGCTTCCACCAGCGTTTTACGGTACGGATCGCGGCTGTGGCCACACCTCTGGAAGCCGTCGAAGAACCGCTAGACCAGACTGTCACCACCTGGCTACTCAGCGCCGGTGGTGGCAACGTCGATATCATCGCCGCCGCCAAGGCGCTGATCGGACGCGAACCGCGGCAGCTGGCCGTCCTGTGCGGGCGCGAAGACAGCCCTCTCGCCCAGCTCTGCCGCGCTCATCCGTTCGTGGATCTGCTCATCTACCCACCCCCGGCAGGCAAGGACGGCTTCCTCGCCACGAATTCACTGCTTGGCTTCACCACGCTCCTTGCCCGCGCCTACGAAGCGGAGTTCGGCTTCGAGACCGAATGGACTGACGCCGCAGCGAGCCTCCGCCCGCTCGTGCAAGAGGATTCGAACGCAGCCGCCACCTGGGAAGACGCAACCACGCAGCTATGGTCGCGGCCAACGACGCTTGTCCTCCATGGTTCCTCGACCCGCATTGGCGCCATCGATCTGGAGTCCAAGTTCACAGAAGCCGCGCTCGGCAATCTCCAACTCGCGGACTATCGCAACTTCGCCCATGGCCGCCATCACTGGCTGGCCAAGCGCGGCGAGACGAGCGGGGTTCTCGCTTTCGTCACCGATGACGACCGGTCATTGGCCGAGCGGACCCTGGCGTTGATTCCGCCGGAGATTCCTCAGGCGCAGCTGAGTTTTGCCGGAAACGCCAGCGCCACCGCGCTCTCAGCTCTGGTTGCGGCCCTACGTGTCAGCGGTTGGGCCGGCGCCGCGCGCGGTATCGACCCGGGCCGGCCGGGTGTGCCTGATTTTGGTCGAAAGCTGTACAATTTACCGTTGCCTCGTGCAGGGCGAGCAGAAAGCCTTACCGGCCTCACGGCGCGGGACGCTGCGGCTATAGCGCGCAAGGCCGGCGTTGCTCCCAAGCGTATGGCGGGCGCCGGCGAGCTCGATCGCTGGCGGCTCGCGCTCGACACTTTCCGCGATGGGCTTCGTGCGGCGGCCTTTGCAGGCGTCGTTCTTGATTACGATGGCACTATTGTCGATACACGCGACCGCTTCATGCCAGCCAGCGAGTCGATGTGCGCGCAGCTAGAACGCATCGCAACAGCGGGGGCTTGGGTTGCTATCGCGACCGGCCGCGGCGCGTCGGTCCGCCGAGATCTTCAGGCTCGGCTTCCGAAGACGCTTTGGCCGAAGATTCTGATTGGTTATTACAATGGCGCCGAGATCGCGCGGCTGGACGACGAAGACGCACCGGATGGCTCCGAAGGCACGTGCGCTGCGCTTGCATCGCTCGCCGCAGCGCTGCGCAATCAGCCCGAACTCGCACAGGTCGCTCGGCAAACCGAACGGCGCTATCAAATTACGCTGGAAGTCACTCGAGTCATACCCGAAAGCCGGCTTTGGGACTTGGCACGGCAGATCATCATGATGACCGGTACGGCCGATGTCTCCGTCACCAGATCGAGCCATTCGGTCGACATCGTGGCGGCCGGAGTTTCAAAGCTAAATGTTCTGACTCATCTTCGTGATCTGGCCGGCACAGCGCCGTTGCTTGCCATTGGTGACCGGGGCCGCTGGCCTGGTAATGATTACGAGCTCTTGCGTGGGCCTTACGCACTCGGCGTCGACGAGATTAGTGTCGATCCTGCCACCTGCTGGAATCTGGCGCAGCCGGGACAACGTGGGCCTGCGGCCACGTTCGAATATCTCTCGTCTCTACAAGTGCACGACGGCATCCTCGGCTTTGCAAAGGACGCCCTCGCGTGAATCAGGACCTTGGCCTCAAGATACTGGGCCAGATCATGGACTGGCCCGATGAACGGGCGCGACAGGAATTCCAATGGCTCCGGCTCATGGCACGCCTGAAATACGACGGCTACCGAGACTTCCAGGCCGGCATGCGCTTTATCGAAAGCCTCGCAACCTGGCTGCAGCAATTTACGCCCGCCGAGCGCGAAACCGCATACGCATTTGTCCGCTACACCCTTGTCTATATTGGAACCAGCGAAATGCACCGCCTGGTCGAGCAATTTTATCCTCGAACCGTTCGGGACCGGATCATCCGCACGGTTGCAGCCGAGCGGGGTATCCCGACCTATCGTGTTCTCGCTGACGCCGACGCCCGCGCAGCGGCTGAACGGCTTCGGCGGCAAACCCTGTTCATGGGCCTAAGCGATGGTGCCCGGATCGACACTGTGCGGCACGCTAATGTCGGCTTGATCACCAATGAGCAGCTGGTTCTGGCTACACAGGTCGACAGAGACAAATGGGCGGACTTGCTCGAAAACCTGCGCGCCGACCTCGGCGATCCCGAAGCGCGCTTTCGTTTAGTCTATCTGATTGACGACTTTACCGGCACCGGAACCACATTTCTCCGGTACGATCAGAAAAAGCAGAAGTGGAAGGGAAAGCTCATTAAATTTCGTGAGTCGATCGAAAGTGCGGTGACAGCGCTGGGTGGCGATCGAATTCTCGCGCCGGGCTGGGAATTATGCATCCACCACTACGTCGCTTCGGCCGGCGCTGCCCAAGCTATCGTCCAGCGCCATCAAGAAGCACTGCCGGCACTCAACGGCGATGGATGGGCCAAACAGGTCCACGCTTCCTTCGGCACGATTCTGCCGCAGGATCTGCCAATCAACACCGATAGCCGGCATGCTGCGTTCATCAAGCTGACGCAGACTTACTACGATCCAAAGATCCAGACGAAGCATACCGAAGTTGGTGGCGCGCCCCATCTGGGTCTTGGCTATGGCGGCTGCGCGCTTCCGCTGGTGCTTGAGCACAACACGCCCAACAACTCGGTCGCGCTGTTGTGGGCCGAGACTGACGGTGGTGTACAGGAGAACGCAGTCGTGCCGGCGATGCGCCCCCTGTTCCGCCGCCGTCAGCGGCACGCTTAAAAGGGACGGCATGGCGAACCCTTTCGAGAAACGAGCGACCGAATATCTCCGAGACGACGAGGCTTTCTTAGCCGTCGTGACGCCGGAGCCGCTTGCGACCTTCTTCCAGAAACCTGCCAAAGAGGGGCGACTGTACGACAGGCTTGCGATGATCATCGGAACGCCGGGCAGCGGTAAGACCACTCTGGCGCGGCTCTTCCAGTTCTCGACGCTGACGACACTGCTTCGCAACCGCGGCCTGAACACCTATAAGGCATTGATTGACACCTTGACGGCTTGTGGAGCGATCGAAGACGAACGCCCAACTGTGATCGGCGGCCGCCTGCCGCTTGAAGCCGAGTACCGCGAGTTTTGGGAATTTCCCTATCCTGAGGATCTCAAGACGGGCCTCATGATCGCGCTGTTGCAGGCGCGAACCGTACTAACTTGGCTCCGCAACTTTCAAGCCGCTGGGATACCGCTCGATCGCGTGGAAATCATTCCGCGCGCTGAAGCTGACGCCGCGCTCACCGCGATTGGCGGAACGCATGGTCCCGCCCTGCTTACGCGGGCGCGCGAGGTTGAGCTGGCGATCTATAAAATCTCGGCGGCGTTGATGCCTCCCGACATCGAGGACATCGATCGCGAAGCCGCGGCCGTATATCGGCCGTTCGATGTGATCGAGTCGTTCCGTATTACCGACGGCGAACAGGTACTGCAGCTCAGGCCGCTGGTCATTTTCGATGATGCCCATAGCCTGCATCCGACGCAACTCGCTGCGCTGCGCCGGTGGCTCACCCGGCGCGAAATGAAGGTCGCCAGATGGGTGCTGACCCGTTTGGACGCGCTAACGCCCGGCGATGTGTTGCTGGATAAGATCCCGGGGCCCGAGGAACCCGGGCTGAAGCATACGCGCGAGATCACTGACATCTGGATGCAGAGCAGCGATGATCGCGCGGGCCAGCGTCGCGCGTTCCGCAAGATGGCGAAGGACATGGCTGGCCGATATCTGAGTCAGATGGAGGTGTTCAACCGACGGCGCCTTAATAACCTCGGCGACTTGCTTGCGACCGCGCCCGAAACGATACCGCCTGGCAAGCGCGACAGGCTTGCCCAACAAGTCGAGGTCTTGCAACACCGCTACGGCGTTTCCGCCGAGCGGCGGCGAGCGCTGGAACAAGAGGTCGAAACCTATCTGGCCGGCGCTCACGAAGATGGCGAGGACTTGCGGCTTGCCATGCTCGCGATCCTGCTCGAGCGCTACGCCAAACGCACCCCGCAACGGGGCTTGTTCGAGGAAGGCGGCGATGATGCCGAGCCAAACCGGCCCCTCACCGCCGACGCCGACGTGGCCGATGGCGCGCGCATTCACCTGATGCACCGTCACGATCGGCCGTATTATTTCGGTATCGACGCTCTTTGCGACGCCAGCTCCGAGAATGCGGAGCAATTCCTGCAGCTCGCTGCCCGTTTGGTGTCGCAATCGGAAACCCAGCTCATCCGCGCCAAAGCAGCAACCCTAAAGAGTGGTATTCAACATAAGCTTTTGCGCGAGCGCGCCGGTGAGATGGTGCGAGAATGGGACTTTCCCCAACACCAGCAGGTCCGTCGGCTGGCCGACGGAATCGCAGCCGAGTGCCTCGCCAAGAGTCTTGAAGGTAATGCCTCTCTGGGCGGCGGCGCCACAGCGTTTGGCATCCCGCAGGATGAATTCGAGGCGATTCCGGAGACCAATCCAAAATTGGCCCGCGTCCTGCAGTTCGGGGTGGCCTACAACGCTTTCGTGCTTGTGCCGAACCACGGCACCAAAAAGCGGGTGTGGTGCCTGATCGAATTGGGCGGCGTGTTTCTGCTCCACCAAGGACTGACCTTAAAGCGAGGGGGCTTTCTCGAACGGCGTGCTGAAGACCTCCTTCGCTTTCTGGGCGAGGGCTGAAATGGCACGCGACCGTCGCTGGGACCCCTGTATCGCCCATCACGGCCCGGAGGCGGATGCGTTCGTGGCGGACTACTTCGCCCTGAAGGATCGACGCGTATTGTTCGTGGCTGGCGCTGGGTTCGACCCCCGGTCCAGAACCGTGGCTGCACGTCTGGTTGCAGCAGGCGCGTCGGTCCGAGCCATCTTCTTCCAGGAGAACCGTCCGAATGCGCTGCAAGGCTTGATTGACCGCGCAAGCGCAAACACGGATGCGCTTCTTGCGGCGATCGCGGACCGGGAGGTCGTGCCCGTGGATATTTTCGGCGCCGATGGTGCAGTGACCGGTGGCCGAAATGTGGTAGCCATCCTCAATCGCCAGCAATTCGACGGGATCACGGACATCGTGATCGACATCAGCGCACTTTCGGTCGGCACCAGCTTCCCGATAATCCGCTATTTCTTGGAGCGCATCGAGCGGCGGAAGGGTCCAGCAAACCTGCATGTTTTTGTCGCGCACGATCCGAAGCTCGATGCAGACATCCGGTCGGTCCCGAGCGACTCACCCGGGTATGTGCACGGTTTCAAGGGAGGGTCGACCCTCGACAGCTTCGCGACCGCAGCGAAACTCTGGCTACCGCAACTTGCGGCTGGGCGTCGAAGAGCGCTTGGTCGGTTGCACGACTTCGTGGCGCCACACGATACCTGCCCGATCCTCCCCTTCCCGGCCACCAATCCTAGACTGGGCGATGCTTTGGCCGAGGAATACCTCACGGAGTTGGAGAGCGGCTGGTTGGTAGACACGCGCAACATTGTCTATGCCGACGAGAGTGACCCCGTCGACCTCTACAGAACCATTCTTCGGCTGGACGACCTGCGAAAGCCCGTTTTCGCGGAGACGGGCGGCTCGCTCCTCGTGCTCTCGCCCTTCGGAAGTAAAGTCATGGCCTTGGGAGCGTTGATGGCGGCGCTTGAGCGCGATTTGCCGGTCGCGCATTTGGAGCCGATCGGCTACGATCTGGGCTCGTCGGTTCCCACGGAGATCGCCGCACCCAATCTTGTTCATATTTGGTTGGAAGGGGACGTGTATCCTCAACCCCGGCCGGCACTACTCATAGAGGGAAAGACTGCAAAATGACTGCTGTGGAGCGACCAAAAGCCTTTGGAGCTGGCCTGATCGCGCTCGATCTAGTCATCGGCTTGGATCCGCAGGCGCCCGTTCGTTCATGGGCGGGCGGAACCTGCGGCAATGTCCTCTCTGCTCTGGCTTATTTAGGCTGGGACAGTTATCCCATAGCGCGAATGAATGGCGATCCGGCCTCGGTCCGCGTTCGCGACGACATGGCGCGCTGGGGTGTCCGACTGGACTACGCCAACTGCGGTCCAACGGCACATACGCCTATTATTATCCAGGAGATCCGACGCGGGCGCGACGGCAGGCCCAAACATCGATTTTCCTGGTCATGCCCGCAGTGCGGGCAATGGCTTCCCGGCTTTAAGGCCGTGACGATCGAAGCCGTCGAAAAAGTAACCCCGGCATTGAACGACGCGTCGGTGTTTTTCTTGGACCGCTTGTCTCGGGCGACGCTGATGCTCGCCGCGCAAGCGGCCGAGCGAGGCGCGGTGGTGGTCTTCGAGCCATCGAGCAAAGCAACCGACAAACTATTTGCCGAGGCAATCGGCATCGCCCATATTGTCAAGTATGCGGACCAGCGGCTTGCTGGCGTTCAGGGCGTGATGAGGGACGGTACGGCAACGTTGGTTGAAGTCCAGACCCTGGGTGAGCAAGGCCTCAAGTATCGCCACCGCCTCGGACGATCCGTTTCAAACTGGCTTCATCTCAGCGCCATTGCTGCTCCACGTCTGGCAGATACCTGCGGTTCGGGCGATTGGTGCACGGCAGGCCTCATCGCGAAGGTTGCCGGGCGAGGTCAGGCGGGACTGCGACAGTCCGGCGCACAAGGCCTACGCGCTGCGCTTCGTTATGGACAGGCTCTTGCCGCCTGGAACTGCGGCTTCGAAGGAGCCCGCGGCGGCATGTATGCAGTCACGCGCAAAGCTTTTGACCAGCAAGTCACAGCTCTACTTGCTGGCGAGCTCGATAACTTTACTGAAGGCGCGGTGGAATTTGGACCGGAAAGCATCATTGCCTGCCCGGCCTGCCCTCCAAAATCAGCAAATCGAAGACCCTTGGCCCGTGGGCGCGCTCGCTTGAAGAGGGCGGCCGCGTAGACCGCGGTCGCAATTCCGTCGATGGCTTTCAGCAGCTCGAAGTCGCTCATAACGGCGAAGTCTCGATTGATGCACTCAGATCTAACCTGTTTACGACGGCACTGTTTGACTCTTTGAGGGATTACGTTTTTGGTGGCACCGGATCAGCCGCCGCGATGCCAAAGAGCGGAAACCCCGTCAAAGTGGTGTCCGCCTGCTTGCACTTAGTTTGGAGAATGCGCTTCAACCGTCTGGAGCGAGTTCATGCAGCGGGACGAATACGGAATATGACTGATTAGCGCGCAGCCGTGATGATAGCCAAGAGGACTAATCATCTTAAAGCGCCGTCGAAATTCTTCCGAACGAAATCTTCCGGCGAGCGCTTCCAAAGCGGCGTGTCGTAGTATTCCCCGTTTGCGGTCGACGACGAGATCGAGTACCGGTCCCTCGGCCTTCACAGCGCCGCGTGGTAGAACGTGAGGTGGTCAACAGCGTGCGCTCGGTCTTTGGACGGACGTTGCGCGGCACGCCGCGCGACGGATGACAAGCCCGTTCGAAAGCGTACATCGTCCGCGAACCTCAGCGACTCGTGATATGGGTGATCATGCAGTTTCAACGCTATATGGCCACCGACGTGTTCGCGCGCGAGCTGGACTCCCTTCACGCATTTCGTGGCCGGAAAGTCGGGTCAGGGTTGCTTGAATATCTTGAACAGCAGGGGCTGCTCTCTCCGCGGATGCGCATCCGCTATCCTGACCCGGTAGCGCGCCGATTTTGGCTGATGGCGCACGAACATTGGGGCCCACGCCAGTTGCGCCATCCAACCGAGCCGGACGGGCCACGCTGGGACGCCGCTGTCGAGCTGGATGAGGCGCTTTATCGTTGGCGAAATAGCTTGGCTTATGGCGCGTCCGACAATCCGCTCGACGATCCAACACCGCGCTTTTCCGAATTCATCCAACACCCGTCAGAAACGACGTTTGAAGCCTGGCTGGATATGCGCGTCGACGTAAGCAATGATGTCGAGACAAACATGTTCGACGCCATAAATGTCGAGACGTACTATTCTACGTGGCAAGTGCTGTTGGCTGCCGAGTTAGCAGACGCAGGGGTGCACATCAGAATTAATCTGGGCGACGAAGCTACCTTCCAGCGCACCATGGAAGCGCTGGACGCCGGCAGGCTTCCTCACGGTTCTGGCCCTTCCTATGATTTTGCGCCGTTCCATGCGGCGCGGAGATTTGCAGAGCATCAAGCAGCCCTGGATGCGGTCGTTTGGTTCGCCGAGGAGCGTTCGCGTGTCCTGTCGGACATCATCAAGGGACAAGGCGGCGGGCGCTTTCGGCTCAGCCCGACGCAGAGCGCGCAGTACGAACAAGAGACAGTCGCGTTGTCGGCGGCGGCGGTTGGCCGCTTTACCGTAAATCTCGACCAACTCATTGCGGCAATCCGGTTTCTTGTGGAACGTTGGTCCGAATGGAAGCGAGAGGGGCGCCCGCTGATTGCGGACGGCTATCAAGCCGTTCTGGCAAAAGCCGTCATCCTGGCCCGGCTGGCCGGCAATGTGAATTTCGCCGAGTTGCGCGACCGTATCGGACGGGTCGGCGGATGGTTCAAGCCGGCTTTAGATGTCATATGGCCGGATTGGGCGGCGGAGGAGAAAGAGCGCGTACATGTTACGCTCAAGGCATCGCTGGCGACGGTCGGTTCAACGAGCGTTTCGGATGCTGATATCACCGCTTTTGTCGACTTCTTGGCAAAGGAAGGCCAAGAGGCGTTCTTCTGGCGGTTGCGATCATTCGAGGAGCATGCGCTGCGCGGCAACGAATTCGCGATCGAGGGTATGAAAAGCGATGTGCAGGGACTATCCGTCGTCGTCGAGCACATCGCGGCGGCCTTGGGCGGCACCGGCACCCAGCTTTTCCAGAAATTCAGGCAACTCTGGAAGGATTCGCAGGTCTTGCGTCTACTCGATCGCAGTGACGTTACGGATCTGCGTAAGCAGTACACGCTTCCGACCAACTGGGCGGCACAGAAAGCGGCGTTCCAGGCCTTGCGCGCTGAACCGGGCGGCGAGATTGTGGCCGACCTGGTAGCGGCACATCGAATCCGCGCGTCCGTCCATGAGGCGCTACCGGAAGACGACCGCTTCGAACTGGAAGCATTCTTCATGGGTTTGATGCGCGCTGCGCTGCTTACCTTTCTGCAGGTCCGCGGCCAGGCGAAGCGACCACTCCTTCGAGGCCGACAGTGCGCGTAGACCGTTACTGTTGGGGGCGATATGTGCTCATATGGTCCAAGGCATCGACCAACTCTTCAGGATGGGAGTGTCCCACGACCCACTCAGGCCGTGTGGTAGCCCGGCCAGGCCGAAGACCTTACTATGTGACGGATGCGCAATCGACCGATCGCTACTTTCACGGCCGACGGCGTGAACGGTCGCCTGAGTAGCCGACGTGGATTTTTTCTTAGATTAGATAAGCCGAGAAACCGCGAAGACGATATCCTTTGTTGGCTTTTCGTCCCCGAACAGAAATCGAGCACATTCGGCCAAGATTTTAAACGACGGTCTTTGTTTCTCGTTGTGAGGCGCTGCTTTCAAATATTGCTCGGTCTGTGGGCCCGCGCAAAGTGTTTGCCTGACGTCATGGGCGAAGACGCTTTCCTTTGCGAGCATACATCGGCTCGTAAGAATTGCGCCCTCCGCGACTGAGAGCGTGACTCCCCTGAGAAGGACCTGTTCATCGTCAAAAATAATATTGAACAAGGACATGCGCAAATCCACGGAGCTGCGTGGGCTTGCGATGATATACAGGTTCTCATCCGAGCAGAAATAGGCGCCAAGCGACCGGCGAACCCCGCCTGGGACTTGACGCCACGATCGATAAATCGGCGCGTAATCAGAGCCGCGTTGTTTCGATAGCCGGCTTCTGGCCACAACCACATTTTGTTCTTCGTCTAATGCAAAGTGCAGATAGTTGCCGCTGTATTTCTGGATGACCTTGTCACTGAGATCGGTATCGATCCCCAGCGCTGAAATGAAAGAGTGACGCCGCGATCTTTTGTTGTCGCTCCATTTTTGGTCTCCTGAAACGTGCTCGTCATCGGGTGAAGGTCCAGTATCGGAGGGATTGGCTTGCGCCGCGCGCGGGGGCTCCTTCAGAAAAGCCAGACTTTCTACCGCTGTGTTGCCGGGGTCGAGATGTTCCGCGAGTTCGCGGTCTTCCCGCCATTTGGCCGATTTCGCTTCCCAATATTCCAGCAGGACGATTGCCAGGTTCTCAGATGGCCGAACGCGTGGCCTGCCGTTCGCGGTGTAGGCGACGCCAGCCAAGCGCTGGCCCGGCGTGACCTTTTTCGTCTCGTTGAGCATCAGGGGCCTGCCATTGGCTAGCTTGAACAGCTCCGTGTGTAGATCTTCCCAATCCAGCCCCTTCGAACACTCTTTTGCCGCGGTCAGAAGTGCTTGAACCGCCTTTTGGGCGTTAAGATCTAAAGGCATGCATCCCCCCGGTCAGCCCCCGATACAAGAGTATGCGGGCTTTTTACACGGAAATCGCAGAGGTTGCATACTTTCATCAGTTCATTAGCGGGTACGGATTTCGCTCTCGCGACTTGAACCGTCGAGGCACCGCGCCGGGATATTCCCATCGCGAGTAGTCCAGACGAGGAGCAAGTGATGAGGACTTTTCTACTGGCCAGCGTCGCCGCGGTCGTGCTGACGACCGCCGCGTTCGCCGAGGATAAGCCGGTGACCGAGCCGCAGCCCGCCGTAGGCTCCACGGCCGGACGCGGCAGCACCAGCCAGTACATCGTGCCGACGGCGCCCGGCGGCAATCCCGGTGCCCAGGCGGGCATGAACTGGACATCGCGGAGCGGCAACACCAACCTCGGCGGTTACGTCGCTGGCAACACCGGCGGCGGTTACGAGGGCGGCGCGCGCGTTCAACTTCACTTCTAGCAAGACCGGTGTGTCCCGGCCTATTGCGGCGGGGACACACCATTCCCTCTCAGGCCAAGGAGTTACTCCATGAAACGTCTCGTTCTGTCTGCTACGGCAGCTGTGGCCCTTGCGGGAGTGGCATGGGCCGATCAGCCCGACCGCCGGACCGATATCCATCACACCGACGGTTCGACCACGACGGTCACGACCGACCGTTCGGGCACCTTGGCCGTCACGCCCGGCCATGGCGGCGGTCAGGCCGGCCGCGGTATTCCGCACGACGATGTCGTGAAGGAATACAAGCGACCGGGAAGCCAAGTCCAACCGATCGAGCGTCGGTAGAACGAATACCCCCACAACGTCTCATAACAACAGGAGAGAAAGATGAAGTCAGCACTGAAAATTGCCGCCTACACGCTGGGCTTTCTTGCGGTGATGCAGTCCGCTCACGCGGCGGATTGCACGCAGATCATGGGCAACGCCGAAAGCAAAGAAGGGGTCAGCGTCTGCAGCGACGGCAGCGTCGAGGTCGGCGGCAAGATCAAGGACGTGTCCACGCACACGCCGCTCGGTGGGCCGAACGGCTTTCCCCAGGAGACAGGCCGCAAGGCCGAGGAGACCGTCCATGCCGTCGGCGCGGGCGTTGAACATGCGACCCACGAAGTGGGCAAGGCCTTTGCCAAGGCGTTTGGCTGGTAGCCCAAGGGACGACCTTTGTCCCGACTACAGGTGGGTCTCGTAAGATTGGATGGAGGGCCGATTTCCGGTCCTCCATTTACCTATTGGGTCTCCCGATTTCTTGGGTGCCTCGAGATCCGATCTTTTCCTGACGGATCAGGCCCAGATGTCGCTTGGCGCCGGAACAATGCGCGTGGTAGTGCGCTAAGGGATATCTGTCGCTCCGCCCGGGTATTGAGGGGTGCAAACCGGCTGCCTCGTTTCGAGGTAGCCGGCCTCAAAGCTTCGGCGGGGATCTCCTCGTTCGTCGAAGCCTGACCCATCGGAAATTCACTTCCGGAAAGGAGAAATGGGTTTGCGACCCGGTCGGACCTCGATCATCCCTGGTTGATTCAACTGCTCTTATTGCCTTGGGGTTGCACGCTGCTATTGTGGCACCCTCGAATCAAACGACTCCTTCGGACCAGGCCACTTGCTCAGCCATGTCACCAACAACCACTGCCTCCTCCACCCCATCATCCATCAAGCGGTCGTTTCGAGACCTGTCGGATATCGAGGTCGCGGATATCGAAAGAGCATCAAGTCTCTCGCGCATGGGCTGGAGCGGTGGTTTTGGTTGGGACGAGCTGTTGCTCTCGCAACGCGTGGTCATGGTTTCCGAAGCTGGCGCGGGAAAGACTTACGAGTGCCAAACACAGCAGGCCAGGCTCTGGAAGGCTGGCGAACCAGCATTCTTTCTGGAACTCGCGACGCTGGCCGGCAGTTCAGTCCGCGATATGCTGACCTATGACGAGGAGCAGCGCTTCGAGGGGTGGCTACGCTCCCAATCCGCGATTGCGACCTTCTTCCTGGACTCCTACGACGAACTTAAGCTGACCCTTCGGAGCTTTGAGCAAGCGCTGAAACGTCTCAACAAGGCGCTTGCGGGGCAGCTCGGACGCACGAGAATAATCGTCACAACGCGGCCGGTACCAATCGACCGCGAGCTTTTTGCGGAACATTTGCCGATACCAACTGCGAGAAAGGCGACGTCTACAGCCGAAGCGTTCGCCGAGATGGTGATGGACCGGAACCAACAAAAGACCAAGGATGAAACCAGGCCAAAGCCATGGCGCAATGTCAGTCTGATGCCGCTATCGCCGGAGCAGATGCGCGAGTTTGCCGTTCTCCAGGGCGTGACCGATCCCGACAAATTGCTGGCCGACATCCGGGAGCGCGATGCGGAACAATTCGCGGAACGTCCCCAAGACTTGATCGAGTTGTGCTCGGATTGGCGCGAACATCATCGCATTCGTTCCCATCGAGAACAGGTTGAGAGCAACATCGCCACCAAGCTGAAGCCGAGGACGGTTCCGAAGGAGAGAGTGGAGTTCTCGCAAGAAACGGCGATTGAAGGCTCCAGCCGCCTGGCTCTCGCTGCGTTGCTGACTCGGAAGCTTACCCTGCGCCACTCGGCAGATGCGGACAGCGTCCACGCAAGCGAGGCAGCGCTGGACGTTTCCAAGATCTTGCTGGACTGGAGCGACGCGGCACAATCGGTCCTCTTGGAGCGAGCGTTGTTTGGCTTCGCCAGCTATGGCCGCGTTCGCTTTCACCACCGGTCCGTGCTCGAGTTTCTTGCCGCGAAGCGGCTCGACGCGCTGCTTTCCCGCGGTGTTTCGATCAAATCTATCAAGCGGCTCTTGTTCGTAGAGACGGCGCAAGGGGTACGGACGGTCCGCCCTTCGATGCATCCGGTGGCGGCGTGGCTTTCTCTTTGGCACCACACCATCTTTGATGATATCGTGGAACTTGATCCGGCTGTCGTTTTGGATCACGGCGACCCGCAATCGCTGAGTGCGGCCCAGCGGATCAGAGCGCTCGAAGCTTATGTCGAGCGCTACGGCCGCGGCGGCTGGCGTGGCCTCAGCACCCCGGAAATTCAGGTTCATCGGTTCGCCTCGCCGGAACTTGCGCCGAGTATTAGGAGTCTGTGGAAATCCGGGATCGAAAATCCGGAAGTGCGAAGCCTTTTGCTCCGGATCGTCATTGCCGGAAAGCTAAAGGCGTGTGCGGACATCGTTTATGCGATTGCGATGGATGCTGCCGGCGATGATTATGAACGCAGCCTCGCAACTGAAGCCTTGGTGCAACTGAGCGACGAGCATCTCGAAGCACTGGCAGACTCGCTCGAACACGAGCCTGCGCGATGGCCTGACGCGATGGCCCGCCGTGCGCTGATCACCTTGTTCCCCACCCACCTTTCGGTAAGCCGATTGTCACGCATATTGAAGCGGGTAAGGCAGAATGTCCGTAGCATCGGCGAACTAAATCACCGTCTGCCACACGAGATTGAGACCGCGGGCCTCTCACCGGAGGATCTTGATGAATTGCGCCAAGCGCTGACGGATCTGATCCTTGATGGGATCGCGTGGGCCCCTGATAAATACCCGCTGGTACGAACCAAACGCTACGAGCTGTTGCCGGCACTTATCGCAACATGCCGCCGGCAGGAGGCTGAAGGCGTCCGGACGGAAGCGTGGATTTCGTCGAGCCTACTCGCAATTCGGCTCTCAAAGGACGAGCATGGTACCGAGAAAGAGGCTCTAGCCAGATTGCGGCGCGCGCTCGGAGAACTTTCTCCGGAAGCGCGAGAGACGGCCTTTTGGAAGGAAGATGCTTTTATCGCGACGATTCATAAGGTCAAGGACGCCTGGCAACGCATCTTCGACTTGTCCCACCATGGCGGCATCCCGCTCAGCGACAAGGATGCTGCATGGGTTCGAAAACGCCTCGCCGACAGTCAGGAGCCGCTCGATCATCGCGAGATGATGCTATGGGCCGAGATGGTCTTGCTCACAACCAACGCGACCGATCATCGGACGCTGCTTGACAGCCTCAAGCCGCTTGTTTCGGACTCGTCCGCCCTCACAACGATCATCGATAATCGCCTGAAGCCGCAGGAGGGCTCAGCCGAATACCGCCGGACGGAGGCGGAGCGAGCAAAACAGGCAAAGCAGGTCGAACGTCGCACAGCCAAGGCACATGCGAGTTGGGTGATGTTCTGGCATGAGATCGTACAAAATCCGGACGCCGTCTTTGCTGCGGACCGCGCCGAAGGCGCGGCTTGGGACTTATGGCGCGCGGTCGAGCGCTCCGGCGAAAAAAGTCGGGCCTCGGGATGGAACCGGCACTTCATCCAAGAACAGTTCGGCGCAACTGTCGCTGACCGGCTTCGCGAAACCATGATGGCCGCTTGGCGCAAGGATTGGCCGACGCTGCGTAGCGAACGTGCCGAAGAACAGAAGAACACGTTCCTCGTACGATGGCAGTTTGGTCTCGCCGGGATTGCAGCGGAGGCCGAGGACCCAAATTGGGCGAAGCGGCTGACGGAGAGCGAAGCTGAACTCGCCTGCCGTTATGCGCCGCTGGAGCTCAACAGTTTTCCGTCGTGGCTCGAAACGGTTGCCGTCGAGTATCCGCAAGCCGTGGACCGCGTCCTTGGTCAGGAGCTCAGCCTGTCTCTGCACGAGGTCGCGAGCACAAACGGCTATTCAATGTTCCTGCAGAATATCAATCACGCACCGGCCATCGTAGCCACCCTCTTTGTTCCGCGTATCCGCACTTGGTTGGCCGAGATGGCGCAGAGTGAGACTCGCCCCAGTGATCCGCAGCATGAGCAAAACCTGCGTCAGGCGATCGAAATCCTGGTCAAATCGGGTACCGATGATGATCGCAGCTTCATAGAGCTGACCGCACAGCAACGTCTCGCTGTGGGACTCACCGGTCCTTTCGCAAAGGTGTGGTTGCCAGCGCTTCTAAACCTAAATCCGGGCGCAGGCATCGATCTCCTGGAGAAGGGACTCGCGAATATGCCGGCCGCCAAGCTGGGCTCGGGCGTTCAGTTATTTGCGGACCTTTTCGGCCACGAATACGGCGGTCTTGGTTTCGATCTCCACGGGCCTGGATTTACACCACCGCTTTTGCTTCGCCTTCTCCGGCTCGCCTATGCCCAAGTTCGGATAGGCGACGATACGCAGCACGAAGGGTCGCATTCTCTTGACACGCGGGACCACGCTGAGCGGGGGCGGAGCGCAATCTTAAGCGCGCTGTTCGCTTCAGCCGGCCCTGAAGGCTGGGCGGCAAAGATCGAAATGGCCGGCGATCCGTTGTTCGTGCATATCAAGGACCGTACCATGGCGCTCGCACAGCAAAAAGCGGCGGAGGAAGCGGACAGCGTTGCGCTTACGGAGACGGAATTCTCAATTCTTGATAAGACCGGAGAGGCGCCGCCAAAGAACCGCGAAGCGATGTTTGCGCTCATGCAGGACCGTCTCGATGACATTGACGACCTGTTGCTTCAGGACGTTTCGCCTCGCGAGCTATGGGCCAGCATCAGAGACGAGCACGTGATGCGGCGAGCATTAGCTGGCGTCCTTCGGGACGCCGCCAGGCAAAACTACACCATCGATCAGGAGGCGGTGACGGCAGACGAGAAGGAGACCGACATTCGGTTTCGATCGACTGCATCCGGACAGCAAGGAACGATTGAACTCAAACTCGGAGATGAGCGTTCCGGAACCGGCCTGTTCAACACGATCCACGATCAACTCTTGACCAAATACATGGCCGCCGACGAGTGCCGTGCAGGATGTCTTCTTGTGACCATCGCAAAGATTCGCGAATGGGAGCATCCCCAGACCGGCAAGCTCATTGGGTTCGAGGAATTAATGTCCTTACTGGACGATGAAGCGCAACGAATATCGAGGGAACTCGGAGGGACAGCCAAGCTCATGGCAAGGGGATTGGACTTGAGACCTCGACTGTCTTCGGAAAAGAGCTCTCGGGCAAAGCGCCGACTGGGCTAGGTTACTTAATGGCCGGTCGTATCGGCCTCATAAAGCTGACCAGCTTTGTATCGATGCCGTGAAAGACGGCAGCGAAGTTCGGCTGCCCAGAACTCTGTAAGTTGCTTTCTCTCGCTCCTCAGGGCACACAAAGATACTGTGGTGCTTTCCAGCGATTTCGCTCAGCGACTATCCCGTTGAATGGAGAAATTTGTTGTTGGCGGTTAGAACTGTTCCGTCGATGCTAAACTCGGCAGCGGTCTGAGCCGGTACATTGCCCTAACGATTGCCTTTTCGTCCGCAGACGAGCTTTTATTTTGCCAACCAAGCATCATCAATGCTCCCGGGAAGCGTCAAAATGAAGATAAGTGGATTTTGCGCGGCATCTTGAGTTGATGCTAATCGACTTTACGCGACCACTTTCTCCGAGCGTGCCTTTAACAGGTAAATTTGTCGTTGATCGGTTGCAAAACAGACGGCGCTCACCCATTGTGAGATGTTGGGTGGCCCGCTGGGCACTGTGATTCTGATTGCCGCAGCATCAGAGCCTGAGCGCTGTGAGGATATTCTCTTGGACGATCTTGCTATGGTCAACGCAGAGCTTGCTCAGTGCCGTGCAGAACTCGAAGCAATCGGACGAGACGTAACTAGGCTGCTCGCTTGCGCCGCCACGCGAGGCGCCGCGGAAATTTTGCCCGAATTGGAGAAGGCAGCGACGCGAATGCGCCAGGCGGCACAGCAATTCGAGGCAGTGACGCGGGCGATCGCTGAAGGCAGCCAACGGCGTATTCATTGAAAACGGCTGCAGTCTGGTTGCGATCGGCCCCGCACTTCAATGCGCTGGGCCAGCGGCAACAAGGCAGCGTCTTAGATTGCGCCAACTTGCATTTCCGAATTCCGATAGCTTCTTGAAGCAACTATGATGTTGCGCATTATGAGACCGGCGGCATTCGTTGGTTAATTAGCAGGAAGAACAACCGTCCTCACCTCAACCGCCCCCGGCAGGTAAAATGGTGGTCGCATCAAAGAATTCAAAGTGGTCGGGGGCGGCTTGGGCTTGACGGGTCCACCAGTAGCCCAACCGCCCTCCCTTACGCTTATCGAACGGGAATTTACGCACTCTCGATTGTTGGACGAGGCGTCTCCTGCTGCTCTGCCGAAAAACGACAGGAAAGTTAGTGGGAATGAAATCACGGCATGGCAATCTGCACATCATATATCGGTCCACTAGCCGCGCGTTTTCCGATCAAGGCGTCCCGCTTTTTCCTAGTTCCGGACGTCTTTATTTCAGCTTGGGGGCTTAAATGAATGTTCGCAGCGAGTTCGCCGAGTTGTTCCGCGACATTAAGCGTCGCCAGCGACGCATACGCGATCAGGAATTTCTTCTGGAGGTCTTGGAACGCGACGGTCACGACGTGACCGAACAGAGGAGGCCGCTAGAGACAGATCGAGCGCACCTCGCTTCTCTCATTGCCGAACAGCTGAGGCTTTGCACGAAGTAAGTCGGCCGTGGAGTTGAACAGAACGGACCACACCCGGATAACGAGCACTGGTCCAAAGGAGTGCGTCTTCTCCCGTTTGCACCGCAATCAGCGTTCTAAAGAGTCGTCCGTGAACAAGGCTCTAAGCGATTGAGCAGGAGTCAGTTTTCCGGTTGGGGCGGCATTTGGGATTGCAGGGATTGGGGGCTTGAGGCCCCCAAACCTTGCAATTTTCGTTTGTGGATTCCCTTTCGCTGCGGACCATG
>NZ_JBVVOT010000027.1:0-97620 GCF_055807455.1 Bradyrhizobium sp. Kon58
ACCCCGGCAGAGGCCTTCTCCTCTCAACTGTTGCACTTCGAGTGTGAATCCACCTCCTGGCTTTCGCCAGGACGACGCGGAGATACAGCCACAGCACCCCGCTACCGCCGCTTTCTCCATTCGCCGACACTTTTCATTAAAATTCTCCGCCCCGCCTTAGCCGGATCGAATCAACTCCTTGGCATCATCTCCCAGACCACCCGCGCCATCCGCGGAAATTGGAGGAGAGTGCCAATGCATCCGCGACGACATGCCCGCGTCAAACCTGCGGGCCTGGTGTCCCGCCAGGCCAAGATCATCACCGACCCGCGCGCGCCGGTGATTCCCTGCACGCTGATCGACTATTCGCCGGGCGGGGCCTGCGTCGATCTCGGCGGGCAGGTGAAGATTCCCGATCGCTTCGAGCTGCTGCATGTGAACACCAAGAAACGCTGCCGCGTGGCGTGGAAGCGCGGCACGAAAGTGGGCGTCGTGTTTTAGGGGAAGCGAGACGTCAGCTTGATCACCCTCTCCCCTTGTGGGAGAGGGTGGCTCGCCGCAGAGCGGCGAGACGGGTGAGGGGTCTCTCTCCGCGGGTACATCTCTCACAGTCGGATCTGCGGAGAGAGACCCCTCATCCGGCGCTTCGCGCCACCTTCTCCCACAAGGGGAGAAGGAAGAAACCTACTTCCGCATCCGCGCCTTCGCCCCCGCGACGATCTGCATCGCGACGCCCGCGATCCAGCCGAACAGGGCGAACCAGCTCCACGCGATGTGCGGCTCGAGGCGGAGCACGATGATGGCGACGGAGGCGAGCGCGGTGAGCGTGGCGCAGAGCGTGCCGGCGGCGCTCAACAGTTCCGCGGCGTCGATGTCGCCATGGGCCTCGTCGAACGGCAGCTGCGGCGTGTCGATGCCGAGATAGAAGCCGACGAAGCCCAGCACCATCATCAGCAGCAGGAAGCCCTCGGTGGTGAGCGCGGGTATCGCGGATCCCACATAAGCGCCGACAAACAGCCCGCACGCCGCGCCCGCCATCGCAAGCCCCACGCGCTCGATGACGTGGGCAGCTTTCCGGATACGAAACCGCATGGCGGGCCTCCGCGAGGAGTTGGACGCGCGCGAGGTTAGGCCAGATTTAAGTGAGGTGGAAGGTGAGACGCGTTACGGATGCGTGAGGGGCGCAAGCGCCTCGTCCTTCGAGACGACCGCTTTGCGGTCTCCTCAGGATGAGGCTGAGCGGCATCTTTGCCCATTCGAAAGCGCTGCCGCGCACTCCGTCCTCATCCTGAGGGCCCGCCAAAGGCGGGCGTCTCGAAGGATGGCCGCAGGGTGAAGAGCCTACCGCGCCCCGAACGTCGTCTTGCCGAACAGCGCCTTCTGGGTCGAGGGCTGCGAGCGCCAATATTGCGGGGGTGCTTCGACCTCGCCGCCAAGTTCGGCTGCGGCGTGCCAGGCCCAGCGCGGGTCATAGAGCAAGCCGCGGGCGAGCGCGACCATGTCGGCCTTGCCGGATGCGACGATGTCTTCGGCCTGCTTCGGCTCCGTGATGAGGCCGACGGCGATGGTGGGCAAACCCGTCTCGCGCTTGATGGCCTCGGCAAACTGCACCTGGTAGCCGGGGCCGAGCGCGATCTTCTGCAGCGGCGAGACGCCGCCGGAGGAGGCATCGATCCAGTCGACGCCGCGCGCCTTCAGCGCCTTGGCGAACTCGATCGTCTGCGCCAGATCCCAGCCGCCCTCGACCCAGTCGGTCGACGACACCCGCATGCCGACCGGCTTGTCGTGCGGGAACACCGCGCGGACCGCGTCGTACACCTCCAGCGGGAAGCGCATGCGGTTCTCGAGCGAGCCGCCATACTCGTCGGTGCGCTTGTTCGAGATCGGCGACAGGAACTGATGCAGCAGATAGCCGTGCGCGCCGTGCAGCTCGATGGCGTCGATGCCGATGCGATCGGCGCGTTTCGCCGCATCGACGAAGGCGTCGCGGATGCGCTTGAGGCCGGCGGCATCGAGCGCCAGCGGCGCGGCCTCGCCCTCCTTGTGCGGCAGCGCCGACGGCGCCACCGTCTGCCAGCCGCCCTGGTCCTGCGGGATCAACTGGCCGCCGTCCCAGGGCCGCGCGCTCGAGGCTTTGCGGCCGGCATGCGCGAGCTGCATCGCGACCGCGGTCGAAGAATGTTTCCGCACCGACGTGAGGATCTGCTTCAGCGCGGCCTCGGCGGCATCGCTGTAGAGCCCGAGGCAGCCCGGCGTGATGCGGCCGATCGCCTCGACATGGGTCGCCTCGATGCAGAACATCGCCGCGCCCGACAGGCTGAGATTGTTGATGTGGGTGAAGTGCCAGTCGGTGGGAACGCCGTCCTCGGCCGAATATTGGCACATCGGCGACACCACGATGCGGTTCTTCAAATTCAGACCGCGCAGCTCGATCGGGGAAAACAGGGCGCTCATGCGGGGGAGTTCCGAAAGGGAGGGAGGGCTATGCAGGGGAGTGTAGTGAGGGAAACGCGGATTGCCAGCCGCGCGGGGGGAATGGCGGCCCGTAGCGTCATGCATTGCGGCCGCGCCGCCCTACTCCACCAGCGCGAACTGCAGCAGCAGGGTGCGCTGGAGCATCGAGAAATTATCGTCGGACACCAGCGTCAGCACGGTCTCGCCCTCGGGCGTGACGTGGGCGTCGATGCCTTCCATGTTGTCGATCTCGTGGCCGAGATCGGCCTTGAACAGCACGGGGCCGTCGACCAATGCGCCAGGCGCGATCGATTTCAGGGGGATCGCACGGATGCGGATGTCGACGCCGGTGAACCAGGAAAATTTGCGTTCGAGGATCAGGAGATCGCCCGAGGGCAGCAGCACGGCGTCGCTGATGAGCTGCTGGTCGGTGCGGCGAATGCTGAACTGGCCCGGCGTCGGACCGCCGATCAAGAAGCCGATCAGATTGCCGTCGGCATCGAAGCCGCCTTCCGACAGCGCGATCAAGGTGCCCGCGAGCGGCTGCCCTTTGGGGACAAACACCAGCGCCTCGAGCCCCTTGTTATAGGGCAGTTTGCGCACCGCCGGCGGGGTCGGCAGCACCTCGCCACGGGCGCGCGTGCCGCCCTTCGAAAAATCGAATCGCATGATCTGGTTGACGCGCTCGAGCCCGACATAGACGAGGTCGCCGTCACGCGCGAGCGACTCGGTGTCGTACCACAGCCGCTTCTCCGTGATCGGTCGCCCCTCCGCATTGAGCACCGGCGCGGCCTCGACGTCGTCGAGACCGGTCATGCTCCGCCCGGAATAGCGGATGCGACCGGTGAACCAGGTGCCCTGGTCGGAGATCGCGAGGAAGCGCTCGCCTTTGCTGTCGAGAAACCGGAAGCCGGACAGGCCGCCGAAGCCGCGATGCGGCGAGGTCAGCACCAGGCCGCCGCGATAGTCCAGCGAACCGAACCGCGTGCGCGCGCGGTCGCGCGGCTCGAAATTGGGGATCGGCCGCGCGTTGACCTCGATTCCGACGGGCGCGGCGACGGCGTGCTCGATGAGCGCCGGCTTCGGCGCAGGCTGTGCCTGCGCCAGGCGAGACAGTGCGAGAGTGGAAAATCCCGCCGCCGCGTGGCCGATAAAGCTGCGGCGGGATCGATGGTTGCTCACGAATGCAGTTTGCGTCGCGGGCGACCGGCCGGTTGCGTGGGCGCGGTGTTGGTCTCGCTGAACAGTTCGGCGAGCTTTTCAGTGATGGCGCCGCCGAGCTCTTCGGCGTCCACGATCGTCACCGCGCGGCGATAATAGCGGGTCACGTCATGGCCGATGCCGATCGCGATCAGCTCGACCGGCGAGCGGGTCTCGATCTCCTCGATGATGTGGCGCAGGTGCCGCTCGAGGTAGTTGCCGGGATTGACCGACAGCGTGGAATCGTCGACCGGCGCGCCGTCCGAGATCATCATCAGGATCTTGCGCTGCTCGGGCCGGCCGAGCAGGCGCTTGTGCGCCCAGTCCAGCGCCTCGCCGTCGATATTCTCCTTCAACAGCCCCTCGCGCATCATCAGGCCGAGATTCTTCCGCGCACGGCGCCAAGGCGCGTCGGCGGATTTGTAGATGATGTGGCGGAGATCGTTGAGGCGGCCGGGACTGGCCGGCTTGCCGGCGGCAAGCCACGCCTCACGCGATTGCCCGCCCTTCCAGGCGCGCGTCGTGAAGCCGAGAATCTCGACCTTGACGCCGCAACGCTCCAGCGTACGGGCGAGGATGTCGGCGCAGGTCGCCGCGACCGTGATCGGGCGCCCGCGCATCGAGCCGGAATTGTCGAGCAGCAGCGTCACCACGGTGTCGCGGAACGTCGCCTCCTTCTCGTGCATGAAGGACAGCGGGTGATAGGGATCGGTCACCACGCGCGACAGCCGCGCGGGGTCCAGAATGCCCTCTTCGAGATCGAACTCCCAGGCGCGGTTCTGCTGCGCCATCAAGCGCCTCTGGAGGCGGTTGGCGAGACGGGCGACGATGCCCTGCAGATGCGCGAGCTGCTTGTCGAGATAGGCGCGCAGCCGCTCCAGCTCGTCATGGTCGCAGAGGTCCTCGGCGGCGATGACCTCGTCGAACTTCGGCGCGAACGCGTGATATTCCGGCCCGCGCGGCTCGTTCTTGCCGTGCGAATTCGGCCGCGTCGCCTCGCCCGGTGTCTCGTCGTCGCCGAGCTCGCCGTCGTCGAAGGTGTCGGAGGTCGAGGCCTGCGCGCTTTCCATCGCGCTCTCGCTCATCTCCTCGCTCGATGCCTGCGCCTGGTCGGCGCTCATCTCCTGCGCGGCGTCGGAATCGGGCGAGCCCTCGGCGCCGGACTGATCGTTGTCGCCGTCCTGGTTCTCGTCGTTCTCGTCATTGTCTTCGCTGTCGGCGCTGCGCTCGTCGCCGATTTCGAGCGCCGTCAGCAGATCATGCACGGCATCGCCGAACCTGGTCTGGTCCTCGACCACGGTATCGAGCCGGTCGAGCCGCCTGCCGATCTTGTCTTCGAGGATGGGACGCCAGAGATCGACCATCTTCTTGGCGGCCGTGGGCGGCGCCATGCCGGTCAGGCGTTCGCGCACCAGCATCGCCAGCGCGTCGGCGAGCGGCGCGTCGGCGCGATCGGTGATCTCGTCGAACTTGCCGCGATGGAAATGGTCGTCGAGCATCGCGGTGAGGTTTTTCGCAACGCCCGCCATGCGCCGCGCGCCGATCGCCTCGACACGGGCCTGCTCCACCGCCTCGAACACGCCGCGCGCCTGCGGATTGCCCGGCATCAGCTTGCGATGCACCTTTGGATCATGACAGGCGAGCTTGAGTGCGATGGAATCGGCATGGCCGCGCACGATCGCGGCATCCCGCCTGGTCATTTTTCGCGCGGGCTCGGGAAGCCGCGCCTTGCCCGGCGCGAGCCCGGGACGCTCGGCGGCGAAGCTGACGTCGAGCTCGGGCGCCTTGGCGATCGCCTTCAGACAGGAGGCCACCGAGCGCTTGAACGGCTCGGTCGGGGCTTCCTTGGTGTTGCGGAATTTGGAGTTGGAGGTGGTGCTCATCTCGATCTCACCGTCGTCCCGGCGAAGGCCGGGATCCATAGCCACCGACGGTTATTGCGTCAGGGAAAACTATCAGCGTCGCTTCACCGAGAGACCTCGCGGCATGGGTCCCGGCCCCCATGCGCAATTGCGCACTCGGCCGGGACGACACATCGCGATCAGCTGAGCGCCACGTTCACCGCCGATTCCGGCAGCTCCGCGTTGAAGCAGCGCTGGTAGAACTCGGCGACGAGAGGACGTTCGAGCTCGTCGCACTTGTTGAGGAAGGTGACGCGGAAGGCGAAGCCGATATCGCTGAAGATGTCGGCGTTCTCCGCCCAGGTGATCACCGTGCGCGGGCTCATCACCGTCGACAGATCGCCATTGGCGAAGGCGTTGCGGGTGAGATCGGCGAGGCGAACCATCTTGTTGACGATGTCGCGGCCCTCCTGGGTGCGATAGTGCTTGGCCTTGGCCAGCACGATCTCCACTTCCTCGTCATGGGCGAGATAGTTCAGCGTGGTGACGATCGACCAGCGATCCATCTGGCCCTGGTTGATCTGCTGGGTGCCGTGATAGAGGCCCGAGGTGTCGCCGAGGCCGACGGTATTGGCGGTCGAAAACATGCGGAACGACGGGTGCGGCTTGATCACCTTGTTCTGGTCGAGCAGCGTCAGGCGGCCGGAGACCTCCAGCACGCGCTGGATCACGAACATCACGTCCGGGCGGCCGGCGTCGTATTCGTCGAACACCAGCGCGATGTTGTGCTGGAGCGCCCAGGGCAGGATGCCGTCGCGGAATTCGGTGACCTGCTTGCCGTCGCGGACTACGATCGAGTCCTTGCCGACCAGGTCGATACGGCTGATGTGGCTGTCGAGATTGACGCGCACGCAGGGCCAGTTCAGCCGCGCGGCGACCTGCTCGATATGGGTGGATTTGCCGGTGCCGTGATAGCCCGTGACCATGACGCGGCGGTTGTGGGCGAAGCCGGCGAGAATGGCGAGCGTGGTGGCGCGATCGAAGCGGTAATCGGAATCGACTTCGGGCACGTGAGGATCGACTTCGGAATAGGCTGGGACTTCGAGATCGCTGTCGATCCCGAACACCTGGCGCACCGACACCTTCATGTCGGGCAAACCGGAAACTCCCTCAACTTTGGACATCGCGGCGGTCGTCATCAATCCTCCGAGGTCCCGGGCGATCCCGTGACCAGTTATTGCACGTTGGCTGCGGCTGGGTGCGATCGCGAACCTATCAGAGACAACGTGCGGGCAGAAGCCCGCCCCCCAATCAAAGTTCCGTTGTCTTTTCATTTAGATAGGCAAGGAACGCGATTTTTGGAAGGCTGCCCTGCGAATCACGCCTGAATTTCGTGCCAAGGGCGCGGTCCTGCCCACGCGGGTGGCACTTTTACCGCCGCTCGTTACTTATGTAGGGTCCGAATGTAGGGTCCCAACCCCAAAGCCCAATCCCACCACAGAGACGACGTGACGTCCTTTCTCGATCCCCTCATTTCCTTCGTCTCGGCCCATGCGTGGCTGGCCTATCTGACCCTGTTCCTGGCGGCCCTGCTGGAGGCGGTTCCGGTGGTGGGGTCGGTGATCCCCGGCTCGACCATCATCCTGGCGCTAAGCGCCTTGGTCCCGGGCGGCGAGCTTAGGCTGCAATGGGTGTTGCTGGCGGCGGCGCTCGGCGCAGTGCTCGGCGACGGTTCGGCCTACTGGATCGGCCACCGGCAGCAACGGGAGATCCTCAACACCTGGCCGCTGACCAATTATCCACGCGTGGTCGAGCAGAGCGAGAATTTCTTCCACCGCTTCGGCACCTGGGCGGTGTTCTTCGCCCGCTTCGTGCCGCCGATCCGTGCCTTCGTCCCGGTCACCGCGGGCGCGCTGGGCATGCCCCCGGCCCGCTTCTATGCCATCAACATCCCGGCGATCCTGGTCTGGGCGCCGGCGCATGTGCTGCCGGGTGTTTTGGCGGTGTCGGTGCTGCACGAATATGCCGGGCTGCACCACCATGGACATGTCGGCAAGCACATCTGGATCCTGACCGTGGTCGGCGTCGCGATCGTGCTGGGCCTGGCGGTCTGGATCTATCGCCGCCGGAACGGCGGCGGTGTGGCGGTGGCGAAGCCGCGGGGATAGACCTCTCTCTGCGTCGTCCTAGCGAAATTTCTAATCGGCAACCCCGGCCCTCCGCCCCGGCGCAGGCCCGACATACCTTGCCCGCGGCCTGATCAGCTTGCCGTGCTGTAGCTGCTCGCTCGCATGAGCGATCCAGCCGACGCTGCGGGCCATCGCGAACAACGCGAGCTCGCTGCCTCCAGGCAGGCGCAACGCGTGCACGAGCACCGCGAGCGCGTAGTCGATATTGACGAGCTCGCCGGTCGCCTCCGCGATCCGCTCCGGCACCTCCTTGGTGAATTTTCGCGGTGCGCCGGTGCGGGCCAGGGCATTCAGCAGCGACTGCGCGCGCCGATCGCCCCGCTTGTAGACGCCGTGACCGAAGCCGGCAAAGCGTTCGCCGAGCGCGACGCGTTCGCGGACCATCGGCTCGACGTCACGATCCACCAGCGCCTTGACGAGCTGCGAGGCGAGCACGCCGGCGCCGCCGTGCTTCGGTCCCTTCAGCGCGGCGAGGCCGGCGATGACGGAGTCATAAAGATTGAGGCCGGTCGAGGCCGCGCAGCGCGCCGTGAAGGTGGACGCGTTCAATTCATGCTCGGCGAGCAGCACCAGCGCGCGGCGGATCAGATCGGCCGCGTGCTTGTTGTCGGGCGCCCAGGCCCTCGCGATCTGCTGGTGCAGTGGCTCGGCGGACGGCTCCGTGTTGAGCATGGTCGCGACCAGAAGCCGGACGATGCGCGCACCGACCATGGCGCGGCCATCCGGCGCACGCGTGAACGCGCGGGGATCGGCGCTCGATGCGAGCGCCAGCACGGCAATGGCGCGATCGATCGGTGCCGCCCGGCGCGCGGCCTGTGCGATCGCGCGCATCTCCTCGGATATCGCGGGCTGATTATCCGGCGCGAACGGATCGACGCCGGAAACGTCCCACAGAAGCGTCGCCGTGTGCTCCAGCGTGTCATGCTCGGCGAGATCGACGCAATTGACGCCGCGATAGATCGCGCCGTCCTCGGTGATGGTGGAGATCTCCGTGTCCATGACCGGCAGATCGGCATCGAAACTGCGCAGGCCGCGCGGCTCCGGCGACGGCACCCGGCGCTCCTTCAGGGCCCGGACGTCCTCGGCGCGATAGCGGTTCTTGCGCGAGTCCGGCGTCGGCTCGGAGCGGACCAGGCCGCGACTGACATAGGCGTAGAGCGTGGCCGGCGAGATCGCGAGCTCGGCGGCGGCTTCCCGGGCGGAGAGGTAAAGCCCCTCGGAATTCTTCATATTGATTTATATAATCAAGATTGATCAATCTGTCGAGAAGCCCGACCTTTCACTGGTGCAAAGGAGATTTGGGCCATGAACATCCACCTCACCAAAAGCCAGATCGGGCTGGACGGCGTTCCCGCGGCCGAAACCGTGCTGAGCCACGTCGACGGCGAGCGCGGCGAGTTGATCATCGCCGGCGAGCATGTAGGCACCCTCGCCAGGCAGTCGAGCTTTGAAGGCGTCACCACCCGGCTCTGGAACGGCGCCAGCATGACCACGCTGAGCGAAGCCAATGTGCGCGCGAGCCTGGGCGCCGCACGCGAGCGCGCCTTCGCGCGGCTGGACGAGCTGCTGCCCGCAACGCGCGGCATGGGCGTCGTCGACGGGTTTCGCGCGGCGGTCGCGGGACTTCGCGCCGAGCACGGCCTCGCCCATGAGGCGACGATCGTCGGCGCATTCCCGGTGATTGCGGGCGCGCTCGTCCGCCGCGCCAGGTGTCTCGATCCCGTGGCGCCCGATCCGAACGCGAGCCATGCCGCCGATACGCTTCGCATGCTGCATGGACGCGCGCCTGAACCACGCGAGGTCACGGCGCTGGACGCCTATCTCGTCACCGCCAGCGACCACGGCATGAACGCCTCGACCTTCACCGCGCGCGTGGTGGCCTCGACGCAGGCTGACCTGTTTGCCGCCGTCACCGCCGGCTATTGCGCGCTGACGGGTCCGTTGCATGGCGGCGCGCCGGAACCGGTGCTGGAAATGCTCGACGCGATCGGCTCGCGCGAACGCATCCAGCCCTGGGTGGACGCAGCACTCGCCCGCGGCGAGCGCATGATGGGTTTTGGCCACCGCGTCTATCGCGTGCGCGATCCGCGCGCCGACGTGCTCAAGACCGCGATCGAGGCGCTGGCCTCGGACGGCGCCGACCTGCCGTTTGCCGGCGAGGTCGAAGCCTATATCCGCAGCGCCTTGCGCAAGAAGAATCCGGACCGGCCGCTGGAGACCAATGTCGAGTTCTTCACCGCGATCCTGCTCGATGCGCTGGCGATCCCGAGGCAGGCCTTCACGCCGATCTTCGCGGTGGCGCGCGCCGCCGGCTGGACCGCGCATGCGCGCGAGCAGCAGCGGACCGGGCGGCTGATCCGGCCGAGTTCGTCATATGTGGGGGCGATGCCGGAGGCGTGATGAAGGAGCCCGGATGGAACGGCGTCTTTCCCTCTCCCCTTGTGGGAGAGGGTGGCTCGCCGCGCAGCGGCGAGACGGGTGAGGGGTTCTCTCCCCGCACAATCCCTTGCATTGGAATTTGAGGAAGCAACCCCTCATCCGGCGCTTCGCGCCACCTTCTCCCACAAGGGGAGAAGGGAAGACAGTGGCGCGGCCTCAGGCCTCGCGCACCACGGTCTTCAGATAATTATACGCCTTGATGATTTCGATCAGACGGTCCTCGGTGGAGCGGTCGCCACCGTTGGCATCGGGGTGGTGCTGCTTCACCAGCGCCTTGTACTTGGACTTGACGTCGGCGAGCGTGGACTCCGGGCCAAGGCCCATCACCTGGAGCGCCTTGCGCTCGGCGTTCATGATCTTGCGCGTCTCGGCCTTGGGCGCGGCCTGCGGACCGGCGCGCCAGCCGGTGCGGCCGTTGAGCTCCTGGAACATGCTGAACGGATCGAAGGCGCCGTCGATCTCGGCTTCCGCGCCTTTCTTGACGCCGCCATTGGCGCCCATCTTCCAGGTCGGGCGATGACCGGTCAGCGCATCCTTCTGATAGCGCGCGACGGCGTCGGCATTCATGCCGGAGAAGAAATTGTAGTTCTGGTTGTACTCGCGCACGTGGTTCAGGCAGAAGTGCCAGTACTCACGCTGATTGTCGCGACCCTTGGGCGCACGATGCGCGCCCTTGTTCTGACACCCGGTCCATTCGCAATTGACCACGGCATCGCGCGGCTTCACTTCCGGCTGCTTGCCTTTCGGCTTGATCCGGATGGAGTCGAAGAACTTTGATGAATCGATCGGCATGGCTGACTTTGACTACGCAATGCAAAAACCTTCAAGTCTTGACATTGCAATTAGCTGAAAAGCATAGCCGAAACTATGCTGAGGCGTCCTTGAACGACCGCCAGAGGCGGCCTATGCAATACGGAGAGCGATCTCGCACCGTAATGACCCAGATGGCCATCAGAGACACTATCAGCAACAAGTTGCAGGAAGCTTTCACGCCGGAAAGCCTGCAAGTCGTGGACGAGTCACATTTGCATGAGGGCCACGCCGGCCATCGGCCGAGCGGCGAGACGCACTTCCGCGTTTATATTGTGTCTTCCGCCTTCAAAGGGAAGAGCCGGGTCGATCGCCACCGCATGATAAATTCGGCGCTCGCCGCGGAACTCTCCGGCAGCGTGCACGCGCTGGCGATCCACGCGCAAGCGCCGGGAGAAGGCGGGAGCTAGCTCGCCAATTCGAGCGTCAGACGGCGCCATTTCTCCTCATCCTGAGGAGCGTGCACTTGCGCGCGTCTCGAAGGATGCAGGCCCCCGCTGCGGCATCCTGGCCTGCATGGTTCGAGACGCGCCTTGCGGCGCTCCTCACCATGAGGGGCAACAGGGTCATGCGAATCCTAAAACGACGTCCCGGCTCGTCGCCGCTTGGCTTCCTCCATCTCCGTCTCGCGCGGCACCGGGGAAATACGGAGCGCGGTGATGCGGTTGCGTTCGCGACGGAGGACGCGGAAGCGGAAGCCGTGAAAGGTGAAACTCTGGCCGCGGTCGGGGATCGAGCGCGCCTCGTGAATGACGAGGCCGGCGACCGTCGTTGCCTCTTCGTCAGGCAGGTGCCAGTCCATGGCGCGGTTGAGGTCGCGGATCGGCACCGAGCCGTCGACGACGACCGAGCCGTCCGGCTGGGCGCGCACGCCCGCGACCACGACGTCGTGCTCGTCGGAGATGTCGCCGACGATCTCTTCCAGAATGTCTTCCAGCGTCACGAGCCCTTCAACTTCGCCGTACTCGTCGACGACCAGGGCGAAATGGGTCTTGCGGCGGCGGAACGCCTTGAGCTGCTCGGAGACGGGCCGCATCTCCGGCACGAACCACGGCGGCAGCGCGATGGTGGAGACATCGATGCGCGAGGTCTCGCCATCGGCCGCGCGGATCGCCCGCAGCAAATCCTTGGCATGGAGCACGCCGATGATGTTTTCCGGCTTCTCGCGCCACAGCGGGATGCGAGTGTATTCGGCCGCCAGCACCTCGCGCACCAGATCCTCCGGCGGCAGGTCGGCGTTGATCATCGTCATCTCGGTGCGATGGATCATGACGTCGGAGACCTGGAGCTCGCGCAGATCGAGCAGCCCGCCGAGCATGTCGCGGTCGTGCTTCTCAAACTTGCCTTCATGATGCAGCAGGTCGACCGCGCCGCGCAGGCGCTCGGTCGGCGACAGGATCGCCTGGTGCTCGCCGGCAAGGCCAAACAGGCGCATCAACAGCCGCACGATGACTTCCACGATCCGCAGCAGCGGCCCCAGCACGTACATCGTCAGCCGCATCGGGCGCGCCACCGCCAGCGCCATGCGATCGGGCGCGTTGATCGCGATGGTCTTGGGCAGCACCTCGGCGAAGATCACGACCAGCGCGGTCATCAAGCCGGTGGCATAGAGCACGCCGACGTCGCCGAACCAGGCCGTGAAGATGCTGGTGGCCAGGGCGGATGCACTGATATTGGCGATGTTGTTGCCGAGCAGCAGCGCGCCGATCAGGCGCTCGCGCATGTCGAGCAGTTGCGAGACCACGTCGGCGTCGCGATTACCCTGCTTGGAGAGCCGCAGCATGCTGGCGCGCGAGGCGCCGGTCAGCGCGGTCTCGCTCGCGGCGAAGAAGCCGGAGACGAGCAGGCAGAGAATGACGATGGTGAATCCGAGCCAATCCATGAACCACTCTGGTTTCTTGTTCTGACGCGTTTTCTTGACGCGAACCGGTACCCACTTCGCTCGAAAACGCTTTAGCGCCGTTCAACCGCGTGTCACGCCTTGTGGGCGAGCTTGTCCTTGAGGAAGTCGCGCACCGGAGCCGGCTCCACGTTCTTCACGACGACGGCGCGCCCAACAGCCTCCAGCAGGATGAAGGTGAGCCTGCCGCGCTCGACCTTCTTGTCCTGCGCCATCAGAGCCATCAGCGCGTCGGCATCGGCAAGCCCCTCCTGCGCGAAGCCCGCGATGTCCTGCAAGCGCGTCGGCAGGCCGGCCTCAACGAGGTGACGCTCGACGCGCGTCGCATCCGCTTCGCCGATCATGCCGAGCTTCGCCGAAAACTGCGCCGCCAGCGTCATGCCGATCGAAACGCCCTCGCCGTGAAACAGGCGGTCGGAGAAGCCGGTCGCGGCTTCCAGCGCATGGCCGAACGTATGGCCGAGATTGAGCAGCGCGCGCTCGCCGGTCTCGCGCTCGTCGCGCGAGACCACGCCGGCCTTGGCCCGGCAGGAGGTCGCGATCGCATGCTCGCGCGCCGAGCCGCCTTTGGAGATGTCGGAATGGTTCTTCTCGAGCCAGGCGAAGAAGGCCTCGTCCCCGAGCACGCCGTATTTGGCGACCTCGGCATAGCCGGCGCGGAATTGCCGGGGCGACAGCGTGTCGAGCACGGCGGTGTCGGCGATCACCAGCACCGGCTGGTGGAAGGCGCCGAGCAGATTCTTGCCCTGCGGCGAGTTGATGCCGGTCTTGCCGCCGACGGAGGAATCGACCTGCGCCAGCAGCGAGGTCGGCACCTGCACGAAATCGACGCCGCGGCGCAGGATTGCCGCGGCAAAGCCGGCGAGATCGCCGACCACGCCGCCGCCGAGCGCGATTACGAGATCATTGCGCTCGATCTTCGCGGCGATCAGGGCTTCGCTGACCTTTTCGAGACCGGCATAGGTCTTCGAGATCTCACCTTCCTCGACGACGATGCGCGATGTCGCAATGCCGCTGGCTGCGAGCGAAGCCTCGGCGGGTTCGAGCCAGTATTTCGCGACGGTGCGATCCGTCACGATCGCGGTGCGCACGCCGGGGCGCAGGCGCGCGACGCGTTCGCCGAGCGAAGCCAGCACGCCGCGGCCGATGACGATGTCATAGGCGCGATTCTCCAGTGCGACCTCGACGTTGACAGGATTGGAATGTTTCAAGGGCGCGGTCATCGTGCGGCACTCGCGACGTCGGCTGGTGGCGGGGACGCCCGTTCGCCGCAAAGATGCGCGCGTAGCGTCTCGATGGTCTCGTCGACGATTCTGTCGTGCGGCACGTCGCGCGAGGCGATGGTGAGGTCGGCATGGCCGTAGACCGGCTCGCGCTCGGTGAGCAGGCGCGTCACGGTCCCTTCGGGATCGGCGGTCTGGAGCAGCGGACGGTCGGCGCGCCGGCGCACGCGGCGCATGATGACGTCATGATCGGCCTTGAGCCAGATCGAGATCGCCTTCGCCGCGATACGGCCCCGCGTCTCCTCGCGCATGAAGGCGCCGCCGCCGGTCGCCAGCACGATGGGGCCGCCGTCGAGCAGACGCGCGATCACGCGGGCCTCGCCGTCACGGAAATGCGGCTCGCCGTGGCGCTCGAAAATTTCCGGTATGGTCATGCCGGCCGCCGCCTCGATCTCGGTGTCGGCATCGACGAAGGGCAGCTTGAGCCGGAGAGCCATGCGGCGGCCGATGGTGGATTTGCCCACCCCCATCATGCCGACGAGCACGATCGAGCGCGTCCCCAGCGCCGACAGGATGTCGGCCTCGGGCGAGGCTTGGATCGGCAACGCGGCGTCGGGCATCGGTCTCGCTCGATTGGGTCTCGCTCGATCTGCCGCCAAAGGCGGCATCCTTTGGCCACCTATACGACCCCGCAGGGGCCCTCGCCAGAGGACTCTTGCCTCGAAACGGCGAACGTGTTGGATGATTTCATTGGTTAATTTGCCCGCCAAGCCCCTGACCGAGACCCTCTCCGAGATCCTGCCGATGCCCAGCCTGTTCCGCTTCCTGACGGTCGTCGCCGTGATCGCCGGCATCGTCTATGGCGTGGTCTTCGCGCTGGCGAACTTCGTCAATCCCAAGCCGCGGGAAATGACGGTGACGATCCCGCCGGATAAGTTTCTCAAGAAATAGCAGCTAGGCTGCCGGGCATGCGTGCCAGACCTTCCGATAACAAGCCCTCAGATACAAAACTCACCGGCCTGTTCCTCGACATGCTTGCGGCGGAACAGGGCGCCGGCCCCAATACGCTCGATGCCTACCGCCGCGACCTCACCGACTTCTCCGAGTTTCTCGGCCGCGTCGGCCATGCATTCGCGGACGCGGAAACACAGACGCTGCGGGACTATCTCGCCGATCTCGACACGCGCGGCTTCAAGTCCACCAGCGTCGCGCGACGGCTGTCGGCGATGCGGCATCTCTATCGCTTCCTTCTGAACGAACGCATCAGAACCGACGATCCCGCGGCGATCCTGTCGGGCCCGAAGCGCGGCCGCGGCCTGCCGAAGGTGCTGTCGATCGCGGATGTCGACCGCATGCTCCGCCGCGCCAAGGAATTGAGCGAGGCGGAGGCTGCCTCGCCCTCGAAACGGCTGCGCGCCCTGAGACTCTATTGTCTGCTCGAGGTGCTCTACGCCACTGGCCTGCGCGTCTCCGAGCTGGTGGCGCTGCCGCGCACGGCCGCGAAGCGCGACGCCCGCATGATCGTGGTGCGCGGCAAGGGCAACAAGGAACGGCTGGTGCCGCTCAACGAGGCCTCACGCCAGGCGATGGCCGATTATCTCGCGGCGACGGAGGCCGCCAAGGACAACAACAAGTCCGACAAGAAGAACAGCGTGGCGGCCTCGAAATGGTTGTTCCCCTCGTTCGGCGAGAGCGGGCATCTGACGCGGCAGCATTTTGCCCGCGATTTGAAGGAGCTTGCGGTCGCTTCAGGGCTGCAGGCCCGGCTGGTCTCCCCCCACGTGCTGCGCCACGCCTTCGCCAGCCACCTGCTGCACAACGGGGCCGACTTGCGCATCGTGCAGACGCTGCTCGGCCATACCGACATCTCGACGACCCAGATCTACACCCACGTGGTCGAGGAGCGGCTGAAGAGCCTGGTCCGCGACCTGCACCCGCTGGCGGAGAAGTAGTTGGTGCCGTAGCTGCAGTAGCCCGGATGAGCGAAGCGACATCCGGGATTGACGATCGGGGCGACCTGCCCCGGATATCGCTTCGCTCATCCGGGCTACGGTACGGGTCACGACCCGAAACCGCCTTGACTTCGGCCACATCTCCGCAGAAAGAGCCGGGGCCTTACGATTGATTTGGCCGGTACTCCCAGCGAGTACACAAGCCAACTCATTGACAAACCTACACTTCTTTCCGCGACATCGAATCCGCTTCGCCGCCTCGCCCCGTTCTCCCTATATTGAGTTGATGCCAGACCAGATGCGCAGCTATCTCGATTTCGAAAAGCCCGTCGCCGAGCTCGATTCCAAGCTCGATGAATTGCGGACGCTTGCGGCCTCCGGCAGCGACATCGCCGAGGAGATCGGGCGGATCGAGGACAAGGCGGCGCAGGCGATGGCCGACCTCTATCTGAACCTGACGCCGTGGCAGAAGACGCTGGTCGCGCGGCATCCGCAGCGGCCGCATTTCAACGACTTCATCAAGGGCCTGATCACCGAGTTCACCCCGCTCGCCGGCGATCGCAAGTTCGGCGAGGACGAGGCGCTGGTGGCCGGCTTCGGCCGCTTCCGCGGCGAGGCCATCTGCGTGATGGGCCAGGAAAAGGGCGATTCCACCGAGAGCCGCATCAAGCATAATTTCGGCATGGCGCGGCCCGAGGGCTATCGCAAATGCGTGCGGCTGATGGAGATGGCCGAGCGGTTCGGCCTGCCGGTGCTGTCGCTCGCCGATTCCGCCGGCGCCTATCCCGGCATCGGCGCGGAAGAGCGCGGCCAGGCCGAGGCGATCGCGCGCTCGACCGATGCCTGCATGGCGCTGACCGTGCCGAACGTCGCCATCATCACCGGCGAGGGCATGTCGGGCGGCGCCATCGCCATCACCACCGCCAACAAGGTCCTGATGCTGGAGCACGCGATCTACAGCGTGATCTCGCCCGAGGCAGCGTCCTCGATCCTCTGGCGCGACGGCTCCAAGGCGCAGGAAGCCGCCAACAACATGAAGATCACGGCCCAGGACATGCTCCGCTTCGGCGTGATCGACAGCATCCTGAAGGAGCCGGTCGGCGGCGCCCATCGCGACCCCGCCGCCATGATCGCCACCACGGGCGATGCCATCGCCAAGGCCTTTGATGAGCTGCGAGGCCTCGACGGGCACGCTATCCGCAAGCATCGGCGGCAGAAATTCCTCGATATCGGCCGGAAACTGGGCTGATTCGGGCGGTTTGGGGCCCGCAGCGGCGGTGCGCTCCCTCCCCCGCTTGCGGGGGGAGGTGAAGAGCCCCCGGTAACCCCGCGTTAACCCTTTTTTTGCCCAAATCAGCGATCTCTGTACCGGTTTGGCCGCGAGGCCCAAGTTACGGCCCAGTTTAAGTCTTCGTTGACCACGCCTTTGGGCCAACGGGCTCGTGATCCCCGTTCGGGTTGCGACCACATGACCCAGAGGTTAGAATTTTAATCAATGGCTTCAGGGCATAAGCGCTGGAGCGTGATTGCGAAAAAGCCCGTCGCGACGGGTCCGGGTCTCCGGTCGGATCATGCTTCAAGATTGGGGTTTGCGCGCGATGCCCTGGACGGTGTGGGGTCCATCTTGATTTCTCGTTCGCTTGCTCGCGCGTTTCTGGTTTCGGCGGCGCTTGCCGCCAGCTTTGTGCTGGCCGGCTGCGACACCGACCAGGTTTCGCTTGCGACCAATGCCAAGGCCAACCAGCCGGTGCCGCCAAAACTTCTCGCCGCGATGGTCGAGAAGAACATGGACCTGCAATCCCCGATCCTGGTGCGGCTGTTCAAGCAGGAGGCCGAGCTCGAGGTCTGGAAGCAGACCCGCAACGGCCAGTTCGCGCTGCTCAAGACCTATCCGATCTGTCGCTGGTCGGGCGACCTCGGCCCGAAGGTGCGCGAAGGCGACCGCCAGGCGCCGGAAGGATTCTACTCGATCAATCCGGGCCAGATGAATCCGCAGTCCGCGTACTATTTGTCGTTCAACACGGGCTATCCGAACGCGTTCGACAAGGCCTTGGGCCGCAGCGGCTCGCAGCTGATGGTGCATGGCGATTGTTCGTCGCGCGGCTGCTACGCGATGACGGACGAGCAGATCGCCGAGATCTATTCGCTCGGGCGCGAATCTTTCTTCGGCGGTCAGAAGGCGTTCCAGCTGCAGGCCTATCCGTTCAAGATGACGCCGGTGAACATGGCCAAGCACCGGAACAATCCGAACATGCCGTTCTGGAAGATGATCAAGGAAGGCTATGATCATTTCGAGGTAACGCGGCAGGAGCCGAAGGTCGATTTCTGCGAGAAGAAGTACGTGTTCGACGCGGCGAAGCCGGCCGACGCCAAGCGTGATCCGGTGTTCGACGCGTCCGCAAAGTGCCCGGCCTATGTGATCCCCGAGGAGATCGCCAGCGCCGTGCGCGAGAAGGATGCGCGCGACCAGGCGGAGTACAGCAAGCTGGTTTCGCGCGGCACGCCCGTTGCGCGCATGAACACCGGCATCGACGGCGGCATGAACAAGATCTTCGCCGCGAAGATTCCGGAAGGCTCGACCGGTCTGTCGGAGGGCGCCGAAGGCACGACCTTGCAGATGCTGGCGATGGCGAAGGCGCCGGGCACGATCCCCGGGCACGTCAATCCGCCGAAGCCGAATCTCGATGCAGCCGCGCCCTCGCCGCAGGAAGAGCCGGTCGTCGCCGTCAGCGCGCCCGCCGCCAACGCCCGCGTCGCCACCGCAGCGCCGCCCGAGAAATCCGGCTTCTTCTCCAACCTCGGCCGCAAGATGGGCGTGGGCAACGCCGACGCGACGGCGACCACGCCGCCGCCGCAAGCCACGGCATCCGTCGCCCCGGCCGCGACGACCACGACGCCGCCGACCGCGGCGTCCCGACTGAAGGCCGCGGTGACCCGGTTCGTGCCGGGACACGACAAGTCCAAGGATGCAGCGAAGGATGCGCCGAAGCCGGCTGTTGCCGTCGCCAAGCCCGCCGAACCAGCGAAGCCCGACACCCGCCTTGCGGCGACGCGCCCGACGCTGAAGCCCTCGGTGTCGGATGGCGCGGGTGAAGCGACCCAGATCATGGGTGCCGCTCCGGTGGTCCAGTCGAACTCGTTCGACAGCCGGTTTGGAGCGGTGAAGTAGGCCTGCGCTCCGCTTAGTCTCTCCGATCCATCCCAGCCTGACGCCGTCATTCCCCGCGAAGGCGGGGAATCCAGTATTCCAGAGGCACCCCTTATCGATCGAGAAGCTGCGGCGTACTGGATGCCCCGCCTTCGCGGGGCATGACAGCCGAGGTCGGTGTGAGAGCGACGCGCTTCACGCGCGCGCCTTACGGCGCCAGATACCGCAGCAGCTCCGGATTGCCCCTCACCTCGCCTGCCTCGCCTTGCAGCGCGACGCGGCCGCGGTCCAGCACGTAGGCGTAATCGGCGACGCGGAGCGCGAGGTCGAGGTGCTGCTCGACAATGATGACGGCGATGGTTTTCGCGAGCTCGATCAGGCGCTCGGTGATCTCCTCGATCACGCCGATCCAGACGCCTTCGGTCGGCTCATCGAGCAGAAGCAGCTTTGGATCGCCCAGCATGGCGCGGCCGATGGCGAGCATCTTGCGCTCGCCGCCTGACAGCGTGCCGGCCGGCTGGTCGAGGCGCTGGCCGAGCTTTGGGAAGATGGTCAGCACGTGGTCAACGGCGTCAGCTTTTCTGCTCGCGAGCGAGCCGACCGCGAGATTGTCGCGCACCGACAGGCGCGCGAACACCGAATGCTCCTGCGGTACGTAGCCGATGCCGGCGCGCACGCGCTCCTGGGTCGCGCGGCGGCTGATGTCGCGGCCATCGAAGGCGACCTCGCCCTTCCACGCCGGCAGCTCGCCGACGATGGTCTTCATCAGCGTGGTCTTGCCGGCGCCGTTACGGCCCAGCACGGCGACACCGCCGCGCCAGGGAATGCCGAGGTTGACGTCGAACAGGACCTGGCTGCGGCCATAGCCGGCGTCGAGATGCTTGATGTCCAAAAATTCAGGCACGGCGCAAATAGATCTCCTGAACGGCCTTGTTGGCCTGGATCTCCGACACCGTGCCGGACGCCAGCACCTTGCCCTGGTCGAGCACGGTGAGGCGATCGCAGATGTCGCGGATGAAATCGAGGTCGTGCTCGACGATGACGAGCGAGCAATGCTTTTTGATCGGCTGCAGCAATTCGCCGGTGACGCGGCGCTCCTCCAGACTCATGCCGCCGGTCGGCTCGTCCAGCAGCAGCAGCTTCGGCTTGCAGGCAAGCGCCATCGCGATCTCCAGCCATTGCTGCTGTCCGTGCGACAGCGCCGCCGCCGCATCGAAGGCGCGATCAGCGAGGCGGAACTGCGTCAGCATGGTCATGACCTGATCGTGCAGGAGCCCGCGCGTGCGCGAGAACACGAGGTCGAACAGCGAGGATTGCGCCTGCAGCGCGAGCAGGATGTTGTCGTAGAGCGTCAGCGTCGGCAGTACGGATGTGATCTGGAATTTCAGGCTCATGCCGGCGCGGGCACGCTCCGTCGGCGTGAACGCGGTGATGTCGGTGTTGATGAAACTCACCTTGCCCTGCGTCGGCACCTCGGCGCCCGCAATGCACTTCATCAGCGTGCTCTTGCCGGAGCCGTTCGGGCCGATCAGGCCGTGAAACTCGTTCTCGCCGACAGTGAGCGCTGCGCCATCGAGCGCGGTGAGCTTCCCGAAGATCTTCTTGACGCCGGTGGCTTCAAGGAGCGGCATCGCGCTTCTCCTTCCCGGTCTTCCTGGATTTACCACCAAAGCTGCCGACCCGCTCGCGCTCGCCGAGCACGAAACTGATCAGGCCGAGCGGCCGGAACAGGATCACGAGCAACAGCAGCACGCCGAGGATGATCGGCCAGACCTCGCGGTAATTGTCCGAGAGCCAGAAGCTGACGCCCTCGACGATGACGGCACCGATGACGGCGCCGATCAGCGTGCCGGAACCGCCGAACAGGACGTAGAGCACGACCTGCGTCGAGACCACGACGCCGACCATGTTGGGCCAGACGAAACCTTCGTGGAAGGCGTAAAGGCTGCCGGCAAGACCCGCCACCGCGCCGCCGATCGCGAAGATGATCGCCTTGAGGTGCTGCGCCTTGTAGCCGAAGAAAGCGATGCGCTGCTCGTTCTCGCGCAATCCCGCGAGCGCCAACCCGAACTGCGAGCGCACCAGAAAACGGCAAAGCAGGTAGACCACGACAAGAAGGCCAAGCACGAGATAGTAGAACGGCGGCCCTTCCGAGAATTCGTAACTGCCGAGCGTCATCGACGAGATCGAGGGGATGCCGTTCTGGCCGCCGAGATAGTACCAGCCGCGCGCCAGCCGGTCGGCTGCGTAGGAGCCGGTCAGCGTGCCCAGCGAGACGAAGATCACGCTGGAGGGATGCCGTCCCAGCAGCAGGAAGCCACCGAGCAGGAGCGCGAAGGTGAGGCCGATCAGCGTTCCCGCAGGGAGCACCAGGAAGATGTTGGTGATGTCGAGATCGCGCGCGAGCAGCGCCACGCCATAGCCGGCCGAGCCGAAAAACAGCGCCTGGCCGAAGCTCATGATGCCGGCATAGCCCCACACCAGATCGAACGACAGCGCGAACAGCGCGAGAATGATCACCCGCGTTGCGAACACCGTGAGGTAGTCCTGCAGCACCAGCGGCGCGAGCAGCGCGGCGACGAGCACCACGCCCTCCACGATCGGCAGGACTTTTCGCTGCGAACCAGTTACTCCTGCTGATCCGTGTTCAAGCATGGCGACGTTCTGTTCCCCGCCGATCTCGGCGGGGACTGCCTGCTTCACTGCGCCCATCGCTTTCGGCATTCGACTCTAGCATTCCTTGGGATCGACGAGGCCGTCGCTGCGTCCGACGATCTCGTAGTTCCCGCCCTTGGCGACCGCGGTGTACATCTTCATCTTGCAATGCCGCTTGCCCGGCACCATCTCGGCCGGTCCGCCGGGGCCTTCGGCGATCTTGGCGTGGTCGAGCGTCGCCGCGACCGATTCGCGGTCGATCTTGCCGGCTTCCTTGACGGCGGCTTCCCACAGCTTCAGCCCGCGATAGGTGCCCGTGGCGGCGCTGCCGGCGGCGAACAGGAAGTTGCCCGGGAAATCCTTCTCGTAGGCCGCCTGGATTTTCGCGTCGAACGGGTTCTCCTTGGTCAGCACCTTGAAATAATCGAGACAGCTGGCGAGACCCTCGATCTCGGCCGCCTGATTGATGTTGAGCGTGTTCTCGTCATAGTAGACGCAGGCCAGCCGTCCGCCATTCTTCAGGAAGCCGGCTTCATAAAGCTGCTTGAAGAACGGGCCGACGCCAGGCGGGATGACGGTGTTGAAGACGACGTCGACCTTGTTGGAGATGATGCGGTTGACGGTCGAGGAGAAATCGACCTGGTCGAGCGGATAATATTCCTCGAACACCACCTCGCCGCCGTTGGCCTCGATCACCTTGCGGGCGTAGACGTTGAGCGTGTGCGGCCAGACGTAGTTGGCGCTCGGCAGCGCGAACTTCTTGCCGCCGTTCTTGATCAGCCAGGGAATGAACTCGTCGCACTGCTGCGCGGGCGTCGGCCCGGTGCAGAACAGATAGGGCGTGCACTCCTTGCCTTCGTAGAGCTGCGGATAGATGTAGAGCGTCTTGCCGCGCGCGACGATCGGGTCCTTGATGGCGTTGCGCATCGACGAGGTGATGCCGCCGAGCACCATGTCGACCTTGTCGCGCTGGATCAGCTTGCGGACGTTGCCCACCGCGACGGATTCGTTCGAGGCGGTGTCCTCGATGTAGAGCTCGAGCGGGCGGCCGAGCAGACCGCCGCCGGCGTTGATCTCCTTGATCACCATCTTGGCGACGTTGGCGTCGGCATTGCCGGCGTAGGCGATCGGCCCGGTGAGGTCGGTGGCGATGCCGACCTTGATCGGGGCTTCGGCCGCATTGGCCCAGGGCGCCGGGATCACCCAACTGCCGACGCCGGTTGCGACCGCCCCGGAGGCAAAGGCGAAATTCGAGAGGAAGCGGCGGCGGGAGAGCTGAGTGCGATCGGACATGTGACTAAACCCCTTTTCCAGCGATGAGGCCTTGCGGCCGGAATTTGATGAAAACGATGGCGAGTACGAAGACGAGGACATCGGCGACGACCGGCGCCATCACCCAGGGGAGCGCGGCACTGAGCGTGCCGATGACGCCGGCGCCTGCGACCGGCCCGATGAAGGAGCCGACGCCGCCGACCATGACCGCGACAAAGCCCTGGATCAGGAAGCGCAGGCCGAGATCGGCGAACAGGCTGAACACGGGGACGATCAGCGCGCCGGCAAGGCCGGCAAGCGCCGCGCCGAACGCAAAGGTGGCGCCGTAGATCAGCGGCGTGGAGATTCCGGAGGCGCGTGCCAGCGACGGATTTTCCAGCGTGGCGCGCACGCGCAGGCCGAAGCTGGTGCGCGCCAGCAGCAGATAACAGCCGCCCATCACCAGCGCCGTGATGACGATGATGGTGAAGCGCCAGGCCGAGATGTGCATGGCGCCGATATCGATCGAGCCGCCGATCGGCTCCGGCACGGTGAGATAGAAGCCGCCGATCAGGCCGCGCACGGATTCGCGGATGATCAGGCCGAGCGCATAGGTGCCGAGCATGGCGACGATGGGGGCGGCGTAGAAGCGTCGGATGATCAGCGCCTCCAGCACGAAGCCGAGCGCGCCGACGACGAAGGGCGCGGCGACCATGCCGGCCCAGATCGGCAGGCCCTTGGCGTAGGCGAGATAGGTAATGTAGGCCCCGAGCAGGACGAACTCGCCCTGCGCGAAGTTGAAGATGCCCATCATGCTGGCGATGATCCCGAGCCCCAGCACGATCAGGACGATGATCGCGCCAAAGCTCAGGATCTCGAACGCCGCGACGAACGCGTTAGCCATATGATGCGTTCTTTTTTTGACGCGTGTTCTTGACGCGAACCGATATCCACTTCGCTTGAAAACGCTCTGGTCCGCCCGTCTGCATTGGTCCCTCGCTCACATCTTCTTCCAGTCGCCGATCTGCTCGAAGGCGTGGGCGGCGCGGTAGATGGTGGATTCCTCGAACATGCGGCCGACCAGCATCAGGCCGACGGGCAGGCCGTCGACCATGCCGCAGGGCAGCGACATCGCGGGGTGATGGGTGATGTCGAACGGCGCGGTGTTGGAGATCATCTCCAGCGCACGCGCGACATAGTCCTCGCGGCTGGCGTTGGGCTCCGGCAGCTTCGTCGCCTTCATCGGCGTGGTCGGCAGCAGCAGCAAATCGTAGTCTTTGAAGGCCTTGTCGTAAGCCGCGGTCAGGCGTCGCGAGATGTTGAGCGCCTTGCCGTAATAGCGCGGACCAAAAGTATTGTTGATGTAGGTGCCGAGCAGCAGGAACAGCTTTGTGGTCTCGGACAGGGAATCCGCCTGCCGCCGCCAGCCGCGATGGAAGTCCATCAACGTGGTCGAATAGAGGTCGGAGCGGGACAGACCATAGCCGTCGCCATACATCATGGTCTGGGTCATGCCCTCGGTGCCGATCGGCGTCCAGATCGCGGGGCCGGCGAGATGCATCGGAATCGAAACCGTCTCGACCGTGGCGCCGAGATCCCTAAAACGCTTCGCGGCCTCCCGCACGCTCTCGTTCACGGCGGCTTCGGCCGTCGCCTGCTCAAAGCCTTCCTTGAGGATGCCGATCTTCATGCCCTTGACGCCCTGGCCGAGCGCCGTGGTGTACTCCTCGACCTTGGGTGCCTTGATGCGGGGATCGTAGCCGTCGTCGCCGGCCAGCACCTCCAGCAGCAGCGCGTTGTCGGCGACGGTCGCCGTCATCGGGCCGGTGTGATCGACGAACACCTCGATCGGCATAATGCCGGTGTAGGGCACGAGGCCCCAGGTCGGCTTCATGCCGTAGGTGCCGCAGAACGAGGACGGCATGCGGATCGAACCACCCTGGTCGCCGCCGATCGCCATGTCGACCTCGCCGAGCGC
This sequence comes from Bradyrhizobium sp. Kon58, assembly GCF_055807455.1. Taxonomy (NCBI): domain Bacteria; kingdom Pseudomonadati; phylum Pseudomonadota; class Alphaproteobacteria; order Hyphomicrobiales; family Nitrobacteraceae; genus Bradyrhizobium; species Bradyrhizobium sp. Kon58. Next base: position 25,020 of record NZ_JBVVOT010000027.1, read on the forward strand.
GACGACGACGCCTGAGCCTGACGACGAGCCGCCGGCCGAATAACCCATCTTGTGCGGATTGTGGACGGCGCCGACCGCATTGGTGTGGCTGCCGCCGGACATGCAGAAGGATTCGCAATGGACTTTTCCGGCGATCTCGGCGCCGGCATCGAGCATGCGCGTGACGATGGTGGCGTCGAAATCGGGGACGTAACCTTCGAGCGTCGCCGAGCCGTTCATCATGGGAACGCCGGCGAGCATGATGTTGTCTTTCAGGGCGACCGTCTTGCCCTTGAGCTTGCCGCTCGCCGCACCCTTCACGGTCGACTTGCGATACCAGGCGTTGCGCGGGTTCTCTTCCGGCGAGGGCCGATAGCCCGGCGTGCGCGGATATTTGACCTCCGGCACCTCGTCCGGCATGGCTCCGACGAGATTGTAGGCTTCGATCGAGCCCTGCATCAGGCCGCGGAACGAGGCGACATCGTCGTCGGTCAGCGAAAGGCCGCACTGGTCGGCGACACTGCGCAATTGGGCTGGCGTGGGAAGGACAACTGTCACGGCGCTCTCCTGAAGTTTCTTGATCCCTGGCATTGGACGGAAGCCGTCCTGCGCCGGCATGGCGCCGGTGGGGCGGCTTCGCTTCGATACTACAGACGGAAATATTTTCCTTTTCAACTATTATTTTGGATTCGGGCGTTTGCACATGGCCGCGCCCGCATCAGATCGGTTTGATCAGCTTGAAATCGAGGCCATCCGCCCCGGCGAGATACATTTGCATCCGGGTGTGTCCGTTCCTGACGGTGACGGGGCCGCGCGCGCCGCCATAGACGATGTTGCGGCCGGCCGCGAGCATCGGCCCCATCGCCAACGTGCCCGCCTTGTTCGCCACGGCCTCGAGGAAGCGCAGTCCCTCATAGCTGGATTGACCGAGCGAGCCGATCGGGGGGCCGTTCGGTCCGAACATCGCGCGATAGCGGCTCTGGAAGTCGTCGTTGGCCCGCGATCCGATGCCGGGGAAATAGCCTGAGGCGCAGAACAGATTCTCGCTGTTGTCGGCGCCGATTCCGAGCAGCACGGTCTCGTCCATCGCCCCGGCCAGCCGCAGCGTCGTGGCGCCAAGGCCGCATTCGCCGAACGCGCGATTGAACGTGATGCTGTCGGTGCCGATCAACGAGATCAGGACGACGTCCGGCCTCGCGGCACGGATGCGCTCCAGATGCGGCTCGTGGTTGTCTTCGCCGAGGGGAACGAACTCTTCGCCGACGACATGGCCGCCGGCCTCCTTGATGTAGCGCTTCACCGCGCGGTGCGATTGCCAGGGCCAGACATAGTCGCTGCCGATCAGGTACCAGCGCGCCGCCTTCTTGACGTCGGCGAGCCAGTGGATGGAGGGGCGGCTCTGCCAGCGCGGCGTCTCGCCGATCGCCATGACGCCCGGCGTCTGCTCGCCGCCCTCGTAAACGGGCGTGTAGATGTAGGGGATGCGGTGGCGGGTGGTGACCTTGCGCAGCGCCACGCGCACCGCGCTGGTATGCAGTCCGACGATGAGATCGATCTCATCGGACGCGATCGCCTGCTCGGCGCGGCTCAGAATCCCGTCGAGCGGACCGCCGGCGTCGTAGATCGAAAGCTCGATCTCGCGCCCGAGAATGCCGCCGCGACTGTTGATCTCGGCGACCGCGAGCTGCGCACTGCTTGTCGCGCACGGGCCCCAAACGCCGGGCGAACCGGTGCAGCACATGAAGCCCCCGATGCGGAGCTTGTTGTGTGCACCGCGGCGCTTCATGAAATGCGCGTCAGCCGGCGACAGGTCGAAATCTGCCGCCGCGGGCGACAGATTCCTGAACAGCAGGGACGGCGGTAACGCCGGACCGCCGTGAGCCGGGAAGTTTACCGTCGCGCGCACGCCAACTCCTGTCTGATACCAGACTTGAAAGCTCATTCGAGAGGCGGCCGCGGCACCCGCCCTATTGTTGGGCAATATCCTATTTTGAAAATATTGAATATTCAAGAATTGAAGTGCATATAGATGCAGCATCGATTGCAAGACATTCACTCATTTGGGTCAAGACAAAGTCTTAGCCGTGGCAAAACCGAACACCCCGATCACCGAACACCTCGCCTACCTGCTCGCGCAAGCCAACCGGGAGATCAACCGGCAGCTCGAACTGCGGTTGAGCAAGGAAGGCGTGCCCGTCGAGCAGTGGCGCATTCTGAAAGTCCTGTCGGATGGCAACGGCCATTCGATGGGCGAGCTCGCGGATGCCGTGCTGCTCAACCATCCGACGCTGACCAAGATGATCGACCGCATGGTCTCCGACACGCTGGTCTATCGCGTGCAGGACCCGAACGATCGCCGCAAGGTTCTGATGTTCATCTCCGATCGCGGCAAGGTGCTGAGCAAGAAGCTCAACTCGCTCGCGGTCGACCAGGAGGAGCACATCCTGGAGAGCTACGGCGACAAATCGACGAGCGAATTGAAGCGGCTGCTGGAGAGCTTGATCGACAGCTCGAATTGAGTGGCGGCGAGCAGTTTGCGCGTCTCGCCGCAGGGCCGTAGCCCGGATGGAGCGCAAGCGTAATCCGGGTCTTTCCCGCACAGCGACAGGATTCCCGGATTGCGCTTCGCTCCATCCGGGCTACGAGTTCGCGCAAGCCGCGGCTTTCGCGGGACAGTGGGGCACCGACGTCGGCGCCTCACATTCAAGCCTTACGCATACCGCCCGTGGCAATGCTTGTACTTCTTGCCTGAGCCGCACGGGCAATCCTCGTTGCGGCCGATCTTGCCCCAGCTGGCCGGGTTCTTGGGATCACGCAACGCGGCGTCGGTGGCCTGCGCTCCGAGCGTGACGCTGGCGAGTGCCATTTCGTCCTCGCCGGTGTTCGGGTCGAACTTGTGCGCTTCCATCGGCGGCAGCACCGGGGCTTCCTGCTCCGGCGGCACGATCTCGACCCGCATCAGCTGCGCCGTGACGGCCTCGCGCAGATGCGCGCTCATCTCCTGGAAGAGGTTGAACGCTTCGGTCTTGTACTCCTGCAACGGATCGCGCTGGCCGTAGCCGCGCAGGCCGATGACCTGGCGCAGATGGTCGAGCATGATCAGATGCTCGCGCCAGAGATGGTCGAGCGTCTGCAGCAGAATGGTCTTCTCGACGTAACGCATCACGTCGGGGCCCCATTGCCCGACCTTTGCGGCCATGTGCTCGTCGGCGCGGGTCTCGATGCGCGTGAGCAGCTCCTCGTCGGCGATGCCCTCTTCCTTGGCCCAGTCATCGACCGGCAGGTCGAGATCGAGCACGCGCTTGAGCTCTTCCTTCAGGCCCGCGACGTCCCACTGCTCGGCATAGGCATGCTCGGGCACGTGCTTGGCGACGAGGTCGTCGATGAAGGCGTGGCGCATGTCGGCAACGGTCTCGGCGACGCTGTCGTCCTTCATCAGGTCGACGCGCTGGTCGAAGATCACCTTGCGCTGGTCGTTCTGGACGTTGTCGAACTTGAGCAGGTTCTTGCGGATGTCGAAGTTGCGGGCTTCGACCTTCTGCTGCGCCTTCTCGAGCGCCTTGTTGATCCAGGGATGGATGATGGCCTCGCCCTCTTGCAGGCCGAGACGCTGCAGCATGCTGTCGAGGCGATCCGAGCCGAAGATGCGCATCAGATCGTCTTCCAGCGACAGGAAGAATTTCGAGCGGCCGGGGTCGCCCTGACGGCCGGAACGGCCGCGGAGCTGGTTGTCGATGCGGCGGGATTCGTGGCGTTCGGAGCCCATGATGTAGAGGCCGCCGGGCTTCTTCACGGTCTTGGCCGGCTTCGAACCCTTCGCCGGCTCGATCTCGACCTCTTCCTCGGCCTTCAGGACGATATCGCGGAAGTGCTCGATGTCGGCCTTGATCTGCTCGATCTTCAAGGCCTTCTCGGCCTCGTCCTCGATCGAAGCAGCCTCCTGCTGGATCCGCATTTCCAGCGAGCCGCCGAGCTTGATGTCGGTGCCGCGGCCGGCCATGTTGGTCGCGATCGTGATTGCGCCGGGGACGCCGGCTTCCGCGACGATGTAGGCTTCCTGCTCGTGGAAGCGCGCGTTCAGCACCGCGAACAGCTTTGCCGGTTTGCCGGCGCGGGCCGCGGCGTACAGCTTCTGCATCGAATTCTCGTTGCCGAAATCGATCTGCCGATAGCCGTGCTTCTTGAGATATTCGGCGATCACTTCCGATTTTTCGATCGAGGCGGTGCCGACCAGGACCGGCTGCAGCCGCGCATTGGCGCGCTCGATCTCGGCCAGGATCGCGGCGTATTTCTCGTTCTGGGTGCGATAGACCTCGTCGTCCTCGTCGAGACGGGCGACCGGCAGATTGGTCGGGATCTCCACGACCTCGAGCTTGTAGATGTCGAACAATTCGTCGGCTTCGGTCAGCGCCGTGCCGGTCATGCCGGCGAGCTTTTCGTACATCCGGAAATAGTTCTGGAAGGTGATCGAGGCCAGCGTCTGGTTTTCCGGCTGGACCTGCACGTGCTCCTTGGCTTCCAGCGCCTGATGCAGGCCTTCGGAATAGCGGCGGCCCTGCATCATGCGGCCGGTGAATTCGTCGATGATGACGACCTCGTCGTCGCGGACGATGTAGTCCTTGTCGCGCGTGAACAGCGTGTGGGCGCGCAGCGCCTGGTTGATGTGGTGCACGACAGAAACGTTCTCGACGTCGTAGAGCGACTCGCCCTTCAGCTGGCCGGCATCGCGCAGCAGCGTCTCGATCTTCTCCATGCCGGCTTCGGTCAGCGTCACCGTGCGCTGCTTCTCGTCGACGTCGTAATCGGACTTGTCGAGCTTGGGCAGGAAACCGTCGATGGTGTTGTAGAAGTCGGAGCGGTCGTCGAGCGGGCCGGAGATGATCAGCGGCGTGCGCGCTTCGTCGATCAGGATAGAGTCGACTTCGTCGACGATGGCGTAGAAGTGCGGCCGCTGGACCATGTCCTCGAGCCGGTACTTCATGTTGTCGCGCAGATAGTCGAAGCCGTATTCGTTGTTGGTGCCGTAGGTGATGTCGCAGGCATAGGCCGTCTTGCGCTCGGAATCGTCGAGGCCGTGCACGATCACGCCGGTGGTCAGGCCGAGGAAGCCGTAGATCTGTCCCATCCAGGCGGAGTCGCGGCGGGCGAGGTAGTCGTTGACGGTGACGACGTGGACGCCCTTGCCGGCGAGCGCATTGAGATAGACCGCGAGCGTCGCGACCAGCGTCTTGCCTTCGCCGGTCTTCATCTCGGCGATGTCACCCTCGTGCAGCACCATGCCGCCGATCAGCTGGACATCGAAATGGCGCTGGCCGAGCGTGCGCTTGGCGGCTTCGCGGACGGTGGCGAAAGCGGGGACCAGGAGGTCGTCCAGCGTCTTGCCCTCGGCGAGCTGCTTCCTGAACTCGGCGGTGCGGGCCTTGAGGGCCTCGTCGGAGAGTTTCGAGACCTCGGGCTCCAGCGCGTTGATCGCGTTGACGCGGGACTGATATCCCTTCACCCGCCGGTCGTTGGCGGAGCCGAAAAACTTGCGGGCGAGCGCGCCGATCATGCTTAGTTCCTGTGTTCGCGATTCAACCGCGTTCGCGTTGCAGCCAAGAGGTTGTCGCCCGCTTGCCTATCAACTCACCGTGACGCCTGCCGGGCGCCGGAGCCCGGACTGCGGGGGGTCCATGCGCCATATGGGTGGGAGTTGGGCAAGTCTGGGTTCAACGGCCAAAAACGCAGCAAAATAAACGCCATCGCATGGACGCGACCGGGCAGAGATATGGCCCGGTCGGGGCCTTGTCAACGGCGGGTGCATTGCGGCTAATTCATCATTTTGACAGACTTTTCGCGTTGCCAAGGCCCCCTGAATTGGGCGAGTGTCCGCCCCGCTCGAGCAGCCCCCTGCTTCAACAAAAGGATTTTCCATGACCACCTCGTTCCCGGTAACCAAAACCGGCCTGCGCTTCGGCCTCGCCACCGCCCTCGTGGGCTGCCTTGCGCTGGCGCTGATCGCAGGTCCCGGCCGGGCTGCCGACGATCCGGTGCTGGCGAAGGTCAATGGCGCGGAAATCAAGAAGAGCGACGTCGCCATGGCCGAAGAGGAACTCGGGCCGAGCCTCGCCCAGATGGACCCGGCGACCAAGGACGAGAACGTCCTGTCCTTCCTGATCGACATGAAGATCGTCGGCAAAGCCGCCGAGGACAAGAAGCTCGCCGACGGCGAGGAGTTCAAGAAGCGGCTCGCGTTCGCCCGCAACCGCCTGCTGATGGACAGCCTGCTCGCCGGCGAGGGCAAGGCCGCCACCACCCCGGATGCCATGAAGAAGGTCTATGAGGAGGCCTCCAAGCAGATCACCGGCGAGCAGGAAGTGCACGCCCGCCACATCCTGGTCGAGACCGAGGACGAGGCCAAGGCGGTGAAGGCCGAGCTCGACAAGGGCGCCGACTTCGCCGAACTCGCCAAGAAGAAGTCCAAGGATCCGGGCTCGGCCGACGGCGGCGACCTCGGCTTCTTCACCAAGGAGCAGATGGTGCCGGAATTCTCGGCAATCGCCTTCGCGCTCGAGCCGGGCAAGATCTCCGACCCCGTGAAGTCGCAGTTCGGCTGGCACGTCATCAAGGTCGAGGAAAAGCGCAGCCGCAAGGCGCCTGATTTCGAGCAGGTCAAGGCGCAGATCGAGCAGTATGTCACCCGCAAGGCCCAGGCCGACTACGTCGCCAAGCTGCGCGCGGAAGCCAAGGTCGAACGGCTGGACCAGCCGGCGGATGCGGCCAAGGACGCCAAGCCGGCTGATGCGGCCAAGCCTGCCGATGCCAAGTCTACCGATGCCAAGCCTGCCGATGCCAAGCCTGCCGACGCGAAGCCGTCCGACAGCAAGATGGCGCCGCCCGCGAAGAAGTAAGAATTCGCTGTCACTTCGGTGACGTGAAGAGTATCTAAGCCTTTGTGATGCCCGGCCCCCGCGCCGGGCATCTGCATATCCAGATCCCATCAAGGCGCCCGCGATGTCCTCCTCCGTCTCTCCCCTCGCCCCGAAGAACGTTCCGAACATGCCCGTGATCGCGGGGGTCCGTCTCGCGACGGCCGAGGCCGGCATCCGCTACAAGAACCGCACCGACGTTCTGCTCGCGGTGATGGACAAGGGCACCGCGGTCGCAGGCGTCTTCACCAAGTCGAAATGCCCCTCCGCGCCGGTGGAATGGTGCCGCGCCAAGCTGAAGGGCGGCAAGGCGCGCGCGCTGGTGGTCAATTCCGGCAACGCCAATGCCTTCACCGGCAAGACCGGTCGCAGTTCCACCGCACTGACCGCCAAGATCGCGGCCAAGGCCGTCGGCTGCACCGAGGGAGAAATCTTCCTGGCCTCGACCGGCGTGATCGGCGAGCCGCTGGATGCGACCAAGTTCGACGGCGTGCTTGGTCGGCTCGCTGAAACCGCCGAGGCCGGCGATTATCTCGCCGCCGCCAAGGCGATCATGACCACCGACACCTTCCCGAAGGTCGCGACCGCGACCGTGAAGCTCGGCAAGGCCAAGGTCACCATCAACGGCATGGCCAAGGGCGCCGGCATGATCGCGCCCGATATGGCGACGATGCTGTCCTTCATCTTCACCGACGCACCGATCGCGCCTGCCGCGCTGCAGGCGCTGCTCAAGAGTGGCGTCGAAGATACGTTCAACGCGGTCACGATCGACGGCGACACCTCGACCTCGGACACGCTGCTGGCCTTTGCCACCGGTGCTGCTGCAGAACACGGCGCGCCGAAGATCAGCCGGGCCAGCGACCCGCGCCTGAAAGCCTTCGTCAAGGCCTTCAACCAGGTGCTCGCCAATCTTTCCGAGCAGGTGGCCCGCGACGGCGAAGGCGCGCGCAAGCTGGTGGAGATCACCGTCGAGGGCGCCAAGACCAAGGCCTCAGCGCGTAAGATCGCGATGTCGATCGCGAACTCGCCGCTGGTGAAGACCGCTATCGCCGGTGAGGACGCCAATTGGGGCCGGGTGGTGATGGCGGTCGGCAAGGCAGGAGAGCCGGCGGACCGCGACAAGCTCTCGATCTCCTTCAACGGCATCCGCGTCGCCAAGAGCGGCGCGCGCGATCCGTCCTATGACGAGGCGCAGGTGTCGGAAGCGATGAAGGCGCCGGAGATCGCGATCAAGGTCTCGCTCGGCCTCGGCAAGGGCCGCGACCGCGTGCTGACCTGCGACCTCACCAAGGAGTATGTCGCGATCAACGGGGATTACAGGTCGTAGAGTTTACGGCTGCCTCACCCTGCAATCCGCGCGTCGGCGACCGCCTTCTTGAACAGCGCGTTCATCGCGGCCGAAATGCCCTGGGTGGGGCTTACCTCGAAATAGAATCCCGGCGACGCGCAGCTCTGCATGTTCTGCGCGATCTCGCTGTTCGGCGATGGGCCCCACGGCCCCGGGTTGAAGGGCGCGATCCAGTCGCTGTACCAGTTGTCGGTAGGCGGCTGATACGTCGTATACAGGACCGCGATCTTGATATTGCGGTTCTTCAACGTCGTACACAGCGCGGGATTGATAGGAGACTGACAGCGCGGCGCTATGTTTCCCCAATGACTATTGTACATCGTCTTCAGGCAAGAGGCATTGCTTTCATCTGCAACGCCGTCCGATACGAAAAACAAATATTTCAGCGGGGCGGAAGATGTGCCGGCTCCCGGCGAGGCGATTGCACTATTGATTGCCGGAAAAATAGTGGTGAACGGAGTATCCTTGTCGGCAGTATACGCATCATTCTGACCGGCCACCGACATCAGGTCGATATTTCCCGCCGCCGTCTTGGCGGAGGTCAGGCTCGACGAGAGCGAGAACAGATTTCTCAATCCGATCGTCGCCGACGAAGCGCCGAAATCGTAGATCGCCATTCTGAACTGGTTCGAGTAGGTCTGCGTGCTCTGGGCCGTGTCCATCAAGTTGGCGCTCGCCTGGCGCACCACGTCAATTCGGGTCGTGATGCCATTTGCTTTGGCGATGGCGTAGTTGCTTGTGCCGGCCGCTTTGGTGGTGTCGTGACAGGCAAATGCACATCCGCCCGTCTTCGCCTGCAAATTCGTGATGTCGGCCGGTGTCGCTGCGACGCCCATCGACGGAGAATTGTCCAGCAGGAGATAGAAGTCGACATAGAGCGGCATATTGACCGTCGACGCCGACGTGCCGCTCATGGTCAGCGTGGTCTTGCCGATCAAGCCGAGAAACATGGTGTTGATGGAGGCGGTGAACGAGACGGTCGAGTTGATGGTCGAGCCGGTCTTGACGACGGTCTGGGTGACGCTGTTGAGCGTATAGCCGGTCAGGTTGGCGCGATTGGCATCGAAGATTTTCTGGGCGTCGGTGACGCCGACCGCGATCGAGCCGTCCGCGGTCATCGAGCCCGCGGCGGCAAACCCCGGCGAGGCTTTGGCGATGGCACCGACGCTGGCCGCGTCGGCCGCGCCCTGAAGTTTCGCCCGGACCTGCGTGGCGCGGGAGTAGTCGATCGCACTGCCGACGAACGTGATCAGAGGCACGCAGCAGATTGCGAAGATCACAGCCACATTGCCGCGCCGGTCGCGGAGGAACCGGCGGAAGATGGTACGACACTCAGCGCGCATGGATCTGGCCCGGATTGGTTTCGGCGTTTCCACTCTAGGAACCGCGGATTAAATATGACTTATGGAGACCTCGGAAACACAGGCCTTAACAGGGTTAACGAATCGTTGCGAATGACCTTCAGCGAGCGACATTCCAGGCATGGCTGATCTCAAACTGACGCTGGTGGTGGCCTGTGCGCTGGTCGACGCCGACAACCGCGTCCTGATCGCGCAGCGCCCCGAGGGCAAGACGCTGGCCGGCCTCTGGGAATTTCCCGGCGGCAAGTGTGAGCCCGGCGAGCGGCCGGAACAGAGCCTGATCCGCGAACTCCACGAGGAGCTCGGCATCACCGTCGCGGAGCCCTGCCTGGCGCCGCTGACATTCGCAAGCTACGGCTACGAGACCTTTCACCTCCTGATGCCGCTCTACATCTGCCGACGCTGGGAGGGACAGGTCACGCCACGCGAAGGCCAGACCCTGGCCTGGGTCCGCGCCAACAAGCTGCGCGACTATCCCATGCCGCCCGCGGACATTCCGCTAATCCCGCATTTGATCGATCTGCTGATGTGAGCTCAGACCTCATCCTGAGGAGACTGCGCAGCGGTCGTCTCGAAGGATGGCTGCGGATGAGAGCCGGGCCTGCATGGTTCGAGACGGCGCTGACGCGCCTCCTCACCATGAGGAGTTACGTCCCTCTCGCCTTCTTCACCGCCTCCGCCAGGCTCGCCTTGGCTGAGCCGGGCTTGAGCGGCTGCTGCTGGCTCGCATGCGGGGCCCAGCCGGAGAGCCAGATGATATCGAATGTCGCACGGATGCGGCCGTCGGCATCGGCAAAGCGTTCCGCGTAAATTTCGGCCATCCGCAGCAGCGTCGATCGCCGGCTCGGCGTGCGGCGTCGTTCGATCAGTACATTGGCGGCGCCCATGCGCCTGATATCCTGCATCAGCGCGAACGCGTTGGCGTAGCGCACCACGACGCGGTCGACATCGGTGACCGGCAGCGCAAACCCCGCCCGCTGCAACAGCGCGCCAACGTCGCGCAGATCGGCAAACGGTGCGACGCGCGGCGACACGCCACCCTCGCATTCGGCCTCCGCGGCGGCAAAAGCCTGACGCAGCTCGGTCAGGCTGTCGCCGCCGATCATCGCCGCCAGCAGCAGCCCGTCCGGCCTCAGCGCGCGACGGATTTGCGCGAGCACACCCGGCAGATCGTTGACGAATTGCAGCGCTAGCGCCGAGAGCACGAGGTCGAGGCTTTCCGGCGCAAAAGGCAGCTTCTCCGCACCCGACGCATCGAGCTCAATGCGCTCGATCGAGGGCAGTCGCGCGCGCAGGACCGCGAGACCCTCGCCGGGCGTCCAGAGATCTGCCGCTGTGTGAAACTCCCGCATCACCGCCGCCAGCCGGTCGGACATGTCCTCGGCGACCCGATCCAGCAGGAAGCTCACGGCACCTTGCGCCTGCGCGCGGCGCTGTCGCGCGTGCAGCAAAGCACGATCGAACAAAGCGGGCGGGGTTTGCGGGTCTTGAGCCATGCCGCTGGTTACGCCGATCATGCTGGTTCTGGCAATCCGGTGCGTGCGGCGCTAGCTTTCGGCCATGGCATCCGACGTCGCCCCCTTCAGCTCCATCGCCGCTCCCCTGCGTGCCGCATGGACGGCTGGCCGCCACGTGCTGTCACGTGCGGCACGGCTTGCGCTCGACATCGCGCTGCCGACGCTGTGCGTGTCCTGCCGCGAGCCGGTCGACGGCGAGGGCGTGTGCGCGGCGTGCTGGGCACGGCTGTCGTTCATCGAACGGCCCTACTGCCCGCGGCTCGGCATTCCTTTTGTGTACGATCCCGGCCCCGACATGCTGTCGATGGAGGCGATCGCGAGCCCGCCGGCCTACCAGCGGGCGCGCGCTGCGGTGCGTTATGACGACGTCGCACGCACCCTGGTGCATGCGCTGAAATACCAGGACCGCACGGATCTGGCGCCTGCCATGGGCCGCTGGATGGCGCGCGCGGGCGGCGAGCTGCTCGCCGAGGCCGACATGCTGGTGCCGGTTCCCCTGCATTGGCGAAGGGCTTGGCGCCGCCGCTACAACCAGTCCGGAGCGCTGGCGCGGATCATCGAGCAGCAAAGCGGGGTGAAAGCGAAGGCTGAGGTGCTGCGCCGGGTCCGCGCCACCGAGCAGCAGATCGGCCTGTCGCGGGCCCAGCGCACCACCAATGTGCAGGGCGCATTCCAGGTATCCCCCGACCGTCAGGCGGAGGTTCAGGGTCGGCGCATTGTCCTCATCGACGACGTCCTGACGTCCGGGGCGACGCTGGATGCCTGTGCGCGGGCCCTGCTCCGGGCCAAAGCGGCGCAAGTGGACGTGCTGGTGTTTGCCCGGGTTGTCGAGACCCGGTGAAGTCCCATATAATTCAATGAATTCATGACATGAAAGCGCCAGGCAAGATGACCGCTGCTGTCGAGATCTACACGAGGCCGGGCTGCGGCTATTGTTCCGCCGCCAAGTCGCTGCTGACCCGCAAGAAGGCGACCTTCACGGAGTTCGATATCGCCAAAAATCCGTCCTGGCGTCAGGAGATGTACGATCGCGCCGGCGAGGGTTCGACCTTCCCGCAAATCTGGATCGGCGGAACCCATATCGGCGGCTGCGACGAGCTCTACGCGCTCGATCGCGAAGGCAAGCTCGACGCCATGCTCGAAAGCGTCAAGGCGGAGTCATGAGCGACAACAGGACCTTCACGGCGGCGATGGTGCAGATGCGCACCGGCCTGATGCCCGAGCCGAGCCTCGCGCAGGCCACTAGGCTGATCCGCCAGGCTGCGGCCAACGGCGCCGACTACGTGCAGACGCCCGAAGTCAGCAACATGATGCAGCTCAACCGCAAGGCCCTGTTCGAGCACCTCCAGAGTCAGGACGACGACAACTCGCTGAGGGCGTACCGGGCGCTCGCGGCCGAACTGAAGATCCACATCCATGTCGGCTCGCTGGCGCTGCGCTTTTCCGAAGAGAAAGCGGTCAACCGCTCCTTCCTGATCGGGCCCGAGGGCAATGTGCTCGCGAGCTACGACAAGATCCACATGTTCGACATCGAGCTGCCGGACGGCGAGAGCTATCGCGAATCCGCCAATTACCAGCCGGGCGAGACGGCGGTGATCTCCGACCTGCCCTGGGGCCGCGTCGGCCTGACGATTTGTTATGACGTGCGCTTCCCCGCGCTCTACCGCGCGCTGGCCGAAAGCGGCGCATACTTCATCACGGTACCCTCGGCCTTCACCCGCAAGACCGGCGAGGCGCATTGGCATGTGCTGTTGCGTGCGCGCGCGATCGAGACCGGGTGCTTCATCTTCGCCGCGGCGCAGGCAGGCCTGCACGAGAACAAGCGCGAGACCTATGGCCATTCGCTGATCATCGATCCCTGGGGCGAGATTCTCGCCGAGGGCGATGTCGAGCCCGGCATCATCATGGCAAAAATCGACCCGGCCAAGGTCGAGACCGCGCGCCGCGCCATCCCCTCGCTCCAGCACGGCCGCCGCTTCGGCGTCGCCGACCCCAAGGCGGGGCCGGACCATCTGCACCTGGTGCGGGGATCGGCATGATCCGCTACGCGCTCCGCTGCGACCGGAGCCACGACTTCGAGAGTTGGTTCCAGAGCTCGGCCGCGTACGATTCTCAGGTGAAGCGCAAGCTCGTGACCTGTCCGATCTGCGGCTCGGCCAAGGTCGACAAGGCGATCATGGCGCCGCGCATCGTCGGCAAGAAGGGCCGCGGACGCGCCACGCCGCCGCCCGAGCCCACCGCCACGACGCCCGCGCCCGAGGCTGCGCAATCCGCACCGACCTCGCTGTTGATGGCGCAGGAGCGCGAGCTGCGTGCCAAGCTCAAGGAGCTGCGCGACCACATCGTGAAGAACGCCGACAATGTCGGTGAGCGATTCGCCACCGAAGCCCGCGCGATGCATTACGGCGACAAGGAGCATCGTCCGATCTACGGCGAGGCCTCGCCCGACGAGGCCAAGTCGCTGATCGACGAAGGCATCGAGGTGTCGCCGCTGCCGACGCTGCCGGAAGATCGGAATTAAACTCCCACCAGCACCGCCACGCCGATCACGATCAGCGCGATGCCAATAACCTCGCGCGGCGCGATCGGCTGCTTGAACGAATAATACGCCACGCCTTGCGCGAACAGCACCTCGATCAAAGCGAGGGTGCGGACATTGGCGGCGGCCGTCAGCGCGAACGCCAGGAACCAGAACTGCGAGGCGAACGCGCCCATGAAGCCGGCGAGCAGCGATGGCTTCCAAAGCCCCAGGATCGCCTGAAGCACCTTCGGCGCGCGCCAGAGCAGATAGATCGTCAGGATCAGCGTCTGCACGAACAGGCCGAGCACCAGCGTGAAGGACGCCGCCGTCACGAACGAGACATCAGGCACGTTGATGATGGCGCCGCGGAAACCGACCGCCGACAACGCGAACGCTGCCGCCGCGACGAGACCGGTGATGGTCGGCTTCAATTCGGCAAAACTCTTCTCGCCGCCGGGCCGCAGCGCGGTGATGACGACGCCGATTGTCGCGATCACGATCGCAAGCACCTTCAGCCATGTCAGATGATCGCCGAGGAAGACGAAGCCGAAGATGGCGGTCTGGATCGCCTCGGTTTTCAAATAGGCGGTCGTCACCACGAAGGAACGGTCGTTCATGGCGAGCAGCATCAGGCCGGTCGCGACGATCTGGCTGAGCGCGCCGAGCAGCAGCCACGGCCAGAACACGCCGGGCGGCATACCGAGATGATCACCGGTGGCGACCAGCACCACCGCGAGAAACAGCAGCGAGAACGGAAAGCCGAACAGGAAGCGGATATTGGTTGCGCCCCAGGTCCCCAGCGGCTTCGTCAGCGACCGCTGCATCGCATTGCGCGCGACCTGGCCGAGCGCGGCAATGACGGTAAAGGGAATCCAGAGGCTGGCGATGGTGAACATGGGGATGGGGTGCGGGGGGCCAGAGATCGCGGCCAACCTGCCGCTAGCTGTTCAATGGGTCAACCACACGAACGTCATGGGAGCGATGCTATCGCCACAAACTCAATCGTCGTCCTGGACAAGCGAAGCGCAGATCCAGGACCCATTACCCCAGGGAGCGGTTTGGCGAAGATTCGTGGTTATCAGCCTTCGCCTAACTAGACCCTGGGGTAATGGGTCCTGGCCTTCGCCAGGACGACGCCGAATGTTTGGAAGCGGCGCGGCCTCACACCATGCCTTCCGCCACCACCATGTAGTTCACGTCCATGTCCGACGAGAGGGTCCATTTGTCGGCGAAGGGTGAGTAGACGACGCCGGTCTGCTCGGTGATGACCAGGCGATTGTCGAGCAGGTATTTCGTCAGCTCGTCGGGAGTGACGAACTTGTTCCATTCGTGGGTGCCGCGCGGCAACCAGCGCAGGACGTATTCGGCGCCGACGATGGCGAGCGCAAAGCTCTTCCAGTTCCTGTTCAGCGTCGAGACCACCATCAGGCCGTTCGGCTTCAGCATCGCGGCGCAGCGCTTCAGGAAAACGCCGACGTCGACGACGTGCTCGACCACCTCCATCGCCAGCACGATGTCGAAGCGCTCGCGCGGATCGATCTCCTCAACCGTGGTGCAGCGATAGTCGATCGCGAGATGCGCCTTGTCGGCATGCAGCTTCGCGGCCGCGATGTTGCTGACCGACGGGTCGACGCCGATGACCTGCGCGCCCAGGCGCGACAGCGGCTCGCAGAGCAGGCCGGCACCGCAGCCGATGTCGAGCACGCGCAGACCACCGAGGCAGTTGAGGCTGCGCACATTGCGCTCGAACTTGCGGCAGGCGGCATCGCGGATGTAGCCGAGCCGCAGCGGGTTGATCCGGTGCAGCGGCGCCATCTTGCCGTTAGGGTCCCACCACTCGGCCGAAAGTTTTGAGAATTTCGCGATCTCGGCGGCGTCGACGGTCGAGCCCGGCGCGGTGGTCGCTGTTGCGGAAGTATTTTGCTGCATGCTCATGGTTACGCGCGGTCCTACCGCGTGGTGATCGAACTGCGGAAGGCGAGCGGCGAGGCGATGGTCCGGATGGTTTCGCGACCCTCCCCCACGCCGTTGATGGTGACGTCGCCATAGTTGAGAATACGTCCAAGAATGGTCTGATTCACATCGACGCTCTCGACCTTGTCCAGCGCCATCTCGAAGGTCCGGCGCTTGATGAAGCCGGTCTTGTGCACGACCCGCAAATTGGTCACGTCGGTCTCGGTGGTAAAGCGATGGAACCAGCCCTTCACGGTCCAGTACAGCGCCGCCAGAGCCACCAGGCCGGCCGCGACGAGACAGAGCAGGACGAGCCCCTCGACGATGGTTTGCCGGGACAGGACGAACAGCGCCAGCGCCACGATCCAGGCCAGGATCGCCGGAAAATAGAAGATCCAGTGCGCATTGGTCGAATACAGCACCCGCTCGCCCGGTTGCAGGATCTCGTCGATATAACGCGCCATGACCTCGAATAACCCATTGCCCGGATTGGCCTGGGCAGGAACCCGCTTGCCCCCGGCCCCGCCCCTCTGTATACGCGCGGTCGGTATCGCAGGCACCCGTCCAGCGCGGGTCACCATACTTATCCTTATGAGGGAATGCACGCGTCGTCATGAGCCGCCTCGTGATGAAATTCGGCGGCACATCCGTCGCCAACATCGAACGTATCCGCAACGTCGCACGCCATGTGAAGCGTGAGGTCGACGCCGGCCATGAAGTGGCCGTGGTCGTCTCGGCGATGTCCGGTAAAACCAACGAGCTGGTGGCCTGGTGCACCGAGGCCTCGCCGATGCACGACGCGCGCGAATACGACGCCGTGGTCGCCTCGGGCGAACAGGTGACCTCCGGCCTGCTTGCCATCGTGCTTCAGGGCATGGGTATCCAGGCCCGCTCCTGGCAGGGCTGGCAGATCCCGATCACGACCAGCGACGCCCATGCCTCGGCCCGGATCGAGGGCATCGACGGCAGCGAGATCATCAAGCGCTTCAGGGAGCGCAAGGAAGTCGCCGTGATCGCCGGCTTCCAGGGCATCAACCCGGAGACCAACCGCATCACCACGCT
This sequence comes from Bradyrhizobium sp. Kon58, assembly GCF_055807455.1. Taxonomy (NCBI): domain Bacteria; kingdom Pseudomonadati; phylum Pseudomonadota; class Alphaproteobacteria; order Hyphomicrobiales; family Nitrobacteraceae; genus Bradyrhizobium; species Bradyrhizobium sp. Kon58. Next base: position 41,669 of record NZ_JBVVOT010000027.1, read on the forward strand.
CGGCCGCGGCGGCTCCGACACCTCGGCCGTGGCAATCGCCGCCGCCGTCAAGGCGGACCGCTGCGACATCTACACCGACGTCGACGGTGTCTACACCACCGATCCGCGAATTGTGCCGAAGGCAAAGAGGCTCGACAAGATCGCGTTCGAAGACATGCTGGAGCTAGCCTCCCAGGGCGCCAAGGTGCTCCAGGTCCGCTCGGTGGAACTCGGCATGGTCCACAACATGCCGATTTTCGTCCGCTCGAGCTTCGACAAGCCCGAGGATATCGACCCGCATGCCAACCAGCCGCCCGGCACGCTGATCTGCAGCGAGGAGGAGATCATGGAAAGCCACGTCGTCACCGGCATCGCCTTTTCGAAGGACGAGGCCCAGATCTCGGTACGCCAGATCGAGGACAAACCCGGCGTGGCGGCGTCGATCTTCGGCCCGCTCGCGGAGGCCAACATCAACGTCGACATGATCGTGCAGAACGTCTCCGAGGACGGCAAGACCACCGACCTCACCTTCACGGTTCCGGCCGCCGACTACACCAGGGCCAAGGAGACGATCACCGCGGCCAAGGGCCAGATCAATTATGCCCGGCTCGACACCGCGACCGATGTCGCCAAGATCTCGGTGATCGGCAGCGGCATGCGCAGCCATGCCGGCGTTGCCGCCCAGGCGTTCTCGGCCCTCGCAGGACGGAATATCAACATCCGGGCCATTACAACCTCCGAGATCAAATTCTCGGTCCTGATCGACACCGCCTATACCGAGCTTGCGGTGCGCACCCTGCATACGCTCTACGGTCTCGACCAAGCTTAGGCTAATTTTCTCTTAGCGGTCGCAGCAAACGCTGAGGTCTCCACACTTTCGCGTTTGGCAGGCGTTTTGCTTGGCAAAACAAGCCCCAATTCGCTATACGGCGAACAGGGTGGGCTGCCGGAAACTGTGCCCCAGTTGAGGCGGTGCTGATTCGGCCCAGGCAACCGCCGGGGCTGGCGCCGGACGAGCAAATTTGTTGTTTTTCTGGATTTCTGGGCGAGCCGCCGCGGGTCCTTTCGGCCCCGGCAGACGGAGGAGATTGACGGTTCATGCGGAGCGCGTCGGGAGGTCCCCGCGTCTTGTTGAGACGGCTCCGCGAAACCATGGCGGAGCAGGTCTCGGCCCAGGAGCGGCTCGACAAGATCGTGGTGCTGATCGCGGCCAACATGGTGGCCGAGGTGTGCTCGGTCTATGTGCTGCGCGTCGACAACACGCTCGAGCTCTATGCCACCGAAGGCCTCAACCGCGAGGCGGTGCATCACACCGTGCTGACCGCCCATGAGGGCTTGGTTGGCCTTGTCGCCAGCGAGGCGACCCCACTCAATCTGAACGACGCACAGAGCCACCCGGCGTTCTCGTTCCGCCCCGAGACTGGCGAAGAAATCTACCACTCCTTCCTTGGCGTGCCGGTCCTGCGCGCCGGCAACACGCTCGGCGTGCTGGTGGTGCAGAACCGCGCCAAGCGCAACTATGTCGAGGAGGAGCTCGAGGCGCTTCAGACCACCGCGATGGTGCTGGCGGAGCTGATCGCCTCCGGCGAGCTGTCCGCGCTGGCCCAGCCGGGCCATGAGCCCGCGGCACGTCATTCGGCGCAGAAGGTCGGCGCCATCCTGTCGGAAGGCATCGCGCTCGGCCATGTCGTGCTGCACGAGCCGCGCGTCGTCATCAAGGACTACATCGCCGAGGACCTGCCGAAGGAGATCAAGCGGCTCGACACCGCGCTCGCCAAGCTACGCGCCGATCTCGACCGCATGCTGGAGCGCGGCGACGTCGCGGAAGGCGGCGAGCATCGCGAGGTGCTGGAAGCCTACCGCATGTTCGCCAACGACCAGGGCTGGTCGCACAAGCTGCACGAGGCGGTCGCCACCGGCCTCACGGCGGAAGCCGCCGTCGAGCGTGTGCAATCCGACACCCGCGCGCGCATGCTGCGCTCGACCGATCCCTATTTGCGTGACCGGCTGCATGATCTCGAGGATCTCGGCTATCGCCTGATGCGGCAGCTGGTCGGCCAGGATCACGCGCCGTCACGCGAACAATTGCCCGACAATGCCATCGTCATCGCGCGCGCGATGGGCCCGGCGGCGCTGCTCGACTACGACCGCAAGCGCCTGCGCGGCATCATATTGGAGGAAGGCACCGCCAATTCCCACGTCTCGATCGTGGCGCGCGCGCTCGGCATTCCCGCGGTCGGCGAAGTCCCGAACGCGCCTGGTATCGCCGATCCCGGCGACGCTGTCATCGTCGACGGCACCTCCGGCATGATCTATGTGCGCCCATCGCAGGAGGTCGAAGCGGCCTTCGCGGAGCGTGTGCGCTTCCGCGCCCGCCGCCAGGCGCAGTATCTGGCGCTGCGCGACCTGCCCTGCGTCACCAAAGACGGCCAGAAGGTCGAGCTGATGATCAATGCGGGTCTCGCGATCGACCTGCCGCATATCGAAGACACCGGCAGCGCCGGCATCGGCCTGTTCCGCACCGAGCTGCAATTCATGGTGGGCCAGAGCCTGCCGCGCACCAGCGACCAGCTCGCGCTCTATCGCACCGTGCTGGATGCCGCCGGCACCAAGCCCGTCACCTTCCGCACCCTCGACATCGGCGGCGACAAGGCGCTGCCTTACATGGAAGCGGTGATCGAGGAGAATCCCGCGCTCGGATGGCGCGCGATCCGGCTCGGGCTCGACCGTCCCGGCCTGTTGCGCGGCCAGATCCGCGCACTGCTGCGCGCCGGAGGCGGCCGCGCGCTGCGCATCATGTTCCCGATGATCTCGGAGGTCGCCGAATTCGATTCGGCGAAGGCGCTGGTCGAGCGCGAGCTGACCTATCTGCGCCAGCACGGCCATACGCTGCCTGAAAGAATCGACATCGGCACCATGGTCGAGGTGCCGGCGCTGCTTTATCAGCTCGACGAACTCCTCAAGAAGGTCGACTTCATCTCGGTCGGCTCCAACGATCTGTTCCAGTTCCTGTTCGCGGTCGACCGCGGCAACGCAAAAGTCTCCGAGCGCTTCGACACCATGTCGGCGCCGATCCTGCGCGCGCTGCGCGACATCGCACGCAAGACGCAAGCCGCGAAGAAATCGCTGTCGCTCTGCGGCGAGATGGCCTCGAAGCCGATCGGTGCGCTGGCGCTGATCGCGATGGGCTATCGCTCGCTGTCGCTCTCGGCCACCGCGCTCGGCCCGGTCAAGGCGATGGTGATCGATCTCGACGCCAAGAAGGCCGAAGCGATGCTCGGGCCGTTGCTGGACGCGCCCGCCGGCAGCGTCTCGATCCGGCAGAAGCTGACGGAATTTGCCGAGGCTGAAGGCCTGGCCTTGTAGCGGGCCTGTCGCCCCTTCCTGTCGCCTCGCCTTTCCCGCATTTTGAGACTGAACCGATGTCGTCACTCCCCGAAGCCAAACTGGACGTCCTGCTCGCGCATCACGCCTCGCTGGAGGCCGAATCGCTCGGTCAGCTCGCTTCCGAACGCTATGTGCAGATCACACGTGAACTCGCCGAGCTCACGCCATTGATCGAAGCGGTCAAGACCTATCGATCGGCCGTCAAGGAGCTCGCCGACACCGAGGCGCTGATCGCCGACCCCGCGACCGATGCCGAGATGCGCGCCATGGCGGAAGCCGAGCGCGGCGAGCTGACGCCGAAGATCGAGGAGCTGATCCAGAAGATCCGAGTCGCGCTGCTGCCGAAGGACGCCATGGACGACCGCAACGTGGTGCTGGAAATCCGCGCCGGCACCGGCGGCGACGAGGCTTCGCTGTTCGCCGGCGATTTGTTCCGGATGTACGAGCGCTTCGCGGCCCTGCAGGGCTGGAAGGTCGAGGTGATCTCGGCCAGCGAAGGCAGCGTCGGCGGCTATAAGGAAATCATCGCAGAGGTGCAGGGCCGCGGCGCGTTCTCGAAGCTGAAGTTCGAGTCGGGCGTGCACCGCGTGCAGCGCGTGCCGGACACCGAGACGCAGGGGCGCATCCACACATCCGCCGCCACCGTCGCCGTGATGCCCGAGGTCGAGGAGGTCGATGTCGAGATCCGGAACGATGATTTGCGTATCGAGACCATGCGCGCCGGAGGCGCCGGCGGCCAGCACGTCAACAAGACCGAATCGGCGATCCGCATCACCCACATCCCGACCGGCATCGTGGTGATGATGCAGGACAGCCGCTCGCAGCACAAGAATCGCGCTTCCGCCATGAACATCCTGCGTTCGCGCATCTATGACGCCGAGCAGCAACGCCTCGACGCGGCGCGCTCCGCCGAGCGCAAGGAGAAGGTCGGCTCCGGCGACCGCAGCGAGCGCATCCGCACCTATAATTTCCCGCAAGGACGCGTCACCGATCACCGCATCAATTTGACGCTCTACAAGCTGCCGCAGGTGATCGCGGGCGAAGCGCTGGGCGAACTGACCGACGCGCTGACCACCGAGCACCAGGCCGCACAGCTCGCCGCCCAGGGCGCGGCGGCGTGACCGGCGCGTGAGCAATCCCTTCACCGGATTATCCGTTGAGAGCGCGCGGCGCGCGCTGGCCGCGCAACTGAGATCGGCGCAGCTCGAAGAAGCCGAGCTCGACGCGCGTATCCTGCTCGGCGCGGCACTTGGACTTGATCTCACAGGCCTCGTTGCGCAGGCCGCCCGCCGGCTCGCGGAAGCCGAGACGTCGCGGCTCGCGCAATATGCCGGGCGCCGCATCGCCGGCGAGCCGGTCGCCCGCATTCTCGGCACACGTGAATTCTGGGGCCTGCCGTTTCGTCTGTCGGAAGCGACGCTGGTGCCGCGCCCCGATACCGAGACCGTGGTCGAACGCGCGCTCGAACTCTTTCGCGAGCGGCAACACTCCCATCAGATCCGCATCGCGGATATCGGTACCGGCTCCGGCGCCATCCTGCTCGCGCTGCTGCACGAAATTCCCGGCGCCTTCGGCGTCGGCACCGATCTCAGTCTGAGCGCGCTCAAGACCGCCAGAGACAACGCCGCGGCTCTGGGCCTCGCCGACCGCGCCACCTTCGCCGCCTGCTCCTACGCAGCCGCGCTCCGCGGCCCGTTCGACCTCGTCGTGTCGAACCCGCCCTACATCCCGTCGGCGGAAATTCCGAAACTGAGCATCGAGGTGCGCGAGCATGATCCGCATCTGGCACTCGACGGCGGCAATGACGGTTACGACGCCTATCGGGCCCTGATCCCGCAGGCGGCTGAACGTCTCGCCCCCGGCGGAGCGCTGATCGTCGAGGCCGGACAGGGCCAGGCCCGAAATATTGAAACCTTGATGATTGCTGCCGCGTTGGTGATGGACAGGCCACCCAAGGCCGATCTGGCGGGCATCCCGCGGGCGGTTTCGGCCCGGAAAATGCCCCCATAAAAGCCGGATTGGGCTGCAAAAAACCTCTTGGAATATCCCTTGGGAACGACTACCTTCCGATCAACACATCGGTGCCGGCCCCGTAGACTTACGGGCGAAAGCCGGGCTCTCGGGCGAGAGCTTACTGATAACGGTTCCAAGCCGCAGGTCCTGTTGAGCGCGATGGCCATTTGAGCTGCGCTGCTTACCGACCGCAACGTGAACGAAAGCCTGATATTGCGCTTGAAGACTTACGCAACAAAGCAGGGCTTGTTTCGGCAGGCGATATGAATGGGTTCGCTGGCGATGGATGCTGGCGGTGGGGAACGCGTCTTTTGTTGAACGCGACGGTCGACGAACATCGGCAGGGATCAATCCGCTCTTGCGTGCGGTTGCGCGCAAGCGATGTGAACCGCTGTCATCAGGTCACTCTCGGCAATCAGTAATGCGTGCAACCTTTAGGGCTGGAATTAAAGGCAGGACATGAGAAACGGTCAGAACAAGCAGCGGATGCGCAACCGCAACAATAATAACAATAACAATAACAACAATAATAACCGGCGCGGCCAGAACCCGATGACCCGGGTCTACGAGTCCAACGGACCCGACATCAAGATCCGCGGCACGGCTTCGCATATTGCTGAAAAATATCTCCAGCTCGCGCGCGACGCGCGCTCCTCCGGAGACCCCGTTGCGGCCGAGAATTACTACCAGCATGCCGAGCATTATTTTCGCCTGATTGCGACGGCCCAGGAACAGTTCCGGCAGAACCAGCAGCCACGCGGCGACGAGCCCATCAGCAATAGCAGCGGCGACGACGGCGAGGACGACGGCGAGAATTTCTCGAACTTCGGCCAGGAGCCGGGTTTTGTCCCACAGCCGCCACCGCAGCCCTTCACGCGCGACCGCGACGGCCCGCGCGATCACCAGCCGCGTGATCATCAGCCCCGCGACAACCACTATCAGCGCGACAATCAGCAGCCGCGCGAGCATCGCGAACGCGACCATCGTCCGCAGCCGCAATATCAACCCCAGCCGCAACCGCTGCCGCTGAACCAGCCCCAGCCCGTCGTCGCCGACGCCGTCAGCGTCGATCGTCTGCCCTCCTTCATCACCGGCCCGCAGCCGCAGGTGAGCAGTGGCGCGCCCGGCCAGGCCGGCTTCGAAGGTGCTGGTGGTGGCGAGCGCTTTCCACGGCGCCGCCGCCGGCCGAATGGCCCGCGCCCCGAGCGCGAAGCCGCTCCGGCCGCCTCGAGCGACGAAGTGGCCCCCGGCGAGTAAGCTTTTCGCCGGACATCCTGCGCCAGATACCCTGACCTGAATCGTCCCGGCCTGACCGGGACGATTTGTTTTTAGCTGCGCGTCGCCGTCGTCGAGGACGGCACCAGCACCGGCTTCGCCAATGAGGGAATCAGCCGCGCCCGCTCGCGTTTGGCGGGGATCGCGCGGTAGACCTGCTTGGTCGCCTCGACGATGTGCACGCCGGCAAAGGGCAGCGACAGCGCCGCGCCGGCCCGCTCCCACATCTGTGCGGATTTCAGCACCCAGCCGCCGGCATAGGGCGGCATGAACAGCGCCTCGCCCCAGGCGGTCGGGGTGAACCAGGTCTGGCGCAACAGGTCCGTGATCTGCGAGCGCGAGTAGGGCCGGCCGTGACCGAACGGCGTGCTGTCGGTGCGGGTCCAGACCCCGCGCCGGTTCGGGATCACCGCAATCACGCGACCGGACGGCGACAGCACCCGCCATGCCTCGCGCAGAAGCGCGGCCGGATCGTCCGACATTTCCAGTGCGTGGACCAGCAGGATGCGATCGACCGCGGCGTCGGGAAGCGGCAGCGAGAACTCGTCCACCAGCGAGGCGAGCGCCGGCCGTCCCGTCGGCCATTTCAGGACGCCCTGGGCCGACGGCATGAAGGCGAGGCAGCGCTCGGCGTCCTCGCGGAACAATCCGAGATAGGGCGTGGGATAGCCGAAGCCGAGCACCCGCTGGCCATCAACGCGCGGCCAGCGCTCCCGAATGCCGCGATTGATCATTTGCCGCGCCACAATCCCGAGGCGACGGGAGTAGAACTCGCGGAGGTCGACGACATCAATGGTCATGATCGCAATGTAACATGCACGAGGTGGCCGCCGCGCGCGGAATATTGCATTGCCTGCGCAACGTTAACGCCATATTTGTCTGACGGAGCTGAGCGCGATCGGAGATGACATGGCCGCCGAAATTCGTACTTTCCCCTGTTTAAACGACAATTTCGGTTACCTGATCCACGATGTGGAAACCAAGGCGACGGCGTCGATCGACGCGCCGGAGGCCGGCCCCATCCTGAAGGCGCTCGAGCGCGAGGGCTGGCAGCTCACCGACATCCTGATCACCCATCATCATGGCGATCATGTCGGCGGGGTCGCCGAACTCAAGCAGAAATACAATTGCCGCGTCGTCGCGCCGCACGACAAGACCACTAAGATCGCAGACGTCGACCTGCGCGTCGCCAATGCCGAAATCGTCAAGGTCGGCAACTTGCTGGGGCGCATACTGGAGACGCCCGGCCACACGCTCGACCACATCTCCTATGTGTTCGACACCGAGAAAGCGCTGTTCGCCGCCGACACGCTGTTCTCGATCGGCTGCGGCCGCGTGTTCGAGGGCACCTATCCGATGATGTGGGATTCGCTTCTGAAGCTGCGTGCCCTGCCCGACGACTTCAAGCTCTATTGCGGCCATGAATACACGGCGTCCAACGTCAAGTTCGCGCTGACCGTCGACCCCGACAATGCGGCGCTGCAGGCGCGCGCGGCCGAGGTGGCGAGGCTGCGGGCCGAGAACAAGCCGACCATTCCCTCGCTGCTTGGTGACGAGAAGCGGACAAACGTGTTCCTGCGCGCCGATGAACCGTCGATCGCAGCCAGGCTGCACATGAAGGGCGCGGATGCCACCGCGGTGTTCGGCGAGTTGCGCGAGCGCAAGAATAAATCTTGAAGAGCAAGTCCTGAAGACCAAATCCTGACGGGAATCGATGCCAACCGCAGCCGAGATCATCGCGCGCCTCGAACTCCGACCGCATCCCGAAGGCGGGCACTATCGCGAGACGTTTCGCGACCAGACCACCGACTCCAACGGCCGCGCGCGCTCGACCCTCATCTACTTCCTGCTGGCGCGCGGCGAGCGCTCGCACTGGCACCGCATCGATGCGGTCGAGAGCTGGCACTATTACGCCGGCAGCCCGCTGACGCTGCGCATCGCCCATGACGGCTGCTCCCAGCACGAGGTGCGGCTCGGCACGGACCTGTTGAACGGCGAGCGGCCACAGGCGATCGTGCCGGCTGATGCGTGGCAGACGGCAGAGACCACCGGCGAGTGGACCCTGGTCGGCTGCACCGTGGCGCCAGCATTCGAGTTCGCCAAGTTCGAGCTCGCGCCGAAAGGTTGGGAGCCCTGAATCTCAATCTGGAATCGGGTGGGTTTGGTCCGCGTCACGCCTTAGGACAGCGTTTCAAGCGAACAGGAGCGCACGATGCACGGAACACTCGGCCCCGCCGCCGTCCAGATCGACCCGGCCATTTTGTATTTCGGCACGCCCGTCGTCCTCATCGGCTCAACCAATGAAGACGGCACTTCCAATCTCGCGCCGATGTCGTCGGCATGGTGGGTCGGGTGGCGCTGCATGCTGGGACTGGCTCGGAATTCCAAGACCACCGAGAACATGATTCGCACGGGCGAATGCGTGCTCAATCTGCCGTCCGCCGATCTCGTCGCCGCGGTCGATCGCCTCGCACGGACCACGGGATCGGATCCGGTGCCGCCCGGCAAACTCTATCGCGGCTATCGGCACGAAAAGGACAAGTTCAGTCGTGGCGGACTAACCGCGCTGCCGGGCGAAACAGTCGCCGCACCACGTGCGGCCGAGTGTCCCGTACAGATGGAAGCTAAGGTCGCCCATGTGCATGAGATGGCGCAGGACGACCTGGTCTGGCGCGGCAATCTCGCTGCGATCGAGGTCCGCATCACCCGCGTGCACGCGCACCCAGAAATCATGATGGATGGCGCCACCAATCGCATCGACCCGGACAAATGGCGGCCGCTGATCCTCAGCTTCCAGGAGTTCTACGGCCTGATGCCGCAACGCTTGCAGCGCTCCGAACTCGGACAGATTCCGGAGGCGATGTATCGGCCGCCGGGTTGGCAGCCGGCGCTTTAGCGGCGCCCTCACCGCTTCCGCAGCACCATGTCCTTCGCCGCGATCAGGCCGCCGCCGGCGATCAGGATCGCGGCGATGGCGATGTTGGCGCTCGCCTTCGCAAAGCCAGCGGCGATGAGGAAGCCGGTCGAGAGTAGCGGCGTCGCGTAGGACGCGGCGCCGAGCACGCGGATGTCGCCGCGCTTCATGCCGATGTCCCAGGCGTAGAACGCAGCACCGACGGGACCGATGCCGAGCGCGATGACGGAGAGCCATTGCAGCGTCGTGTCAGGCCATACCGTGGTTTCGAGCAGACCATGCATCAGCGCGGCAAGCATCGCGGTGGCAAGACAGAATCCCGCGACCGCATCGGTCGGCACCGCCTTCAATCGCCGCGACAACACCGAATAGATCGCCCACACGAACGCTGCGATGAAAGCCGCGGCCAGTCCCGGCAATTGCCCCTGCGTGAAGCCGGAGGCGTTCCCGGCGAACAGCAGCACGGTGCCGACGAGGCCGAGCACGGCGCCGACGACGTGATGCAAGGCAAGCCGCTCGCCCGGCAGGAACGACGAGAACAGCACGATCAGGAGCGGCCACAGATAATTCAGCAGGCCGGCTTCAGCCGGCGGCGCAAAACGCAGCGCGAGGAAGTACAGCGCGTGATAGCCGAACAGTCCGCCGACACCGACGGTCCACACGGCAAGCGGCTGACGCAGGCTTTTGGCCGCCTCGCCGCGGCCGATCCAGGTGAGCAGGCCGACGAGACCGCCGATCGCGAACGTCATCGCGGCCAGCTGGAACGCCGGGATCTTTCCGGTCGCCACCGTCATCACCGACAGCAGCGACCACATCAGGATCGCGGTCAATCCGATCAGCGTTGCCGTGCGGGGAGTCATCGATCAAAGGCTCTGAGGACGTTTATGCCCGGCACGAGGCCGGGCATTTTCGTCTTCACTATCGCCTTGTCGCGCCTGAAGCTACAGGCATTTGGCTCAGCGACATCCAGCGGAGAGAATTGGCGTCATCAGGCCTGGTATTGGCCGCCATTGATGGTCAGCGTCGAGCCGGTGATGAAGCCGGCCTCGTCGGCCGCCAGGAACACGACCGCGCGCGCGATCTCTTCCGGCTCGCCGAGCCGGTTGACCGGGATCTGCGGGATCACGTTCTTTTCCAGGACGTCCTTCGGCACGGCCTGCACCATTTCGGTGTTGATGTAGCCGGGGCAGATCGCGTTGACGGTGATGCCGCCCTTGGCGTTCTCGAGCGCGAGTGCCTTGGTGAAGCCGATGTCACCGGCCTTCGCGGCGGAATAGTTGACCTGTCCGAATTGTCCCTTTTGGCCGTTGATCGACGAGATCGAGATGATGCGACCGAACTTGCGCGCACGCATGCCTTCAATGACTGGACGCGTCATGTTGAACAGCGAACCGAGGTTGGTATTGATGACGGCGTTCCACTGCTCGAGCGTCATCTTGTGGAAGGCGGTGTCGCGGGTGATGCCGGCATTGTTGACGAGCACGTCGATCGGGCCGATCTCGGCCTCGACCTTCTTCACGCCCTCGGCGCAAGCATCGAAACTGCTGACGTCCCATTTGTAGACGGCGATGCCGGTCTCGGCCTTGAACTTCTCTGCCGCCGAATCGTTGCCGGCATAGCTCGCCGCAACCTTGTAGCCGGCTGCCTTCAGCGCCTTGCTGATCGCAGCTCCGATGCCCCGCGTACCACCCGTCACCAATGCAACACGTGCCATATCGTATTTCCTTCCCTTGGACTCTTCGGACGTTTCTGAGTGATCGTTTTTAAGTGCGGATTATGGGGGACGTTTGACGGACATCAAGAACAAAACGCCCGGCGTCGAGCCGGGCGTTTCTCTTTAGTCGAGGCTTGTACGGTTGCGAAGAATATTTGATTTGCAACCGCCGCCTTTTTAATCGCGTGCAACGCACTCAGCAACGCGTGCAGCGCACGCACAAATGATGCGTCAACTATCTCAGTCGCGCGCCACACACATCGCGATACCCATGCCGCCGCCGATGCACAGCGTGGCGAGGCCCTTCTTCGAATCGCGCTTCTGCATCTCGTGCAGCAGCGTCACCAGAACGCGGGCTCCGGAAGCACCGACCGGATGGCCGATTGCGATCGCGCCGCCGTTGACGTTGACCTTAGAGGTATCCCAGCCCAGATCCTTGTTGACGGCACAAGCCTGCGCCGCAAAGGCTTCGTTGGCCTCGATCAGGTCGAGATCGCCGACGTTCCAGCCGGCCTTCTTCAGCGCGGCACGCGAGGCCGGGATCGGGCCCGAGCCCATGATCTTCGGATCGACGCCCGCCTGCGCCCAGGACACGATGCGCGCGAGCGGCGTCTTGCCTTCCTTGGCGGCCTGCTTGGCGGTCATCAGCACCACGACCGCAGCGCCGTCATTGATGCCGGACGCAGAGCCCGCGGTGACCGTGCCGTCCTTCTCGAAGGCGGGACGGAGCTTCGCCATCGCGTCGACCGTTGCGCCATGGCGCGGATATTCGTCGGCGCTGACGACGACATCGCCCTTGCGTCCCTTGATGGTGACGGGAACGATTTCGTCGTTGAATCTACCGGCCTTCTGCGCGGCTTCGGCCTTCTGCTGCGAGGCGACCGCGAACTCGTCCTGCTGGGCGCGGGTGATCTGCCACTGCCGCGCGACGTTCTCGGCGGTGTTGCCCATGTGATAGCCGTTGAAGGCATCCCACAGGCCGTCCTTGATCATGGTGTCGATGAATTCGACTGCACCCATCTTGACGCCGCCACGCAGGTACTGGGCGTGCGGAGCCATGCTCATGGATTCCTGGCCGCCGGCGACCACGATCTCGGAATCGCCGTTGAGCAGTGCCTGATAGCCGAGCGCAACGGTGCGCAGGCCCGAACCGCAGAGCTGGTTGACGCCCCAGGCCGGGCTCTCGACCGGAATGCCGGCATTGATCGAAGCCTGGCGGGCCGGGTTCTGGCCTTGGGCGGCGGTCAGGATCTGGCCCATGATGACTTCGGAGACCCGGCCGGGCTCGATGCCGCCGCGCTCCAGCGCGGCCTTGATGGCGATGGCGCCGAGATCATGGGCGGGAAGGGTTGCGAACGCTCCGTTGAAGCTTCCGACCGGGGTGCGGGCGGCGCTGACGATGACGACATCGTCTGACATGGGCATCTCCTGGGTTGTATGGGGGCAGACGGGGCTGGGGAAAACGGCTCGCCAGTCTCGGACGGCATCCTGTTAACGTCGTTGAGGCATGTCAATCGGCCGGCGGCCGAATTCATCCCGCAGCGCATTCAAAATAGCGTTCTTGGCGCTTTCGCAAGCACGTTTTTGCTGCCCGATTAACCGTGGCGCACAAAACGGTAGCGTGACCCCTTTGAAAATGCTTATTTTGTTGCGTTGCGTACTCTTCCCGCCCTGCGGCATAGCCCGTCAGGTTCCCGTTCTCCGCGTCTTGCAAGTGAGAGCCCATGGCGAAATCAGACCAACCCACCACCATCAAGAAATACGCGAACCGTCGGCTCTATAACACCGGGACGAGCACTTACGTGACGCTGGAAGACCTCGCCTCCATGGTCAAGGACGGCGAAGATTTCCTGGTCTACGACGCCAAGACCGGCGACGACATCACCCGCTCCGTGCTTGCCCAGATCATCTTCGAGCAGGAGAACAAAGCCGGCCAGAACCTGCTCCCGACCACCTTCCTGCGCCAGCTGATCCGCTTCTACGGCGACAGCATGCAGATGGTGGTGCCGAAATATCTGGAGCAGGCCATCGCCTCGCTCACGCAGGAGCAGGAGAAGTTCCGCAAACAGATCGCCACCTCGCTGTCCGGGACCCCGTTTGCGCCGCTGGAGGAACAGGTCCGCCGCAATATGGAGCTGTTCCAGCAGACCTTCTCGATGTTCAAGCCTTTCGCGCCCGGCGCAGCCCGCCCCGCAGGCTCCGCGGAGCCGGCCCCCGAGGCGACCGCCGAAGCGCCGAACGACAGCAACATCGACGATCTGCGCCAGCAGATGAAGGACATGCAGGAACGCCTCGAGCGGATGTCGAAGAAGGACGAGTAAGTCCTGCCCCACCGCGCCGAAGTGAGCCGACTGCTCCCGCAAGGTCGTCCTGGCGAAAGCCAGGACCCATTACCCCAGGGAGTGGTTTGGCGAAGACCCGTCGCCCGGTACTGCTAGCGATCTCCACGGATGGACCGCGCGGTATGGGTCCTGGCTTTCGCCAGGACGACGATGAAGAAGCAGCGCGCTCAAGCTTCCGCAACGACGGGATTGCCGCCTACGCCGCCAGCTTCACCGCATGGGCAAAGTCCCAATAGAGCTTGCGCGCCAGCGTATAGAGCGGGCCCGGTTTCAGCTCACGATCGTCGATGCGGATCACCGGCGCGACTTTTGCGAAATTGCCCGTGGAAAAGATCTCGTCGGCGGCGAGGAAGTCGGCATAGCGCAGCGTCTTCTCGACCACGGTGACGCCGTCGGCGCGAAGCAGGCTGATGACGCGCTGGCGGGTGATGCCGTTGAGGAAGGTGCCGTTCGGCACCGGCGTGTAGACCACGCCGTCCTTGGCCATGAACACGTTGGAATTGCCGAACTCCGCGACGTTGCCGAGCATGTCGAGCATCAGCGCGTTCTGGAAGCCGCGCGAGGCGGCTTCGGCAAGCGCGCGCGAATTGTTCGGATAGAGACAGGCGGCCTTGGCGTCGACCGGGGCGCATTCGGCGGTGGGCCTACGGAACGGCGACAGCGTGATCGCGTTGCCGACCGGCTTTGGCATCGGCGCCTCGTAGATGCACAGGCACCAATCGGTGGTCTCGGGGTCGAACAGCACGCCGCCGCCCGAGCCGTTCCGCGCCCAGTACATCGGACGGACGTAGAGCTCGGCATTCGGCGCGAAGCGTGCGATGCCCTCGTTTGCGAGTGTCAGCCAGGTGCCGGTATCGACCAGCGGCTTCAGGCCAAAGCTGACCGCGGATTGATTGGCGCGGGCGACGTGGCGGTCGAGATCGGGCGCGACGCCTTCGAACGCCCGCGCGCCGTCGAACACGACCGAGCCGAGCCAGGCCGCATGCGTGCGCGGACCCATGATCGGCACATTGCCGTCATGCCATTTGTCCTCGAAGAAGGTCCAGCTCGGCGAATATGCGATGGGTTTTTTGATCTCGGCCATGACCGGCCTCTCCCTTGGCGTGGTGCCGCATTATAGCGCCACTATTGGGCGCAATTTCTAAATGATTCCCTGCGGGAAAATGGTGAGTTACCCTCCCGGAAGGGGAAAGGAAGCACCATGCCGCTCGATCCGCTCGCAAAGCGTTTGTTGACCATGATGGCTGCGGCTGCGCCGCAGGCGCGGAGCCGGCCCAACGTGGAGGCACGGCGGCAATCATTGGCAAAGCTGATGCAGTTTGCGCGCGCCGATGCGCCTGACGTGACGACGTCCGACGGCGCGCTGCCTGGTCCCGGCGGCGCGCTGCCCTATCGTCTCTATTCACCCGCAGGCGCCGATGATCGCGCGCCCGGCTTCGTGTTCTTTCACGGCGGCGGACTCGTCGCCGGCAGCATTGCCACGCACGACCGCATCGCGGCGGCGCTGGCGCACGCGACCGGCTGCCGTCTCGTCTCGGTCGATTACCGGCTGGCGCCCGAGCACAAATTCCCCGCCGCCGTGGACGATGCGGTCGCCGCCACCGAATGGGTCGCGCGCGAGGCCGCATCGCTCGGCATCGACGCCGGGCGTCTGGTGCTCGGCGGCGATTCCGCCGGTGCAACGCTGGCTGCCATCGTGTGCCAGGAGGCGGCGCAGAGCGCAGGCCTTTCCATCGTCGCGCAATGCCTGATCTGCCCGGTGCTGGATTTCGAGGAGGCCTCGCCTTCGCGCGAGGCGTTCGCCGAGGGCCACCTGATCGACCGCATCACGATCGAAGCCGATCTCGCGGATTATCTGCCCGAGCACCTGGATGCCGCCGATCCCCGCATCTCGCCCTTGCGCGCGACACGGCTTGCGGGCCTGCCGACCGCCATCATCCACACCGCCGAGTACGACCCGATGCGCGACGAGGGCAATGCCTATGCCCGCAAGCTGCTCGCCGCGGGCGTCACGGTCGAGCACGTCTGCCACGAGGGCATGGTTCACAATTTCCACGCCATGGGCGCAATCCTGCCGCAGGCGCAGCTCGTGCTGTCGCAGATCGGTGAGCAGGTCAGGCGGGCCGTGGGGACGTGAGGCACTTCGTGTTGCCGTCTCCCGCGACGGGAGAGCAAAGAGAATGCCTCACGCTCTCGCCTCGATGACGGAACGCGCCGCCGCGACGTAGTTCGGCCAATGCGCGTCCGCATAGCGCTCGGCCTGTCGCACGCAGGTGACGTCGGGCGCATGCGCAGCCGCGATCATGCGCGCAAAGCGCTCTTCGGCGACCGTCACGTCATCGGCCGCGGTCGAGGGCGCGGCTCCTGCGACGGTCGGCACAACGGCGAGTCCCGCCAGTCCGGCGAGCAGGATGCGGCGTGACGTGTCCATGGCTATCGTTCTCCATTGTCCGGCCTGCACTCTGGCGGGGGTTGTGTCCGTGCGGTCACGGCAACGTACCTGCGTGCATTCGCACCGTCCACCGATTGCGGACACCGCTTGACCACGCGGGCGATCACATTCCATCCAGCAGGCAGTTCCGCCATCAGGGGAAACGCGTAACGTTGCGGACGCCGCTCTACGCGCTGCGCAGCTGACTGCGGACCGTGGTGGATTTTCCGTAAAGCGGAGCGTCCGCATTTTCACGGATATCGGAGCAAGGCCGCTCCCGCTCATCGTTGATGATGAAGGGCTTTTCGCGCTCTCCGCTGACGTAAACGACGCCGGATGCGTGAACCAATTGTTAGCTCTCTCGCGTAATCGCCCACCGCCTTACCTTTCGGCAAATAAGCTTGCGGCAAACTGAGCCAATTCCGCTTGGGAGGTTGGGAATGCCCCGCTTGGTATCGGAACGAACGTTCCTCGCCGGCCAGATCTTCTTCAACTTCGGTCAGTCGACGATCGATTGCATCGTGCGCCGGATGTCCGAAGACGGCGCGACGCTGGAGGTGCAGACCAGCCTCGGCGTGCCCGACCAATTCCAGCTCCGGCTCGCGGGCCAGGAGATCCTCTCCTGCCGTGTGCTCTGGCGGTCGGACCGTCAGGTCGGGGTTGCGCTCGGAGCGGAAGACCATGTCGAGCCGAAGGCCGTGGACGAGCAGGAGCGGCCGACCGATTCGCTGATACGCGGACAGATGCTGGCGCTCCGCGCAGCGCTTGATTTCGTCCCGCTGGGCATCGTGCTGCTGGACGCCAATCTCCGCGCGCAGTTGATCAATCGGGCGTTCCGGCAGATGTGGCTGTTGCCGGACGAAGTCGCCAACAGCAACCCGTCATTCGTGACGCTGATGCATCATGGCCGCGATACGCTCGCCTACGAGATTCCGCCGGCCGAGCTGGAGGCCTATGTCGCCGAGCGCGTCCGTCAAATACAGATAGGCGATGCGTCGCCGCGCGACCTGCGCCGTACCAGCGGCGACGTCGTTCGGATGCAATGCACGCCTCTGCCCAACGGCGGGCGGATGCTGACCTATACGCCGGTCACCGACATCGTGCGCTACTCCGACGAGCTGAAATTGCTGCGCGACGCCCTCGAGAACGTCGAGGACGGCGTGCTGCTGCTCGACCGCGATCTCAACGCCAGCTTCATGAACCGGCGCATGCGGCGGTTCTGGGAGGTGAGCGAACATGAAGCCGCCGCCCGCCCGACCTATGCATCGTTGGTGAGCCGGGTGCACCGTGCGAGCGCGCCCGATCTGCCGGCGAACGAACTGGCGAAATTTCCCGTCAAGCGCGTCGCCGAAGTCAAGGCGGGCGATCATGTGCGCGACCTCCAGACGCCGGATGCGCGGCGGATCAGGGCCCACTGCACCACGATGTCGAACGGCGGCCGCATGCTGACCTATGTCGATATTACCGATCTCACCAACAAGGCCAACATGCTGGAGCGTCTGGCCACCACCGACCCGCTCACGGGCCTCTATAACCGCCGCCATTTGCTGGGCTCGCTCGAGGCCGAATGGAGCCGCTTCCAGCGCTACTACCGCTCCGTTTCGGTCCTGATGCTCGACATCGACCATTTCAAGTCGGTCAACGACCGCTATGGCCATGCGGTCGGAGACGAGGCGATCAAGGCCGTGGCCGCCGCATGCCTCGATGGCAAGCGCAAATCGGACGTCGTGGGCCGCTTCGGTGGCGAGGAGTTCGCGATTCTGCTGCCCGAAACCAGCCTGTCGCGTGCAAGAATCGTCGCCGAGAGAATCCGCAAACGCGTGATGAGCGCACAGATCGCCGCCGACCAAATTCAGTTCGGCGTCACCGTGAGCATCGGCATTGCGGAAGCAAGTGTCAGCATGTCCGGCATCGACGCCTTGATGAGCGCGGCCGATCACGCGCTCTACCAGGCGAAGGCCGAAGGCCGCAACCGCTGCGTCGCCTGGTCGCCCCCGCCGCCCATGAACAAGGCGGCGGAGTGATCGCACCGCAGATCTAGTCCGGCACCGGCACGTCGAACGTGTTCAGCGTGACCGACACCATGCAGTAAACGCCGACGAGATAGGACAGCTCGGCCGCACCGTGCTCGCCGAATTCCTTGACCGCGGCCCGATAAGTCAGTTCCGGCAGCACGCCGCCGCTGACCAATGCGGACGCCACGTCGTAGGCGACCGCTTCCTGCTTGGTGAGATCGACCGGCCGCTGTCCGGCGACGATGGTCGCGAGCTTCTCGTCGGAGAGGCCGCGCTGCTCGGCGACCAGCACATGCGCATAGAGCTCGTAGCCGGAACGGAAATGCGAGCCGGTAACGAGGATCGCGACCTCACGCACCGGCGCCGGCAGCAGCGGGTTCGCGGCGATCGCCTTGACCAGCTCCCACACTGGCTTGCCGAAGCGCGGCTCGCGGATCCATGGATTCCAGGGCCCCAGCAGCGCGCCATCGTCGCGCATGTTCACAAAGCCCTTGAAGTGGTCCTTGATACCCGCTCGCATGTCGTCATAGAGCGGCTTCTGTTCGGCACTCAGGTCTTTCGGATCGAGAATGGGAAGGCGCACGGCGGGTCTCCTCGTTGAGAGGCGCGAGGCTCGCCCGCGCGACGGCGCAAGGCAAGTGAAGTTGCCGTGACGGCCGTGCAATTTTGCAAATGGCAGGGAAGCGCCAGCTATCAGGCGCCAGGATGTCGCAAGTTCTGCGGATTCGTTACGTCTTCGAACTCGAGCGCCAGTGGCTGCGCCGTATCGAGGAACGACGACAAGGCCGCCTCGAACGGCGCTGGATCGAGACCGCGCGCTTTCAGCCAGGCGGGCTCATAATAGGTCTGCCGGTAGCGCTCGCCGGAATCGCAGATCAGCGTCACCAGCGATCCCGTCTGATTCGCCTTTCGCATGTCCGAGGCGAGCCGGCACAGCGCCAGGAAATTGGTGCCTGTAGAGCCCCCCACCGCGCGGCGCAGCCGGCGCGATAGCACGTTCATCGCCGCGATCGTCGCCGCATCCGGGATCTTCATCATGCGGTCGACCACGCCCGGCACGAAGGAGGGCTCGCAGCGCGGCCGCCCGACACCTTCGATCAGCGAGGGGCGGTCGCAAACATGGGAGCGGTCCTGCGAGCTGAAGCAGTCGAAGAAAGCGGAATGCTCGACATCGGCGACGCACAGCCGCGTCGGATATTGGCGATAGCGCAAATAGCGTCCGATGGTGGCCGAGGTGCCGCCGGTGCCCGCGCCCATCACGATCCAGTCCGGCAGTGGGCGCGGCTCGCCCTGCAATTGCGTGAAGATGGATTCAGCGATGTTGTTGTTGCCGCGCCAGTCGGTGGCGCGTTCCGCGAAGGTGAACTGGTCCATGTAGTGGCCGCCCAGCCGTGCGGCCAGCGCGCCGGCCTCCGCATACAGCGCGCGGCCGTCGTCGATCAGATGGCAGTTACCGCCGTAGTGCTCGATCGCGGCGATCTTCTCCGCCGAGGTCGTGCGCGGCATCACGGCATAGAAGGACACGCCGATCATCTGCGCGAAATAGGCTTCCGACACTGCGGTCGATCCCGACGAGGCCTCGACGACAGGCGTGCCTTCGCGGATGTGGCCATTGCAGAGCGCGTAAAGGAAGAGCGAGCGCGCGAGCCGGTGCTTCAGGCTGCCGGTCGGGTGCGTCGACTCGTCTTTCAGATAGATGTCGATGCCAGCGAGCGCCGGCACGATCAGCCGGATCAAATGCGTGTCGGCCGTGCGGCACTGGTCGGCCTCGATCGCAGCGACCGCCTCGTCGACCCAACCGCGCCGATAGGCCGGTCCGGCCGGATTGAGGTGGCGGAAGGGATATGGCTGCATCACCTGAATCTCTCATGATGTGGATCGCGCATCAAGTGCGCCCGCTAAAACTCCAGCGGCGCATTATCGACGACTTCTCTCACGACCAAGAACGTGCCGGTCTGGCGCACTCCAGGCAACGCGATCTGATCCGGGCACGTCCTGATTGCGCTCGTCTCGGCAGTTTTCGATTGCCGGACTGGCCACAATTCTTCTTGCGATCGCAATGTCTTAAGCTTGACACTGATTTATGACCTCCGCTCCTCGCCGGCATTCCAGAAGATTGTATCATTGAGCAGATGCCGCCTGCGGTATATGCCTGTGCGCAATGACAACACTCAAGATAGGAGCATGCAGGTGGCTGATTGCGTCGTCAGGCTTTCATCGCGAACCACTGCCCTGCTTGGCGCGCTTGTCCTGCTCACGTCAGTCTATTCCGGCACCGCAAGCGCACAGGCTACCGAGGTGGTCTGGCCGACCGCTCAATGGCAGACCTCCACGCCGGAAGAGCAGGGCATGGATTCGGCTGCGTTAGCCAAACTGGTTGCGTTCGGCACAACGCGCAGCTTCGACAGCCTGCTGGTGACACGCCACGGCCGCATCGTGCTCGATGCATACTACGCGCCGTTTACCGCCGACATGCCGCACGCAATCAACTCCTCTACCAAGGCGGTGGTCGCGACGCTGATGGCAATGGCCTACAAGCAGGGCCTGCTGGATCGTCTCGACCATCCGGTGCTAGATTTCTTTACCGATCGCAGCGTTGCCGACGTCGATGAGCGCAAGAAAGCCATCACCATCCAGCACCTACTCAACATGACAAGTGGCCTCAACTGGGACGAGGGGTTCGAAGGCGGCCGCGAGCAGTCGTTGCGGGACATGGGCGCAAGTTCCGATTGGGTCAAGTTCATTCTCGACCGCCCGATGGCACATGCACCGGGCGAGAACTTCTATTACAACAGCGGAGGCTCGCATCTGCTGTCGGCGATCGTCAGCAAGCTCACCGGCAAGAACATCGCGGACTACGCCAACGAGCGGCTGTTCGGCCCGCTCGGCATCGCTTCTCCGTTCTGGCGCCGGGATCCGCAACGGCTTCCGATTGGCGGCTTCGGCCTCGCGATGCGGCCGCGCGACATGGCGAAGATCGGCTATCTCTATCTGCGCAACGGCGAGTGGGTGGACAAGCAACTGCTGCCAGCAGACTTTCTCCATTCCGTCAGCCATGCCAACATCAACATGAACGCGCGATCTGAACCCGCGCTACGCTACGCCAACCAGTTCTGGTCGATTCCCGGCAAGCACGTCTACATGGCGGTCGGATATCACTGCCAGACGATCATGGTATTGCCGGAACAGGACATCGTCGCGGTGATGACGGCGCGGGATTTTTGTCCATTCGGCAGACTGGCCGACGACATAACCGGAGCGGTCAAATCCGATTCTGCGTTGCCAGCCAACCCCAGCGCTGCCGATCAACTCGCCGAGGCGATCGCCGACGTTTCGACCGAGAAGCCGACCGGGGTCGGCGCCACGCCGGCGATCGCCGCCGCGATCTCGGGCAAGACTTACAAGTTCTCCGACAATTCGCTCGGCATTAAATCAGTCGCACTGTTCCTGACCGACGAGAACCCGCGCTACATTGTGAAGACGGCCGCGGGCGATCCTGCGCAGCGCCAGCTTGACGGGCCGATCGGGCTCGACGGCTTGTACCGCAAGAGCATGCCCGGCTTTCTGGGCGTTCGCGCCGCCAAGGGCGCGTGGCAGAACGAGCACACCTTCGTAGTCGATTTCCAATACGTCGGGCTCGGCGAAGCCTCAACCTGGGCTTTCACCTTCGACGGCGACAAGGCGACACTGCGCAGCAGTGCGCGAAACGGACGCGAGGCGGTGGCGGAAGGGGCGACAGGCGGTTGAGAATTCGTTTCGCGCGCCGCTGGCATCAAAACTCCAGCGGCGCGTTGTCGACGACTTCCTTCATCACGAAGAAGGTGCGGGTCTGGCGCACGCCGGGCAGCGCGATCAGTTGCTCGCCGTGGATGCGGTTGAAATCCTCCATGTCGCCGACGCGGATCTTGAGGAAATAGTCGAAGTCGCCGGCGACGAGGTGACAGTCGAGCACGAATTTCAGCCTGGTGATCGCCTGCTCGAAGATCGCAAAGCTCTCCGGCGTCGAGCGGTCGAGCACGACGCCGACCATCACCAGCGTGCCTTTTGCCACCTTCTTCGGCGCGACCATGGCGCGGACGGCGGCGATGAAGCCATGCTCGAACAGGCGCTGGGTGCGGCGATGGCAGGTGGCGGGACTGATGGCGACGGTTTCGGCCAGCTCGGCGTTGCTGAGCCGGCCGTTATTTTGCAGCAATCGCAACATCTTAAGGTCGATACGGTCAAGGCGCGCGGACATGGAAGGAACTTCCGTAATTGGCATCTATTCCGAAAGAAATAGCACGCATTGGCCTCAATGCCGCAAGATTGGCCGCAATAGAGGCGCAATATTTGAAAGCACCTTTTTGCAGAGAGATGCTAGCGTTTTCGCAGACATTAATGCCAATCGGGATGACCTGACGATGCTCGAAAAATTTGCGCGCTATCCGCTGACCTTTGGTCCGACGCCCATCGAGAAGCTGGAGCGGCTGTCAAAGCATCTCGGCGGCAACGTCGAGGTCTACGCCAAGCGCGAGGACTGCAATTCCGGACTCGCCTATGGCGGCAACAAGCTGCGCAAACTCGAATACATCATCCCCGACGCGATCGCCTCGAACGCCGACACGCTGGTATCGATCGGCGGCGTGCAGTCCAACCACACCCGCATGATCGCGGCGGTCGCGGCCAAGATCGGCATGAAGTGCCGCCTGGTGCAGGAGGCCTGGGTGCCGCACGAGGACGCCGTCTATGACCGCGTCGGCAACATCATGCTGTCGCGCATCATGGGCGCCGACGTGCGCCTGGTGGACGACGGCTTCGACATCGGCATCCGCAAGAGCTGGGAGGAGGCGATCGAGGAGGTGAAGGCGGCAGGCGGCAAGCCCTATGCGATTCCCGCCGGCGCCTCCGTGCACAAATTCGGCGGCCTTGGCTATGTCGGCTTCGCCGAAGAAGTGCGCAAGCAGGAAGCCGAGCTCGGCTTCAAGTTCGACTACATCGTGGTCTGCACCGTCACCGGCTCCACCCATGCCGGCATGCTGGTCGGCTTCGCCGCCGATGGCCGTGCGCGAATGGTGATCGGCATCGACGCGTCCTTCACCCCGGCGCAGACCAAGGCGCAGGTGCTCTCGATCGCGCAGAACACGGCCAAGCTCGTCGAACTCGGCCAGGATCTCGTCGCCGACGACGTCGTGCTGATCGAGGACTACGCTTATCCCGCCTATGGCGTGCCGTCGGAAGAGACCAAGGAGGCGATCCGCCTCACCGCGCGTCTCGAAGCCATGATCACCGATCCCGTCTACGAGGGCAAGTCGATGCAGGGCCTGATCGACCTCACGCAGAAGGGCTATTTCGAGAAGGGCGCAAAGATTCTCTACGCCCATCTCGGCGGCGCGCCGGCGCTGAACGGCTACGGGTATGCGTTCCGGAACGGCTGAGGTCGGTAGCCCGGATGGAGCGCAGCGTAATCCGGGAAGCGTATAATACCGCGAAACTGCCCCGGATTGCGCTGCGCTCCATCCGGGCTACGAACCGAGCCCCTACCGCGTCCTGACAATCTGCAGCAGCTCGTCGCCGTAATGCTCGAGCTTCTTGTCGCCGATGCCGGGCACATTGCGCAGCTCGTCCAGCGTGGTCGGCCATGCGCGAACGATGCCGTCGATGGTGGCGTCGTGCAGCACGACGTAGGCCGGCACGCCACGTTCGCGGGCAATGTCCGAGCGCCACGCGCGTAGCCGCGCGCGCAATTCAGGATCGACATCGCCCTGCGGCGCATCGGCCGCCGGCGCCAGATCACCGCGGCGGGACTTGGCGCGGCTCGAACGGATCCGGGCGCCGGGCGCTTCCTCGCGCAGCCACACTTCAGTTTCGCCCCGCAGCACGCCGCGCGACGAATCCGTCAGCTTCAACGCGCCGAAAGCTTCGCTGTCACTCAGCAAATGTCCCATCGCCACGAGCTGTCGCAACACCGTACGCCACTGCTTCTCGTTGAGCTCGCGTCCGATGCCGAAAACGGTGAGCTTGTCGTGGCCGAACTGCGTCACCTTCTCGGTCAGGCGTCCGATCAGCACGTCGATGAGATGCATCGCGCCGAAGCGCTGCCCGGTGCGATAGGCACAGGATAGCAGTTTTTGCGCCAGCACCTTGCCGTCGCGCATTTTCGGCGGCGTCAGGCAATTGTCGCAATTGCCGCAGCCATCACCCATCACGATCTCGCCGAAATAGGCGAGCAGCCGCCGACGCCGGCAGTGCGGCGTTTCGGCAAGGCCAACGAGCGCATCGAGCTTGCCGATCGAGACCCGCTTGAATTCCTCGGAGCCGCTCGACTCGTCGATCATGCGGCGCTGCTGCACGATGTCCGAGAGACCGTACGCCATCCAGGCCGCCGACGGCTTGCCGTCGCGGCCGGCGCGTCCTGTCTCCTGGTAATAGGCCTCGATGCTCTTGGGCAGATCGAGATGCGCGACGAAGCGCACGTCCGGCTTGTCGATGCCCATGCCGAAGGCAATGGTCGCGACGATGACGATGCCGTCCTCGTTGAGGAAGCGGTCCTGGTTGCGCGAGCGCACGCTGCCGTCGAGCCCGGCGTGATAAGGCAACGCGGCAATGCCGGCGTCGTCGAGCGCGGCGGCGACCTCCTCGACCCGTTTGCGGGACAGGCAATAGACGACGCCCGCATCGCCCGCGTGACGCTCCCGGATGAAATCCTTGAGCTGCGACACCGCGTTGCGCTTGTCGACGATCTCGTAACGGATGTTGGGACGATCGAAGCTGGAGACGAAGTGCGGACTGTCTGCAAGCGCAAGCCGATCGACGATCTCCTTGCGGGTCAATTCGTCGGCAGTCGCGGTCAGCGCGATGCGAGGAACGTCGGGAAAGCGCTCGGCGATGATGGACAGGCCGACATATTCGGGACGGAAATCATGGCCCCATTGCGAGACGCAATGCGCCTCGTCGATCGCGAACAGCGCCACCTTCGCCCGCGCAAGCAGCGCCAGGCAGCGCGGCGTCACCAGCCGTTCCGGCGCGACATAGAGCAGGTCGAGATCACCCGCGATCAGGCGCCGCTCGATGTCGGAGGCTTCCTGCGGGGTCAGCGACGAGTTCAGCGCGGCGGCGTTGACGCCTGCTTCGAGCATCGCGGCGACCTGGTCGCGCATCAGCGCAATCAAGGGCGAAACCACGACACCGCAGCCTTCGCGCAGCAGCGCCGGCAATTGATAGCACAGCGACTTGCCGCCGCCGGTCGGCATCAACACCAGGCAATTGCCGCCCTCGGTAACGTGCCGGATGATCTCGCCCTGCGCGCCGCGGAACCCGGGCAGGCCGAACACCGAACGCAGCACCGACAGCGCATCGCGGCCCTGGGCCGGCGCAGGCAGCGGAGCGGTGGAAGGAGAGGACATGGGCATGTCGGGCTGAGGCCGTGAGATTCGTCACAAGGCCAGTCGCATGACCGCGCAGGCGTGGCAAGACTGTTTGCGGAGCGAGACGCGAGTCTTCCCCTCTCCCCTTTGGGAAGAAAGCTTTCTTACGCCCCGATCCTTCGCAGCGCTTCCGCGACCGTGACGATCGGCATGTCGCGCTTCCCGGCGGCCTGCAGCGCATGGCGCATCAGGTGCGGCGTGCAGCCATACGGGCTCGGCGCGTCGGCGACGTCATGACCGTAGAAGATCAGCCATCCGCCGCTCTCGACCGCCTCGTCGAAATAGCGATCGACACCCGTCGTATTGATCTCGCGATCGACCAGGGGCGAGGCGCGCAGGAACTGGAGGTCGATGACGTCGCGATTGACGCCGGGAAGGATGCCGCGCGCCGAGCGGAAGGTCTTGGCGAGCTGCGGCTTGCGCCACACCGACGCAATGCCATAGGGGTAAGCGAAATTTTCCAGCGTGATCGAGGAATCGATGCCGCGAAAATGGCTGCGGTTTCGCTCGATCTCGCGGGCCATGGCGGCCTCGTCGAGATTGACCGCACTCAGGTGCGAGAAAGTGTGGCAGGCAATCTCGTGCCCGGCTTGGTGAAGCCGCACAATCGCGTCGTTCGACAGGCCGTGCCAATGGTCCGAGGGACGATCGACCAGGCTGCCGGCGAGATAGAAGGTACCGCGACCGTCATGCTGCTCCAGAAGCCCGGCGCCCTCGCCTGCGGCGCTATCGGGGGCATCGTCGAAGGTGAAGCTCACCATGGGCGCATGCGCGGGCAGCCGGTGCGGCGCGGCGCGGAAATGCCGGGCCAGCCGATTGCTCACGCGTCCCTGGAGTGCCGACCACACGACTCGCATTTCCTGTCTGCCCCGCCCCTCACTGAAGCATTCGTGCGCGGCTCGAGGCAAGCTTCACACTTCGTTAGTCCTAACGTCGATCCCGTCGTCCTGACCTAACGCGCAAGCACCGACGCGTCGGTCCCCGCGCCGAGATATTGCAGCCAATTCCGGAACAAGGCCGCCGCGGCGCTGCCCGCGGCGATATCGGCACGCAAATTCAGCGCCGGCAGTTCGTTACTGAGCGCGGGGTGGCGCTGGTGCCTTGCCTGTTTCTCGAAGCGGACCAGCTTCTCTTCCGTCGCAGCGTCAAAATAGCTCACGGGAAGGTGCGGATAATGGTCGCGCTCACGCGCGAGATAACGGCCGATGTCGCGCAGATATTCGCGCTGAAGCGACAGCGCGTCATATTCCGGATGGCCCTGGAAGAACACGAAGCGGCTGGCATATTGCCGGACGAAGATATCGACGCCGGCCTCTGCCGAACGCGTCAGCACCTGGTAGCCCGCCTGCGCGAGATCGCTCTCGGCGATCTCGTTGAGACGCGAATGCGAGACCTTGAGGGGCGCAGGCGCGGCCCGCGTCAGCGGATCGCTGGTCAGGGCTTCGCAGTCGAAAATACCGTGACATTTGGTGGCGAGCGGCCGCCGTTCGATGCGGTCGAGATGCAGCACTGCGGCATGCGCAGCGAGGCACGACCAGATCGTCGAGCGCGTGTTGACCTTGGCCCAGTCGATCAGCTCGGTGAGATCGCGCCAGTACGGTTCCTGATCGAGCTCGGGCGCGATCGGCTCGGCGCCGGTCACGATCAAGCCGTCGAACTTGCGGCGCCCGAGCTCGGTGAGCTCCGAATATTCGCTCTCGACATGCCATTTCGCTTCCGGCGAACGTTTCACCGAGGGCAGCGAGAAGCAGTGAAAGCGGATACGGCGCGGACCTGCAGCGGCTTGCAGCAGCTTCATGAACTGCCGCTCGGTCGCCTTCAGCGCCGGATCCGGCATGTTGTTGATCAAGCCGATGGTGAGCTCGGTGCCACCGTGATCGCGCGCCAGATCGCCCGCTCGCGGCACCAGCGCCGGGCTCGATATGGCTTGATCCCTGTCGATCAGGATCGTCATCGGCGCTGCCGCCTACTCCGCGGCCTGCAGGCGCGCGGACGGGCAGGCCTTTTCCAATGCCTGATCGAGGTCCTCGATGATATCCTGGCAATGCTCGATGCCGATCGACAAGCGAATCGTTTCCGGCAAAACGCCGGCGACCCGCTGCTGCTCCGCCGACATCTGCCGGTGCGTGGTCGAGGCCGGATGGCAGGCCAGCGACTTGGCATCGCCGATATTGACGAGGCGCGTGATCAGCTTCAACGCATCGTAGAAGGACTTGCCGGCTTCCATGCCGCCCTTGATGCCGAAGGTGAACAGCGACGAGGCGTTGCCATCGAGATATTTCTGCACCAGCGGATAATAGGGACTGTCCGGGAAGCCGGTGTAGTTGACCCAGGCCACGCGAGGATCCTTGCGCAGGAACTCGGCGACCTTGCGGGCATTCTCGCAGTGGCGCTCCATGCGCAGCGCGACGGTCTCGATGCCCTGGAGCAGCAGGAAGGCGTTGAACGGCGACAGCACCGAACCCATGGTGCGCTGATAGATGCTGCGCGCGCGCTCGATATAGGCCGTGCGGCCGAAGCGCTCGGCATAGACGAGGCCGTGATAGGAGGCATCCGGCTTGTTGTAGCCCGGGAAGCGGTCGGCGTGCTTGGCCCAGGGGAAATTTCCGGAGTCGACGATGGCGCCGCCGAGCGTGGTGCCGTGGCCGCCCAGAAACTTGGTCAGCGAATGCACGGCGATGTCGGCGCCGTAGTCGAACGGCTTGAGCAGGATGGGCGTTGCAACGGTATTGTCGACGATCAGCGGCACGCCATGCGCATGGGCAATCTTCGCCAGCGCTTCGATGTCGCAGACATTGCCGGCGGGATTGCCGATGGTTTCGGCGAACACGGCACGGGTGTTCTCGTCGATCAGCTTTTCGATCGCCTCGGGCTTGTCGCTCTCGGCGAAGCGGCCGGTGATGCCCTGCCGCGGCAGAATGTGCGAGAGCAAGGTATGCGTGGTGCCGTAGAGCTGCGGCACGGAAACGATGTTGCCGCCGTGATCGGCGACATTGACGAAGGCGAAATGCAGCGCGGCCTGCCCGGTGGCGACCGCAAGCGCGCCGACGCCGCCCTCGAGCTCCGCGATACGTTTTTCCAGCACCGCGCTGGTCGGATTGGCGATGCGGCTGTAGCGATAGCCTTCGGCCTCGAGATTGAAGAGCGCCGCGCCGTGATCGGCGCTGTCGAAGGCGTAGGCCGCGGTCTGGTAGATCGGCACGGCAACCGCGTGCGTGGTGGCTTCGGGCTCGTAGCCGGCGTGAATAGCGATCGTCTCGTTGCGCATCGTGCCACCTCCGCGTGGAGCGGGCCGCACTTATTGGCCTGTATGAGGCATGTGCGTTGTCCGCCGTCCCTCTGTTAGAGGCGGGTGGTAAAGCGGACAATAATTCGTCTAGAGATCGAGGAAGTAACCCTAATGGTTGTTGGGGAATTGGCTAAAATTCGAGTCAAATTGGATGAATGAAGTTTTGCGGTTGGCGGCAGCGACCACGCTGCACTCCCTTCTCCCCTTGTGGGAGAAGGTGGCGCGAAGCGCCGGATGAGGGGTCTCTATCCATACGGCCAAGCTTGCGTTAGCGGAGAGAGACCCCCCACCCGTCTCGCCGCTGCTCGGCGAGCCACCCTCTCTCACAAGGGGAGAGGGAAACACCCTCCGCTCCCTATCAGTCCATCTGTTCCCACAGTCGATGGGCGAGCACGCCGGCGCGCTTCTCGATCGCGGCCGCCGCATCGAGCGCGAGGTCCTCGCGATAGCGCCCGGCGATGAGCTGCACGCCGATCGGCTTGCCATCGTGCACCGTCACCGGCACCACGGCGCCGGGCAGGCCCAGCACGTTGATCGCGGAGATGAAGCGGATCTCGCCCCAGAAGATCTCGCGCACGCGCTCGGGGCTGACGGTGTCCTCGCGCGGCCCCGGAATCGGCTTCACCGTGGTCGGTGCCAGCACCACCGGATACTCCTCGAAGAACAATTGCCAAGCGCGGATATGGCCGTTGCGCGCGGCGGTCGCCTGCATCCAGGCCTTGAGGTCGAGCAAATTGGCCTTCGCTTTCATGCCGCCCCACGCCTTGTGGAAGTCTTCGGACGTCACCTTCAGCATGCCGGCTTCCTGCAACACCATCGTCTCGTTGGTGATGATGTCGCACCAGGTCTGCCAGACGCCGTCGATGTCGGGCACGTCGACCTCGCTGACGCGATAGCCGGAACGCTCCAGATGATCGGCGGCCTGACGCAACGTCGCCGCGACGGACGGATCGACGTCCATGTCTTCAGGAATCCTGGCGAGTGCGACCTTGATCGGCCCCTTCGGCTTCGGCCCCACCAGCGGCGCCGGCACCCACCAGGGATCGCGCGGATCGCGCTGGCTCATCACCTCCAGCGCGAGCCTGACGTCGGCGACGTGGCGGGCGAGCGGCCCCTGCGCCGACATCAAATGCGCGAGCATCGGCCGCTCGGCCGTTGCGCTTGCATTGAACGCGGGAATACGTCCCTGCGTCGGCTTGATGGTCACAACGCCGTTGCAATGCGCCGGCCAGCGCAGCGAGCCGCCGATGTCGTTGCCGTGCGCGATGGTGCCGATGCCCGCGGCGACCGCCGAACCCGCACCGCCCGAGGAGCCGCCGCAAGTGATATCCGGATCCCAGGGATTGAGCGTCAGCCCGTGCAGGGGATTGTCAGTGAAGCCGCGGAATGAGAATTCCGGCGTGTTGGTGAGGCCGATGACGATCGCGCCGGCCTTCTTCAGGTTGCGCACCACGGGCGAATCCGACGGCGCGATGAGATCCTTGTTGGCGGGAACGCCGTTGAAATTCGGACGGCCCTCGTAGTCGACATTCTCTTTGATCGTGATCGGTACGCCGTGCAGAAGGCCGAGTTCGCCGCCCTTGGCGCGCCGCTTGTCGGCCGCATGCGCCGCAGCCAGCGCTTCCTCCGAGAGATCGACGACGACGGCGTTCAGCCTCGGATTGACGGCCCGCATCCGCTCCAGATGCGCCTCGACGGTCTCGACCGCGGAGATGGCGCCGGAGCGGATTGCGGCCGCGGTCTCGACCGCCGACCACTGCCAGGCCGGACCCTTTGGGCGGCGCGGTGCCGACGATTTGCGCGGCGCGGCCTTCTTCAGCGGCTTCGTTGCAGCCTTCGCAACCTTGCCCTTGCGCACGGCGCTTTTCTTGCTGGAGGTCTTCGCCGCTTTCTTCGCAGCACTTCTCTTCCTGGTCGCCGTCTTCTTCGCCACGTCGCATCTCCTGAATTGCGCCGCGGAAGTTATGGAGGTTCCATGATCGTGTACAGGCGCGTTTCTGCATGCCGCGTTGTCGCGGCCGACGGCGCGGGAGAGGCGCTCATGCACCTTTGGGTCTTCCCATGACCCACATGTTGATTGAATGACGTAGCGAACTAGCGCCAAGATTTCCGCATCGCGACTAGCTTTTGACGCGGCTGTTTGGACAGCGACAAACTAGAGCATCTGCCTGCAGCCGCATCGCCATGGCGGCAGCGACACCGATGGAAGGGTGTCGCGAACGGGCGCGAGGGACGGGAGGTGTGGATTGGCCGGACGGGGCTGCTGGCGGAGAGAGTGTCCGACTAACTGTTGGCCTTTGACGTTCGCCACGATCCAGCACTGATTGTCAAAACTCCTGGATTAAAGCACCGGTATCCGTACTTGCCCGACAGCGTCTATATCCGTTCGCCCAAAGCCGTGCTATTTTTGGGGACTGAGTTGGGGACCGGATGAGGACGGGGCATGGCCAGCAAGCTCACCGCGCGCAAAGTCGAAACAGCCAAGCCGGGCAAATATAGCGACGGTGGAAACCTCTATCTGATTGTCTCGAAAACCGGTGCTCGGAAATGGGTTCTACGCTTCACATGGCGCGGCAGGGCCAAGGAGATGGGCTTGGGTAGCGCAGCCAGCGTTCCGCTCGCCGATGCCCGCGAAAAGGCCGCCAACGCGCGGCGGAGGATTGGCGAAGGGCTCAACCCCATCGAAGAACGCAAGCGCGACGGTGGCATTCCTAACTTCGGCGATTTGGCCGATGACGTGAGGGAGGCGCTTTCGACCGGCTTCCGCAACGAGAAGCACAAGGCACAATGGAAATCGACGCTGGAGACCTATGCAGCCCCGTTGCGGACCAAGCCGGTGGACACCATCACCACCGACGACGTGCTGGCCGTCCTAAAGCCGATCTGGATCACGAAGGCCGAAACCGCTGCACGGGTGCGCGGGCGCATTGAGAAGGTTCTGGACGCCGCCAAGGCCAGGGGCTTCCGGGATGGCGAGAACCCCGCCCGCTGGCGCGGCCATCTGGACCACCTGTTGCCGAAGCCATCCAAGCTGGCGCGCGGCCATCATGCGGCGATGCCCTATGAGGATGTTGCCGGCTTTGTTGCCGATCTGAGGCAGCGAGAAGCCAGCGCCGCGCTCGCACTGGAACTGTGCATCCTGACCGCCGCTCGCTCCGGAGAAATCCTTGGGATGCGGTGGCCGGAGATCGAATTTGATAAGAAAATCTGGACGGTGCCGGCCGAACGGATGAAGGCAGGCCGGGAGCATCGTGTCCCTCTGTCCTCACGAGCCGTTGCAATCCTGCGGCAGCTTGAAAAGCTCAGGGCGGGCGATTTGGTCTTTCCCGGTCAGGCGCGCAACAAGCAGCTGTCCAATATGGCGATGGAAATGATGCTGCGGCGCATGCAGATTGACAACGCCACCGTCCACGGCTTCCGCTCTAGCTTCCGCGATTGGGCAGGCAATGTCTCCAGTTTCCCGCGCGAACTTATCGAAACGGCACTGGCGCATGTCATTGGGGACAAGGCGGAGCAGGCGTACCGCCGAAGTGACGCACTGGAGAAGCGGCGCAAGCTGATGGAAGCGTGGGCCGGTTATTGCGAGCCCAAGCAGAGCGCCAAAATCGTTCAACTAAGGACCTGAATCCCCATGCTAGGAGCCTTGAAACCTTCGCAGGCCACGCTTTTCAAGGAATCGGCGTACTTTTTGCAAACAATTCAGGAGATCGTGCCTACCGCAATGGGGCACGAATATCACTTCATGCGTGATGATACGTTCGAGGAGCTGAAGAGCTCTCCGAAATTTAAGCCATCAGATATGAACTACATTCTCGCGGCCGAACTAATTGACAAGGCGCATATGGCGGCGACGGCTGCCCTCCTGCGAACAAAACGCTGGGCGGATGCGGCTTGCCTTATGTATGAAGCGGAGAACTTTATGGGTTGGGCGGCCTCAGCTCGCGGCCTCTTAGAAAGTGCCGGTGACATTGTTGACGGGCTGCTGGCTATTCCGTTCGCTCTTGCAAGGCACCACCGGGTCATCAGCA
The DNA here is from genome assembly GCF_055807455.1 of Bradyrhizobium sp. Kon58. NCBI lineage: Bacteria > Pseudomonadati > Pseudomonadota > Alphaproteobacteria > Hyphomicrobiales > Nitrobacteraceae > Bradyrhizobium > Bradyrhizobium sp. Kon58. The sequence goes on from NZ_JBVVOT010000027.1 coordinate 74,459, forward strand.
GAGGCCTTTCGGGCACCGCATCTTATGAAGTGCACGACTACAGCGAGCTCGAGAACACTCTTGATCATTTCGTCTTCGCGAAATGGATGAGAACAAAAAAGGGCGAAGTAAATGTCCTGAAAGCTAAAGACAACGCGGCATATATTGATCTCATCAAACATGCCCTACCGAACGCGCTCCTCTATTATCAGAGGCTGTGCAGTATCACTCATCCATCGAATGCATCTTTAGAGTTCATTTATGATGACAATACGCAATCTGGAGGAGGATTCAAATTGAAGTCGGGCGGCGATCTGCAAGCCATAGATGCCATTTGCCGCGAATTTCCAACAGCCCTGTCTGTAACTTTGATGATGTCGTGCAATCCTGCGCTTTTAATTCTTCGGGTGCTCCACAAGTTCCGGGTACACCCCCGGCTTACTCACTTAAAAACATTGCACTGGGCTCACATCAACGGCTGGTCTGACATCGCGCGCGATTTACAGACTTGAGCATGATCGCTCCTTAGGTGACATTGATCCTGCGCGGATAGGACGGCCATCCGACAAGCCGATCGCACCTCGGTTTCCGCGCACATGCTGGGTGCATCGCGGAGGTGTACGCGATGGCTGCCGGATCGAACCGAAAACGGGGTGAAGGGGGTAAGACCTTGTATAAAGGTCCTCTCGGTAAGCCCCTTGTGGTGCCTGTCATTTGGTCCGGGTTCCTCAAAGGACTTCCAATTGATCCAGACACGCACGTACGGATAAAGGAGCATCAGGAACAGATGCTTGTACTGCTATTTCGCTGGTACTCAATCGACGCGGCTGATCCGAAACGCTGGCGACGACTCGCTTTGGCTCTGGCCCATGCCCACGTGCCCGGCATGGTGACGGTTCAGATGGACGCATCTCAGCGCAAGGGTAGTAAGAAATGGACGGACGCGCTTGATGAGGCTCTCATTTCTGAATTTGAAGCGCTCCTGCTGAAAACGAAGGGACTCACGGCAGCAGCTCGGCGACTGCTCAAGTTGAAGGATTGGAAGTGGCTAAACCATCCGGACACCGTGACGGCGAGGTACCGGGAAGCCTGTAAGCGGCAACAAGCTCGGCTAAATACTCCCAAGCTCGGCCCACTAGACCAGCCTCAGGTTTGGGATGGCGCTCAAGAGCTCACATTGGAGACGGCCCGCGCGCCGTCACATAAAAGAACCCGACGAAACTAGACAGGCCCGCTTCCTTTGTCGGTCGAGCATCCGCATCCTCTTGGTCTTACGCAACCGCCCGTGAACAGAGAGGAAAGGATGCGAAAGGAAGCATACGAACCGATTTCTCGTGAGGCCCTATCCATAAGCGAGGTCTGCAACGCGACAAACTTTGGCCGGACTAAAATTTTCGCGGCAATCGCTGAAGGCCAACTAAGAGCTAAAAAGTTCGGCTCGCGTACTGTTGTCTTGATCGACGATCTACGCGCATTTCTTGCCTCACTTCCCCCCGCCGCATGACGAAAAACGCCCGGCCCCCGTCTGGAACACGGAGGCCGGGCACTTTCTGAGAACCCCTCCACAGGAGTTATCTACATGAGGCTACGCCATCTTCCTCGCCGTTTCCAGCACCCCGATTTGTTTGAGTGGGCTGCTGAACAGGAAGGATCATCTCAAGCGCACCATGTTGCTTGGGTTTCCCGTCGGTGCCGAGTATCCCGGGCCACCGCAGCGATGATCGCCGAGAACGCCGGTTTTCCAACGGGAGATCGCTAATCGATGATCTTTACTCTCAATGCGCGCGTTGACGGCTGTCCCTTGATCATTCGCGGGCGTAACGCGTGGGCACTCACGAAGTTAATAGATGCTCGCAACAAAGGGTGCAGCTACGTCGAGGCGCCCGCCCCGCGTTGGGGGGCCTACATTCATGATCTGCGCAAGCTGGGCGTGCGCATCGAGACCGCCTGGGAGAGCCATAGTGGCACGTTCCCGGGCCGCCATGCACGCTACATTCTGCGAAGCAAGGTCAGCGTAATCGAAGCGTTGGTGGCGGCCTCATGAGGGCGCTGCCGGGCCTACTGAGGGCGCTCGTGCGCTTTTTGCGGTTGGCGGGGGAGAGTTGTCTGATGATGCTGCGAACGACGGCGGACGCGTCTGCCGCGATGTCGCTGCTAGCTGAGAACGCTTGATGAGAGCCCGGCGAACCCAGATCGGCGGCCAATTTGCGCCCCGTCTCATCAAGATGCTTGAATCGCCTGCGTTTGCAGTACTGAGCCTTTCCGCGAGACGAGTGCTTGATAGGATGGAAATCGAGTTTGCCCATCATGGGGGAACCGACAATGGAAAGCTGCCCGTCACATACGATCAATTTGAAGCGTTCGGGATTGATCGCCAATCCATTTCACCAGCTATTCGTGAACTCGTCGCTCTCGGTTTCCTTGAAATCACCCGCCCTGGTCGAGCCGGAAATGCAGAGTGGCGTAAGCCGAATTTGTTCCGTCTGACGTACCGCCATATCGACGGGCAACGCGGCGACGGGACGCACGAATGGAAGCGTATCGAGAGCATCGAAGCGGCGGCGTCGATTGCGAAAGCTGCGCGGGCGGCATCACGGAAACAAAAAGCCCAGGGTGGGAATTCAGCTTCTTTCAGTGTGGAAAACCCACACCGAAACGACGAAATCCGTAGTGGGGAATCCCGGCCTACAATGCATAGTGGGGAAACGCCTACTACTCTCGATATTTCGGGTAGGGTACCCCGAAACGGTTAACCTGAATTTTGCGGATCATTGAATTGGCGCCCGGTCGGTAGGCAGCAGCGCGATACTCTGACCGGCCCGCTATTCGCCAGGAAGGGCGGCTGGCGTTTCTCCTTTCCTAAACGTCAGCGCCGATAGCTTCTGTTCGTTCAACTGTTTTGCCGACAAGGGCTCTCCGATGGCCGATGACTTCCTCAAACTGACCGAATATTCTCACATCCAGAAGCTTGTCGCGGACGGCATCGAAGAAGGATTAACCCTCGACTACAAGGCCTCGCCGGCGCTGGCGCGAGACGACAAGCAGATCAATGAAATGTGCAAGGATGTGTCCGCCTTCGCTAACTCGGCAGGTGGACAGCTTATTTACGGCGTCGCTGAAGATAAGTTGACGCGCAAGCCTACAGCGACTGATCCGGGCGTAACCGACCCAAAGATCACCCGCGAATGGATAGAGCAAACTCTCAACTCAAGAATTCAGCCGCGCATAAGCAACATTCGCACTGCTCAGCTCGACAATCGAAACGGTGGTTCCGTTTTTGTGGTGACGGTGCCTTCAAGCCAGACCGGCCCGCACCAAGCGCCAGACAAACGATATTACAAGCGTTTCGACCTTCGGTCGGTAGCGATGGAAGATTACGAAATCAAAGACGTGATGAGGCGAGCGACGACTCCAAACCTACAGATAAGGCTCGCGTTTAAGGGACTAAAGACAACAGTCAAAATCGAATTTGACCGGGGCGAGGAAACCTCAAAGCCAATAGAGCTTCGTCCTGTCGCCAGGAACCTTTCAGATCAGCCCGCGGAGTACGCAATGGTTGATATAGGAATAGATTCAGGCCTGACGATACTTCGCTTCGGAGACTACACCACCATTGGCAACAGGGACGATGGTCGGGGAATTCAATTACAGTTTGTCCGTTTTGCGTACCAACCTCCGCGGATGCCGATCTTCAAGGAGTTCTCCCCCGGTCTCGCTGCTATTCCCCTTGAATTGGGCTTCCCTTCTCGGTTACTGGCTGGCGAGAAACTGTTCGATTTCGCCGTTATTGTCGCCACTCCTGGCTTTCAAGAGCGAACGTACTGGACGGCGCACTCGCGAGCATCGTCCCTTAAGTTCTACCCCCCAGAACATCCGTTTACGCGAACACGCGTCTAGCTTCGCTCCGCCCCGCGAGGTGGCCTCATCACCAAACTCTTGAGAACTTCACCAGGTAGCCCTGATCTCGATGCCCGCTCCCGACCAAGTCTGCGGTGCGATCCTTCGTCCGCAGACTCAGATGCACTCTCGCCGAAGGGAGCAGCAATGTGAGACCCCCGAAGCTCCTCAGTTAGCCATGCCTGAGAGGCGTCGCTGCCTTCGAGCGCCTCCTAGGCCTCAGTCTGACCGGGTCCGTCGCATGTAACTTGCTGCACTCTCCAGTTCTAGACATTACCGATGGAATGAAGTCCGCTGGGTAGCGCACGGTTTGCTGGGCTTGCGGCGGTCGCTGACGCGCTCGACGCCTGCACAGCCTCGCCCGGGCATGCATCGCCCGGAACCAGCACCAGCGGACCTACAAAGCCGGGACAACGCTTGCCCCTCTTCCAGGCTTGATCCGAATCGGCCAAGACAAGTGCACTTTGCACTGCTTCCTTTCCGTAAAGCCGAGGCGCCTCCATGTCCTCCGGAGTGCGTGAGGCCCGCTTACCATGCAGATTAGCCGTTCAATGCGCGGGCGCGGGAGAAACCGGCGCTGATCGGATCACAGGCGACGCCGCCGATTTGGGCGCCGGGGACGGTTGCCGAGGCAACAGGGATATGGGTACAGGAGCTACCGCCGGACGCGGACTAGCTGGAGCGAGCGGTGCACGAGGCCGAACGCCAGATGCGCGAGCAGGAGCGGGCGGCGCAGTGGTCGCAGTGGCCTCATGGGCGCTCGACTTCCGAAGCCGGATCTCGATCCGGCGCCGCTCCGGAATGTTCGCTGCTATCCCCTCGATTGCGAGCGTCTCATCCGTATTTACGAGCTGCGCGCCCGAGAGCGGAATAATCTTGTAGTTCGCAAGTTGGACGTTCTGCTTGAGAACGCTCACGACCGAAACTGCGCGAGCCAGTCCCAGGCCGGCGTTGTCGGCTGGAATGAGTTTTCCGACCTCCGTCTTTCCTTTTAAGACCGTGAGCAGATCCCGGTCCAGGTTGGACTGATGCAGGCCTAAAGGCTGCTCATCGGTGTGACCGACAACTTCGAGCACGTCCACATCATATTGTTTGATGTACTCCAGAACCTTCGCCGGTATTTTGGTCAGAAGGCTGTCGCGGAACGGTGGCGAAAGCTCGGCACTCCCGCTCTTGAAGAAGTTGCCGTCGGCCTCGCTGAGGCTGATGATCGGCGGCCACAGATGGCCGGCCGCTCCTCCGGCCGGGGCTGTCCGATTAAGCGCCTCAATAATCGACTGTGTTGATGGCGTTGGCTCGCCTGGTTTGGTAAGCGCACGGTTGATTGCCGCAATCGCATTCGCGTCATTGACAGCCTTGTCGACGTCGATGCCATTGGCATTGAGTGTCTTGACCTGCTCAATACGGTCGCGGAGCTCCTTCAGCGTCATGCCCGACTTCTGCAACTCGTCGGCGGTCGCGCGGCCTTCCACCAATTCCCGCCAATATTGATCAATTGCCTTTGGATCGCCCCCCGCGATGGCCTTGAGCTTCTCGACCAGGCCCTCGTTCTTGCTGAGCACCTGAACCAGATCCTGGCTGCGTTGATTGTCGGCAAGTAACTGCTCCACACGTTTTTCCGCAGCTGCGCGCTTCTCCTGCTCCTTCAAGATGAAGGTTGCCATGGCGATAAGCAGGCAAAAGACCAAAAGGAGCATGATCTCTGCCATCGTCAGGCCGAGCACCAGGCCCTGACGGTACGAGGAGTCCTGCCTGACGATATGGCCGTTCACAACTGACATGCTCGCCACCTACGTGTTGTGCCCGCGGCCTGCCCAAGGGCCCGTAGCAAACCGTTCCGCATTTTCGGCGCGGATCTCGTTCATCAGCTCGTTCAGAGCAGCCGCGAGAGCTTGCGTCTGCCGCAGGTTCTCATCCATTGCCTTCGCCTGTGTCTCGGCGCTCTTGTTGAATGAATTTACCGCGCGGGAAAGGCCCTGGATCATCGGCGCGAGCTTGATCTCGATGATCTGCTCGGGGGTCTGCAGCGATGCGAGCTTGCCGACTACGGCGTCGATGGCCTTTATCATGGTGGTCGTGCTTCTCGTCAGCCGGTCTCCTTGCTCAACCAGCTGCTTGGACATAGCTTCGAACGTTCGCGTCGCCTGGCTGTTCATCATATTGAGGGCTTCGCCGGAACGCTTCGAAGCATCCTCAAGTGGTTGGCGCGCGGTGACGGCGAAGTCCTTGATCTCGCCCGCAAGTTCCTTCCGGGTCTCACCGAGAGTTTCCTTCAGCTCGTCGAGCGCATCTCCCAGGGACTGCTGGGTCATCCTGCGGAAGGAGCTGAACTCAAGGATCGTGCTTTCGAGCTCCACTTTCACTTTGCGGGAGGCCTCGGCAAGCTCCAGGCGGGCCGTCGCCTCGACTTCAATCGGATCTCGGCGCATCTGGTTGAAGAAGATGCGCAGGGCGACCCCGGCAATGGTCGAAGCTATGGCGATGCCGAAATTCCTGACGATCAGCTCGGACCCGCTGTCCGGTGAGAACTGATAGAGCGACACACCTAGGCTGGTCAGCGTGAATAGGAAGCCCATGTAGTACAGGTTGTCGCCGGACTGGTCGTCCCTGAGACGAAAGAGCCGGGCCAGGCCGAGGACGAGCGCATACCCGACCATGATCAGGACCGGAACCGACGTAACCAACACAGGAGCGAAGTCGTGAAATTTCGAAAAGACGATATATCCGCTGCCGACGAGCACGACCGCGAAGAACAGCAACCCACTCACCAATCCTGGCGGCAAGAGCCTATCTTTATTGCTGGCCGCCATCAGCTATGCTCCCTGCAGGCGCTTGAGGCTGCCGACTAGGCCACGATTGTCCGTGATCCATTCTCGCCAGAAGCCCATGAGCTGCGTGTCGTCCACAACAGGCTTGCCGTTCAGTTGGCGGCTGACTAGGCGTACGAAAACTGTCGCATCATGGAGCTCGGTCCGATACTTCAGATAGGCGGGGGATTGCCTGAAACGTTGATAGGACAGGTCGCCGGATCGGGGATATTGGCTGTAGTCCTTCGTGGACTCGATCATGTCGGAGATGACGTAGAGGGTCTTTTTCATGTTTTGGCTGGCGCCGCCGGAAAAGTCGCTGATCGCGATATCTTGGATTGCACCCATGATCGGCGAAGCGGTAGCCCGCGCCGGCGTGACACTCTTATCGATTGCCTCCAATGCCGGCTTACGAAAACTCTCGATCCAGCGCTTACGCGCCACCTCGATGTTGTTGGTCCACTCGCTTAGACCCGTCCCATTGCCGGGATTACACTTGGCGAAAAGCGGGCGGCTGCGCAGGCCCGCAACATCGAGAACCCGGATATCGAGCTTGTGGTAGGGCGGCAGGGTCGTGACGATCTCCTCAAGGAGTCCGAGAACCTCTCGGCGGGTAGCGTCAGGCAGGTCATCGGAAGTATCGATCAGTACGACAGCCACGCCGCGTGGTCCGTCTACCGGACAAAGGGTCTCTTGGACGACAGTCGGCGGCCGCTCGGTGAAGAACGCGAAATATGTAAGTGCCGCGCCACAACAGACCGCAACTAGGAAGAGTGTGATGCCGAGGTATCCTGCCCAGCCGATGCCGGGCGAGCCGCGCCGCCGGGGCCTGGGTCTAGCCACTCTTGCTATCCTTCTCCGGGAAGAACTGATCGATCTCACGGTACGAGCGCATCGCCCGTTCGAACGCCTCGTTGATGGCTTTGATTTGCTCCTTCAACAGGCCTTGGGTTTCGTCGATCATCTGGCGCAGCCGATCACGGGCGGTCGAGTCGGGCTCGGCATTGGCATACACGATGCGTTCGAGGACGAACGGCCTGGAGAAGGAGGCGGGTGCTGGGGTTGATCGAGCTTTGCGGTTCGCCTCGCGGTACAGGCCGAGGAGAGTTCGGCCCGCCGTCTCGATCTGATTCTGTTGCTGCACGAAGCGCTGGTTGAGCCGGCTGCGGCCCTGAAGAATGGAATCGTATTCGGTTCGCCGTTTGGATAGATCGGCCGAGGCCTCGTTCATGACCTCGGTGGCGTCCTGCCGAATGTCTCTGAGCCTCTCAATCAGATCGCTCTTGAGATCCGTGAATTGCCTGCTGGCGTCGTTCCAGCGTCGCTCCAGGCCGGCATAGCCGATGTAGGGATCGAAAAACGTGAGACCGTCCGCCATTGCGACAAGCGAGAACACCAGGCCGATGCTGATGAACACCCACGAATTGACATCGGTCAGATCGAAGGGCGCGGTCAGGAGGCGATGCAACACCTCCTGGCCCACGTCGCCACCCAGGCTGGGTTTCATCTCGCGCAGGTGAGCAAGAGTAAGGTTCAGGGCAACTGCGAAGCCTAGATAACCGACGAAAAACATCGCTCCGATCAGCTTAAGCAGAAGATTGCGGTGGTAGATCGGCCTGATGAGGACCAATCCCCAAAGGAAGCTCGCAAGGATGTTCAATGCTGCAAACGTGGTGGCCTGGATGGCCGCCCCGATATAGCCGCCCATGTTGGCTTTGGCCAAGAAACCGGCGTTAACTGCGACCTCAATGACAAAGAGGATCGCAAGAAGCCCGACCTTCAGGATGATCTTTCCCGGGGTTGCCAGCCGTGCCGGCCGCTGCAGACGATGCCGCTTGCGAAACGCCTCGCGTTCCAGCTCGGATTCATGGAGACGGCGGCGATGGACGAACAGCTCGTCGCGTCCCATCGTCGCTTCCGCTTCGAAATCGCCCACGGCTTCCGGCGCGGTCTGCTGGATGACGGCGAAGCGTTCCTCGAAGCTGAGCGAGGTCATCCTTTCGTCATAGGTATGTAGATGGTCCTGGTAGACTGAGTGGGAATCCTGCTTATGGGCCTCGATCCGCTCCACAATCAGATGTTCGACTTGGTCCAGGGTCTGTTCATCAGATGCCGGCCAGTTCTGTGCGCCACGCTCCTTGCCGAGCTCGGTGAGCTTTAGTTCGTCCGCCACACGGTCGACATTTAGATCGATGAAGACGGTTGTGGCCGGTCGATAGTCGTGCGGAGGCTTGTTCAGCAAGGCCCAGAGCCGCGCGATTGGGGAAAGCCGGGTTCGGGAACGGTCCATCGTGATCCGCAACTAAAGCTTCGATTTTCGGCAGCCAGCGGCCTGCGCTTCCGTCTCGGTGCAGAACCAGCGGCGCGAAGAGCTCGGCTGCATGCTCAGTCGTTCGTAAAAGCGGCCACCCGGCACGTGATATATGCATCGCGGCACACTGCTCAAATTACCTTTTATCAAACAATTGCCCGCCGGCGGTTGCGTATCCGCCGCCATATTCGAGATCAGAGCTCGTTGTGCCGTCGAAGGAACGGAGAGCGCCCCAAAAATCACTGTCGAACTGCTGCGATGTCGCCAATCCCATGGCGCGATGAACGCGCCGCCCCAAAGACCGCGCTGATTTTGGCGCGCCGAGTCTTCATCGGGGACGAATTCTGTAGAATACTTGCGAAACGCCAAAGCCCAGCCATTCTGAACAAGCCATCGAGATACATTCTCACCGCCGATGGCGCAGGAACCGAGTGACCGCCGGTAAATGTCGGTGCCACTCAGCTGGCAGGACCACTCGCGGTCTTTACTGAAGGATCGCAGGCGCTCACGGGCTTCGATGCCGCACGTCCATGTCTTGCCCGCCCCATCAAGGCAGACCTGCTCCGTTTCCGGGGCGTCGACACCGTTGAAGCGGATCTTGGTCTTACCGATGTAGATAGTGTCCGCATCAACAATTTGCGCGACGCCGTGCACCTCTCCGGCGCCTGCGGCGTGCACGCTGATCAATAGGGCCACGAGAGCCAGCCAACGCTGCAACGCAACCCCCTTTTTGCAACGATCTTCGATAGTTAAAAATCTATTACACTTTTTAGGTGAACGGCCAAGAAAGGACGCTTGCCTTGTCCATATGGTTAATTGGCCGCCAGCTGAGCCTGTTTGCCGATCCAAGCTTTAACCCGGATGATAGACCTGACAGCAGCTACGCCAATTGGGACGAACACAGTGTTCCGAGTTGGCGTATTCAAGTGCGCTAACGTGGCGGTATCAGAAGCCGAGCATGCTCGTAGGAATTTCAACGCAGAAGAGCCCTATCGCCAGGAGAACGCGGGCTCGGCTTGAGTTGCCCACGCACCTCTTCCATCGTGATGCTGCCCCCCCTTTTCCCCTTTTATGGTCTCAACTGTTGAATATTTGGAAGGCCCAGGTTCCGGACCAACAGCAAGCAGATGCAGCGCTATCTTTGGTCACACCTCACCTGTGGTGCCCCTTGTCACCAACAATCGATTTGCCGGTCGGAGGAGCTCAAGCTCTGGCCTCCGACCGCCGTGTTCGGCGTCAGGCCCGGGTGCCGAGCTTGTTGCATTCTCCATTTAGAACGATTCGATGAAGCCCGCCGGTCGCGCGCAGGGCATGCTCGCCTTGCGGCGGTCGCTCACGCGCGCAGCTCGCAGAGCGCGACTTAGCCGCCCGGCTTCGGAACCAGCATCAGTGAGTCTGGCAGGGCCAAATAGCGACACGTTCGTTCCCGCACCTCTTCCACCCACATGATCAATTGCAAGGCTCACGGTGTTACTTCTACACCGACACTGCACAGCCGTGCCCGGACATCGCCAGCATCAGCACCACTAGGACTGTGCCGATCATGGAGCGCTCAGAGCGATGCGGCTCGCGCCCCAGCCATACTCCGATGACATCGGGCGACATTTTGGGTTCGGACAGGCGCTTTCATCAGACTAAGTAAATCGTCGCTCTGTTTTCGCTGCGGAATAGGCCAAGTTGATCTCCTTCGCCTTCTGTTCAGCCAATTCGCGCAGCTCCCTGCCAAGGCCTTCGACGCGATCAGGATGATACCGCGCGATCTCCTTCCGGAATGCTGTCTTAATGGCGTCGGGCGAAGCATCTTGGCTAACTCCCAATATTTCCCACCAAAACCGCTGGGGTGCGGATGGCTCCTTTTTTTCTGCTTTTGACTGCTCGGGTTCAGCTTCCGACCTTTTCCGTTCTAAACTCTCTTCGGTTACTCGGCGACGTTCGAGGAACGCATTTACTAGCAGGAAGCCGATCAGCCCACACCCAATGATAACGGCGAACTCAATCCAACCCAAATCCATGGACCTGTTCTCCGTGAAATTGCAAGTTTTCGCTGATAGCGCTCAGAGCTTCCTTAGGCGAAGAGCATAGGTGCGCCACCGAAAACGTATTTGGGTGCCAGCTCTGCGCCAAAGATATCCGCTTCAAAACGTTTACTACGCACACCGGACACACAACTAACTCTGCCGAAATTTTTAGCGCTGCACCCGTTGAAAGACCGAAACTCTTTCGTCCGATCCATAGCAGGACGGACGCCGCCATGCCTGATACGTACAGTGGAGGCAAGAACGCGATGATCGAAAACTGCACTCCCCATACAGCCGCCATCACAGGTCCTGCGATCAGGAAAGCCAACGCAACCGAGCCAACTACGGCAAGAGAGCGAGCACGCCGCTCCCGCCTATAGGTGGTTGACAGCATCTTCAACGTATCCCGCGCACCACGGTCCGCAGCCGAGACGCCTGAAACGATGAAGAGACGAAACGGAACGGAGCAGATTGTGAAAATCAACTCTTTGTTCTTCAGCGTAAATGGCACCGACGCTGACCTGAGCTTGGGACGCAAGCTACGTGGGACCGTGAACATGAACTTGCCCGGCTCCAAAAGAAAGGCCGAGTCGGCCAAAACGATAATCCACGCAACTACCCAAAAGCCGAACGTTGAGGCAGCAAGGTCTTCGAACATTCCGGCTCAAGCCGGTCTTCTGGCAAAAAAACGGCGGACACCTGCCCAAACAGCAGCGATCCCGCCGAACACGCCAAACACAAGAAACTTTCCAAGGGCCTTGAACGCACCTGTTTTCGCTGCGGCAGCCGCAGCCCCACCAACAATCAGGGCAGCAAGACCGTATTCTGCAATTTTGTCACCGTTGCGAAACTCCGAATAGCGCTGCCCGGGGTTAAACGAAAAGTTGGAGAGCGACGTTTTGAAAGTCCTGATGTCGTTGTCTAGCGAGGACGGACTCGACACTAAGACGGCGTTCATTACTCCAGTCCGTCCAAGCAATCGGATCGTATAGTTGACGGTGACATCCCCAGATTCTTCCCGAAGCTTCGTAGCCCACTCCAGGCGCTTAGTTTGGATGTCATAGTGAGGCACGACGTACCAGTCTTCGAGCAACAGAGTTTGTAAGCCGCGCCGCTTCCGCTCCTCGTTCCCGGAGACGTTGGTCTTCTTCAAGATGCTTAGGAGCTCATCCGGGTCGAGGGTCTCATCGTCTTTGACGTAACCGGACGAATCATAGCTGAATACGGCGAACCAGCTCAGGCTTTTGGGTGCAAAAGTATAGTTGCCATCGTGGCCCAAATTCCCATTAAGTTCCAGAAACCTCCGACTTCCTGCTGATCCGAGAAACAGCGAATCTTTCGCAACGCCAATGGTAGCCACGCTCGCGATATCGCCCTGCGTGGGACCTACCTTCCAATCAAGCTTCTTGATTTCAACCCCAAACTGATCGCTGGGCCCCTGCTGAGCGAAGACGGCGGCAGGAAACAGGCAAAAAGCAAATACCGCCGCGACTTGCAAAATACGTTTCATCTTGGGCCCCCCGGCCAGTTGAGGTCAGAACTCTACACAACTCGATCTCGCTGTTCAACCGGACTGGGTCCGCACTATCGTCTAACCGTCCACGATCATCTCGATCGTACTGGACATAACCCAACTCCACAAACTGAATTCGGATTTCCAACTGCAGCAGCGCATCTCCTGGCGGTGCCCGTAGAGCTGGCGCCGCAATGACCACGAGCTGCTCGTGCTACTCAACCATCGCAAAGGAATCTGGCCTTAACCGCAGCACGGTCATCAAGCATGTGAAGCTTGCAGCAGCGGCGGGTCACCACCGACTACATGGCGCGAGATGCTGGTTACGTCATCCCGCCGTGCGACTACACCAAGGCATCCGCCTTTGTCGATGGTCGGAATGAGTGCCGGCGGCTCCTGGCAGAGCTGAAGCGGCTGGAGAGCAAGGGCGCAAAGCGCAAGGTCCGCTGATGCGCTACGTTCTCGCCATCCTTATACTGCGGATACTGCCTTGCCGGGAGGCGTGGCTGGTGCGCCTCGGGGTATTTCCCAAAGCGTTGGATTTCTGACGAAATCTTCCGCCACATCCCGGCTATGGTATGATAAGCGCCGAACCACCGGCGCTTTTTTGTTGAGGAATCCATGAAGGTCTTTTGGGCTTGGCAGTCTGACCACCCCCGTCGCATCGCAAAGGATTTCATCCTGACCGCACTGGAGGCGGCGATTGATGAGATCAAGGCGACCCGAGAGATCGCAGAGGCGCCCGAGGAATCCCGGAAAGCCGACCTTGAGGTTGACCATGATACGAAGGGGTTGACCGGTTCGCCTGACATCGCCGCCTCGATCCTGGACAAAATCGCAGCCGCGAAGGTGTTTGTGGCGGACATCACCCCTGTCGGCGCCACGCCCGTCGTCCAGGGCAGCGAGGGGGAGCTGCCCACCCGCAAGCTGGTCAATCCGAACGTGGCCATTGAATACGGCTACGCCATGGGCAAGCTCGGCGACGCCGCCGTCATCGCGGTGATGAACCTGCACTATGGGAAACGGGAGGAACTGCCGTTCGACATCGTGCACAAGCGCTGGCCTATAACCTACCGGCTGCATCCGGAGGCGACGAAGGAAGAAATCAAGCAGGAGCTGCCCAAGCTGGCCGCCAAGCTGGTGGAGGCGCTAAGGGGATACCTGGACAACCCCCAGCCGGTGAATGCGACCTTCAAGCAAACGCCCTGGGTGGGGGCACCGCCGTTCTTTGCCGAGCGTACAAAGGTTATCGGCACGTCGCGGCAGCTGGGTGGCAGCCTGAAAATGCCTTTTGAGAAGGTGCTGTATCTTCGGGTCATCCCCACGAAGCGCCTGGTGCGTCCGATGGCCCAGCGCGTGATGATGGATAGCGTGTACAAGTACGGTGCGGCGGGCTCGAACGACCTGAAACTGCATCCACTGGCGAATGAATACGGTGTCGCCGTGGTGTCGCCCAGGGGTAGCACCCGCGATATTCACGCCATCACTCAGTATTTCGCCAATGGCGAGGTGTGGGCCATCAATGCTGAAGTCATTGTGGACGGCGATCGAGACGACGACAAGTGGTACACCGTCCTTGAAGCTGAGCGGGTGTTCGCTGAAACCCTGAACCTCGCGCTCGAATACATGAGGGATGTCGCCAAGGCCGAACTGCCATACAAGGTCATCGGCGGTGTGCACAAGGTGAAGGGTCTTCGCATGGTTCGCTCCGGCGCCACCCTGAACACGCATGGGCACTTCATGGAGGACGATGTTGAGGTGGAGCTGATGCTTCAGGAGAACACCCGTGAGGCTGAAGACGCATTTCTCGGCGAGTTGTTTGAAAGCATCTTCGACGTGACCGGGTATCCGCGACCGAAGGGGATGAATGACTTCAATACGAAGCGGATTCACCCGAGATAATCGCCGTGTTATCATGGCCCCATCCACAAAAGAGCAACAGGTGATTTGCAGGTGGCTTAATGCCATTTCCAAATCCCGATACACAGTTCAGAAAGGCGAGTCCGGTAACCCCGCTGGGCGTCCAAAACGTAGCAAGAACACCAGCACCTTGATGCGTGAGATGCTGGACGTGGTGATTAGAAACCAGCTCCATCCTCTCGATAGTACCCAGCTCGCCGATATGACCGTTCAGGAGCTTATGGTCGCCAAATGGGCGGCCGAGGCGATGAAGGACTGGAAGGCCGCACAGGCTTACCGAGAAGCCCTCGAAGGGAAGCCAGTCCAGCAAAACCACAACATCAATGCGGACGGCGAGGCGGTGACCTTTGAAATCGTGCCGGTGGATGGGCCGGGCGATGTCGGAGGTTCTTAAGACGCGGCTGGAGTTTCCGCGCAAGCTCCTCTTCATCTGGCACCGGCACAGGCAATCACGCCGTGACAGAGATATCGCAGCTAGTCCGCGCGGCACCGCGCAAACTGCAACAGAAAGTCACCGTCCAGCGCGACTTGCAGGGAGGGGTGGGGTACAGCCGAAGTTGGAAAATCAACCCGTGCTCTTGATATGCGGTGCGCAAAGCGGCTTAAGAAGGCGAACTTGGAACGGGAAGTCGTCCCAATCTCCGAAAAAGCCCGGTAGATTATTTTGCTCGAGATGCGGAGAGGGGATGTAGCATGGTTGGGAATTCATTCGCTGTACGGGATGTTATCGAGTCTATTCTGCCCGATGCTGACCATAGGCTCATCGTTCTGAGTCGCTTCATTCATTCGGTACAGCTCGCTTCGAGCATTGCACCAGCTGCTTTGGCCGCAACTGTTTGGGACAATGGATTCCGGCTGAACGTAGGCCAGGTAGAGACCTTTACTTTCGTTGATGAACGCTTTCGGATTATGTTAGCGACCGCGAACTCGGACAGTCGTCTTGCGGGTTTGTCAGTTTCCGCTTCTGCGTATGCGTCCATACACGGGCCGAATTGTGCTTTCACAGGCGGTGTCGCTGAATATCGTTCCGCTAAGGATCGAATAGATCCTTTGCACGAGGAATATATCCGCAGTGCAGCAACGACCAAAGAAGGGGCTCCTAGACAAGGAACGCCTCATCCCGCTCAAGACCTAGCCGGTCTCATCGCATTCGCAGAGAATTACGTGGCAAGCAACGCAGCGCAGCGAGAAGGAGTGATGCCATTTCCGTTCCGCATAGGGGCCTACTACACCAGGAACGATGTCTTCGCCGCAGTGGGCATACCGAAGCATTCTGGCGGCCCATGGTACACGGGCTACACTTCTCACGGCCCGGACTGGTTTATTTTTTGTAATGTCGGAACGAGTGGTCGCACCGGGCACGATTATGAAAATCGTTTCGTCGGTGACGACCTAGTGTGGTCCGCAAAAACCAACACGCATCTTCGTCAGCCCGATATCCGAAAACTCCTAACCCCTACCGGACGAGTGTACCTGTTTTACCGTGAAGGGCAGCGCGATCCATTCACGTTCGCCGGTTCAGCACGACCAGTGGAGGTATTGGACACCACGCCGGTAAAGGTTCGGTGGCGCTTTCGTTCGGTTGATGGCCGCCGTCAAGAATACGTTTTGCCGGAAGAACTCGATGATGAAGATACGACTGTAGTGGAGGGGGAGCGAAGATCAGTCCTTGTAAATGTCTATGAGCGTAATCCCACGGCCCGAAAGAAGTGTATTTCTCATTGGAAACCGATCTGCCAAGTTTGCGAATTTGATTTTGGCGTCACTTATGGAAATCTTGGCCATGGTTTTATTCATGTGCATCACCTCAAGCCTCTGGGCGAGATGGGCGAGGCTTATTCCCTTGACCCTATCCAAGACTTGCGACCGGTCTGCCCAAACTGCCATGCGATGTTGCATCAGCAAAAGCCGGCACTGACAATCGAGGGACTCAGGGCGGTTATTTCTAGGCGTCGAGGCAGTCCATGAGATGGACGGATGCGGATGATATTGGAGAATCAAACCTAGCCCTGGTGAAAACTTAGATCATACTCATAAGCACAAACGAGCCACGCCCCCAACAAGCCGCGATAGGAGCACGCGTTATCCAATGGACTCGATATGTACGTTGGCGTAGGGCTGCTTTGTAGCAGCCAGCTCATCAATGTGCTTGCCCGCGTCAGTGATCTGCTTGGGAGCATACACCGGAATAGTGGGCTCGGGCCGTTGATCCCGATGCGACGCCTGGCCATGGCTCAAAGTGTCCGCGGCGGAGCGGACAAGGCTAACAATGGTTCCTTTGAAGTTCATAACCCAGCCTTTCCTAGAAAAGAGTCCAAAGTCTTAACAGACTCCGTTGAGGGCGTAGAAAGGTCAAAATCCATATAAAACCCGTCCCCCACGGATTTCCAGTACTCGCGGCCTCCCGGTAGACTTAGCACTCCGCTCACTTTCTGTCGAGAAAGCAAGCCCTTGGGGTAGTGGGGAAACGAGCTTGCTATGGCTAGGGTTCCTGGCAGCAAATCCATATCGAAGCCGTACGTGGGCCACGCGACAAACCCGCCCCATCGTTCGCCGGTGCTCGGATTCATATCCGGCCAATTTCGCCCGCCCGCCGCAAAAAGCCTAAGCTTTGAGAAACCGCCCACTGCCAGTGCTTGCCGAACTATGACCGCCAACATCCGGGCAGCCAGGCCCTTGGGGCCTCCAGCCAGCAGGTCAACGGTTTTGATGTAAACGCCAAAAGTTGACGTGCCATCGCGAAAAACCCCGATAACGTTTGCGGACCGTAGGTATGTAGTGTTTTCGACATTGAAGTACACCCCGGGTGGAACATCTTCGCTGCCGGAGGTGGTCGCATTGGTCAAAACGCTGAACGAGATTGTAGAGCCGCGGGGCGCTCCAGAGAGGCCGATTATTTGATCGGATGAAAGGCGGAGGCCGAGCAGAGCCTTGGTATCGGGCAGGGGCGCGGAAATGGTGACGCTTGATGAATCGAAGTGCAATTGCTCGAACTGTGTAACAGTATTGATGTACTGCATTCCCGGCCTGGCACTTTTTATAGGACGCAACCGTCCGTGACGACAATCAACCACAAGCTGGGGACCAACTTGGGGACTAACACGCCTTTTTAGTCGAAAATACCTATTACTTCAGTGCGTTAAAGACGTTTGATGGCGGAGAGAGTGGGATTCGAACCCACGGTACGGTTTCCCGCACACACGCTTTCCAAGCGTGCGCCTTAAGCCACTCGGCCATCTCTCCGGAGCGCACTCTCTTGAAGGCGCGCCGATGATTTTGCAAGGGATCGCGGGGAAATCGGGTGATTTTTCGGTAAGATATTGTATTTTATAGACAATATCAGTCGCGACGCCGACGCCTGGAACCGCCTGCCGGCTGAACCGGCGGCGGGTTTGGTGCGACGATTCACTCAAGACCGCCAAACAAGACCAGGGGCTCCATGACCATCCGCCACACCATCGCCGCGCTAAGCCTGATTTCGGCCCTTGCCGCCGCCTTCGCCGTGCCGGCCGCCGCACAGGTCTGCACCCGGCAAGGGGTCGACGTCAGCTGTGACGACGGACGGCGCGGGATGCTTTCGGGCGATGCCATCCTCTGGCCCGACGGCACGCGCTCAAGCGCGACGCCGCATCAAAGCGTCATCATCGGCAACAAGAGTTCGGTGCATGTCGGGCCCGGCGTGTTCGTCGGCCAAGGCAAGGGCATGGTGCCGCTCGACGATCCGAACGCGCCGAACAAACGGCAGTGCGCGATTCTGGAGGGCGTGTCGTATTGCTATTGAGGCTCTCGTCTTCGCCCTGCCCTCCCCGTCAAGAACGGGGAGAAGGAGACTAAATCAACCGCACACCTGATATCGCCGACTTGAGCCAGCGCAGCGCCTGCGGCGGCTGGTTGGCGAGCGGCGCGACCGCGGCCTTCTCCGTCCGGCACTTCTCCAGTTCAGCGACGAAATCCGCCGACCATTGCTGGATGGTGTGGCCGCGCAGCTTCTTCATCATCGCATCCCAGCGCATCTTGCGCTCGGTGAGCGGCATCGCGGCCGCGACCGCGATCGCGCGCGCCATGCCGTCGATGTCGTGCGGATTGACCAGCAGCGCGGCGTCGAGCTCGTTGGCCGCGCCGGCGAATTTCGACAGCACCAGCACGCCGGGATCGGCCGGATTTTGCGCGGCGACGTATTCCTTGGCGACAAGATTCATGCCGTCGTGCAGCGGCGTCACCACGCCAATCTGCGCGGTGCGGTAGAGACCCGCCAGCACGGCCTGGCTAAAACCCTTGTTGAGATAGCGGATTGGTGTCCAGTCGGCCTCGCCGTGACGGCCGTTGACGTCGGACACGAGCCGCGCGACCTCGTTCTGCAAATTGCCATAGGCTTCGATGGCACCGCGTGAGGGATTTGCGATCTGCAACAGCGAGATGCTGCGCGCAAAGTGCGGATGATCGGTCCAGAGCCGGTCGAACGCGCTGATGCGGTTGACGAGGCCCTTGGAATAGTCGAGCCGGTCGACGCCGATCGCGAGCCGCTCACCATTGAGGCTGCGGCGCAGCCGCGAGACGTCCGGATGCGACGCCGATTTCGCCGCGTATTGCGCGAACTTCTCGGCGTCGATACCGATCGGAAACACCTCGCAGCGCGTCCGGCCATGCTGCGAGATCGCAACGCCGTCTTCGACGGCGAGGCCGAGTTCGCTCGCAACATAGCCGAGAAAATTCTGGCAATCGTCATGGGTCTGGAAGCCGATCAGATCGTAGGCCAGCATCGCCGTGATCAGCTCGCGATGATTGGGCACACCTTGCATCACCGCCGCGACCGGCCACGGCGTATGGAGGAAGAAGCCGATCGGGTCGTCGACGCCGAGCTCGCGCAGCTCCGCGCCGAGCGCGAGGAAATGATAATCCTGCACCCAGAACGCGGTTTGTGCTTTCCGGAAGCGCATCAAGGCGCGCGCCATGAAGGCGTTCACCTCGCGATAGCTGACATAGTCGTCACGCGAGACGCGGATCAGATCGCTGCGCGAGTGCAGCGCCGGCCATAGCGCCGAATTGGCAAAGCCTTCGTAATAGCCGCCATAGTGCGCCGCCGGCAGATCCAGCGTCGCGATCGCGCCCGAACCCAATGCTTCGATCTCGGCAAAAGGCTCCTTTTGATGACCGTCACGCACACGGCCCGAGGAACCCACCCAGATCGCGCCCGAATGTTCCACGACAGGTAATAACGCCGCCGCGAGACCGCCCGTCATGGGCTCGTTGGGCTTGCCGCGCGCGACGCGATTCGAAACGACGACTAAGTTCACAGGTCGTCCCCTCCTGTTTCATTCCACCCCATTTAACTGCCGTTCATCAATATGGTTCCTGATCATCCTTTGCACCAATTGAAACCAAACTCGGGCGCGCGCGTTGGAACCGGTTTACCTCAAGGCAACCCGACGATTTCGCTACACAAAGTCGGCTTTGGAACCGTGGCACGCGCAGCATGAAGCCGACGCGCTGGGGAATTACGCGCGCGATATGTGGCTTCGAGATGTCGGCGCCTTATTCTAACCTTGAGTCGTCGAGCAGCCGCGCAAGGAACGCGCGAACGTCGTTCGGCGCGTCGAAGTGCCCGTTGACACCCATGGCGCGGCGGCCGACCGAGAAGGCGAGCCCGTTCATGTCGGGCATGATCGCGAACACGGTCTCGTCGGTGACGTCGTCGCCGATGAAGATCGGACGGCGTCCCTTGAAAGGCTCGTGCTTCATCAACTCGCGCACGCCGGTCGCCTTGGTGAAACCGGAATGCTTGATCTCGCAAACGAACTTGCCGGGCAGCACCTCGATCGGCGCGTTGGGCAGGTCGGCGCGGATCAACGAGACGGATTCATAGATCGCCTTCTCCGCATGCGGCGCAAGGCGGTAATGCAGCGCCAGCGAATAGCCCTTGTCTTCGAGCAGAATGCCGGGACTGAGCTTGGCAACCGCCGCGAGCCGCCGCTTCAGCTCCTTGTCCAGCGGCGGCGCGCTGACGGCATCCGCTTCGTTGTCCACCGAAAGCCGCATCTCCGCGCCGTGGCCGGCGACGGCGCGAAAGACATCCGGCGCGAAGATCAGGTCGATGTCGTTGAGCGAACGGCCGCTGACCATCGCCAGCGCGCCCGAGGTGCGCTCCGTCAACCGGTTCAGTGTTTCCGACAGGCCGGGCGGCACCCACACCTCACGCGGCGTCGGCATCAGGTCGAGCAGCGTCCCGTCGATGTCGAGCAGGATCGCTGTTTCATTGAGATGCGGCACGAGCGCGTGGGGCACCGGCACCGCATCGGGTGCATCATCGTCGACCATGGCGCGCTCTTGATCCAATTCAGCCAGTTCCGATTTCATAGTCTACTCCATGGAAGCAAGCGGCCGCGCGATTTCTTCGAGCGATCTGCGTTCCGCCGAGACGGCATAGCGCCACGCCACGATCGCGGCCGCGATCATCAGGAACGCCCCCAGCAAATAGCCTGCGAACACGCTGGTGCGTGATCCCGTGTCGATCAGCGCACCGAACAATGCGGGGCCGATCACGCCGCCGATGCCGGTGCCGACCGCATAAAACACCGCGATCGCAAGCGCGCGGACTTCCAAGGGAAACGTCTCGCTGACGGTGAGATAGGCGGCGCTCGCGGCGGGCGAGGCAAAGAAGAAGATCACCATCCAGGCGATGGTCTGCCCTTGCGCGCTCAAGGCGCCAATCGAAAACAGATAACCCGACAGCGCCAGCAACAGGCCCGACGTCCCATAGGTGAACATGATCATGGTCCGGCGGCCGAGCGTATCGAACAGGCGCCCGAGCAGCAGCGGACCGAGGAAATTGCCGGCGGCGAAGGGGAGCAGATACCAGCCGACATGATCGGCGCTGATGCCGTAAAAATCGGTCAACACCAGCGCAAAGGTGAAGAAGATGGCGTTGTAGAAGAAAGCCTGCGCGATCATCAGCACGAGACCGACCATCGCCCGCTGGCGGTAGACCGAGAACAGCGTGTGCACGACCTCCCGGATCGGCGTGTGACTCCGCATTTTCAGGCGGATCTTGGCGAAGCGCCCGTCGCTCATGTCCTGGTCGTGTCCGAGCACCGAGCGCTCGATCTCGTCGACGATGGCGTGGGCCTGGTCGGGACGGCCGTGGATCATCAGCCAGCGCGGACTCTCCGGAATCCACATCCGCATCAAGAGCACGACGAGGCCGATGGCCGCGCCGATGAGATAAGCGAGACGCCAGCCGAGATCGGGGCCGATCACCGCGGGATCGAGCAGCACGATGGCCGCCACGGCTCCCATCGCGGCACCGATCCAGAAGCTACCGTTGATGACGAGATCGGTCCAGCCGCGATAGCGCGCCGGCACCAATTCCTGGATGGTCGAATTGATCGCGGTATATTCGCCGCCGATGCCGGCGCCGGTGAGGAAGCGAAACAGCGCGTAGCTCGCGACATTCCATGACAGAGCGGTCGCGGCCGTCGCCGAGAGATAGAGCGCGAGCGTGATAAAGAACAGCTTCTTTCGGCCGATGCGGTCGGTCAGCCAGCCGAAACCGAGCGCGCCGAGCACGGCACCCGCGAGATAGGCGGAATTGGCAATACCGAGATCGAGATTGGAGAAATGCAGGGTGGGACTCTGTTTCAGCGCGCCGGAGAGCGCGCCGGCCAACGTCACCTCGAGACCATCCAGAATCCAGGTGATGCCGAGCGCGAGCACGACGCGGGTGTGAAACCCGCTCCACGGCAGCGCGTCAAGCCGTGCGGGAATGCTGGTTTCGATGATGCGATCGGCCGCGTGCGCCGTGGAGACCACAGGTCCATCGTCCGGCGCTGGGCTTCGCTGCAATTCCATCGCGTTGTTGCATCTGACCAATGGACATGGCCCCGGTTCACATGGCGTGGACGGGGGCGATCCGATCAAAGGGGGTGCGGCATTCCGCCTGCCACCTGCGACAACGTCTGCGGCGAGGGCAGGTTCCTCGTGGAACGACCGTTCGCGCCGCTGGTTTCGGTGGAGCCGCAAGGAGTTGACGCATGGCTCATGCCAGAAAGACGACACATTTCAGAAAGACGACACATGCTCGCAAAACAGCGGCGCGCAAGAGCACCAAACGCGCCGCACCGAAGCGCTGGTCACAGCGCGTGACGAAGGAGAGCGACGCGCTCGACCTCAAACAAGGCGTGTTCAAGCTGACCAGCGCGAAGAAGATCGCGACTTCGCTGAAGCGCTCGGCCGAGCACAGCGCGCGCCGCAAGACCGGCGCCTACCGCTCGGCGCTGTCGATGCTGACGTTCTACATCAATCGCGCCGGCAAGACGCTGCCGCAGACGCAGCGCACGCGGTTGGAGCGGGCAAAGGTGGAGCTGAAGCGGGCATTCGGGAGGGAGTGAGTGCCACGTCGTCCTGGACAAGCGCAGCGGAGCGGAGCGCCGATCCAGGACCCATCACCCCAGGGAGCAATTTGGCGATGACTCGGAGTTAGCAGTCGCCCGATAACTGCTACTTCGGGTAATGGGTCCTGGCTTTCGCCAGGACGACGACGGAGTGCGTGGCGCGCTTCGAGCTTACGCCGCCCGGATATTCCCCATGAAGCGGTCGAGCTCGGCGCGCAGGCGGGTGCTTTCGGACGACAGCGTCTTGGCCGAGTGCAGCACCTCTTCCGAGGCCGAGCCGGTTTCGGCGGCGCCGCGGTTGACCTGGCCGATGTCGGTGGCGGCGGTCTG
>NZ_JBVVOT010000028.1:0-97206 GCF_055807455.1 Bradyrhizobium sp. Kon58
GTGATGCCGAGCAGATCCGCCAGCTCCTGAACTCCGAGAAGGACGAGTTCGAGCTCAACATGTGCACCGACGTCGACCGCAACGACAAGGCGCGCGTCTGCGTCCCCGGCACGATCAAGGTGCTGGCACGCCGGCAGATCGAGACCTATTCAAAACTCTTCCACACCGTCGACCATGTCGAAGGCATGCTGCGGCCCGGCTTCGATGCGCTCGATGCGTTCCTCACCCATGCCTGGGCCGTCACCGTCACCGGCGCACCAAAACTCTGGGCGATGCAGTTCGTCGAGGATCACGAGCGCTCGCCGCGCCGCTGGTATGCCGGCGCGATCGGAGCGGTGAATTTCGACGGTAGCATCAACACCGGCCTCACCATCCGCACCATCCGGATGAAGGAGGGCCTCGCGGAAGTGCGCGTCGGCGCCACCTGTTTGTTCGACTCCGATCCCGCCGCCGAGGACCGCGAATGCCAGGTCAAGGCCGCGGCCCTGTTCCAGGCGCTGCGCGGCGATCCGCCAAAGCCGCTGTCGGCCTTCGCGCCCGATGCCACCGGAAGTGGCAAGCGGGTACTGCTGATCGACCATGACGACAGCTTTGTGCATATGCTGGCCGATTACTTCCGCCAGGTCGGCGCCGAGGTCACCGTGGTCCGCCATGTGCATGCGCTC
This sequence comes from Bradyrhizobium sp. Kon58, assembly GCF_055807455.1. Taxonomy (NCBI): domain Bacteria; kingdom Pseudomonadati; phylum Pseudomonadota; class Alphaproteobacteria; order Hyphomicrobiales; family Nitrobacteraceae; genus Bradyrhizobium; species Bradyrhizobium sp. Kon58. The sequence goes on from NZ_JBVVOT010000028.1 coordinate 666, forward strand.
GACATGCTCAAGCAGAAGCAATGGGATTTGCTGGTGCTGTCGCCCGGGCCCGGCAGGCCTGAGGATTTTGGGATCAAGAAGACCATCGACGCGGCACTGGAGAACAAGCTGCCGGTGTTCGGCGTCTGCCTCGGCGTCCAGGCGATTGGCGAGTATTTCGGCGGCGAACTCGGGCAGCTCACGCATCCCGCCCACGGCCGGCCCTCGCGGGTTCAGGTGCGCGGCGGGCGGCTGATGCGCAATCTGCCGAACGAGATCGTGATCGGCCGCTATCACTCGCTCTATGTCGAGCGCGACAGCATGCCGGAGGTGCTATCCGTCACCGCCAGCACCGAGGACGGCGTCGCCATGGCGCTCGAGCACAAGACCCTGCCGGTCGCCGGCGTGCAATTTCATCCGGAATCGCTGATGTCGCTCAGCGGCGAGGTGGGCTTACGAATTGTCGAGAACGCGTTCCGTTTGGATGCGCGCGCTGATTGAGAGGCACCATGACTTTTGACCACGATCTGAAGGCGAGCGTCCGCACCATTCCGGACTACCCGAAACCCGGGATCTTGTTCCGCGACATCACCACGCTGCTCGCGGATGCGCGTGCGTTCCGACGCGCGGTCGACGAGCTCGTCAATCCCTGGGCCGGTAACAAGATCGACAAGGTCGCCGGCATGGAAGCGCGCGGCTTCATCATCGGCGGCGCGGTGGCGCACCAGGTTTCGGCCGGCTTCGTGCCGATCCGGAAGAAAGGCAAGCTGCCGCACACCACCGTGCGGATCGCTTACTCTCTCGAATACGGCATCGACGAGATGGAGATGCATGTCGACGCCATCCAGCCCGGCGAGCGCGTGATCCTGGTCGACGACCTCATCGCCACCGGCGGCACCGCAGAAGGCGCGGTGAAATTGCTGCGTCAGATCGGCGCCAATGTGGTCGCCGCCTGCTTCATCATCGACCTGCCCGATCTCGGCGGCGCCGCCAAGCTGCGCGCGATGGACGTGCCGGTGCGCACGCTGATGACGTTCGAGGGGCACTGAGCCAGGACGCCGAGGAATATCGCCCGGGTAAATTCTCGCCTAGGACCGTTGCAGGATCAGGCTGAGCTCGAGCTCGCGGAAGGCGAGATAGTTGCGCCGGGTCCACTGGTGCAGCTCGGTCGAGGCATCCTTCTCCTGGCGCAGATAGCCAGTGAAGGAGAAATTCAGGCGGCCGATATAGGTCTTGAGGAAGCCGGGCAGCGCAGGCAGGCGGAATACCCGTCCGGTAGCCATCGCCGCCGGCAGCTCGCCGCGTATGATGTGCTCGTTGTCCACCGTGATCAGATTGATCCGCGGGATCTGTTCGCGCAGCATCTCGTGGGCGCGAGCCGAGACGCGGTCGGTGTCGGCGACGAACAGGATCATCGGCGCGACGTGGCGGCGCGCCGCCTCTTTCAACAGGCCGATCTCCTCGGTCATCTTGAAGAACTCGTCAAAGGCGTGGAAGCCGAGGTCGATAACCTTGGCAACCCCGTCATCGACGATCACGCGATCCATCAGCTGCATCTTGCCAAAGGTGTCGATCACGTCGGCGGTTTCCGTGATCTTCGGCAGGTAGTCGAGCAGCGACGGCTCCTTCAGGTTGACGTCGAAGGCCGCGACGTTGCCGTTCTTGAGCAGCAAAAATTCGCTCAAAAGCCGCGCCAGCAGGGTCTTGCCGACCTGCGGGCGGGGCGAGCAAATGATGTAGAGGGGCGTCGCGGGCATCGCTAGCTATATCAGTCGAACTTGGCGACCAATCCAGCCGTATCCGCCCGGCTTGCGCAACTATTTTTCGCTGTTGCGGCTCCCGGATTTCGTCGAGCCGACGATATCGGTCAGCCGGATCCGGTCGAATTCGCTCCAGACGTTCGCAAGCCAATGCCGGACATAGCCGCGCAGCACGAACGAATAGTTCGCTGCCTCGTCGTTGATGCCCTTGTTGGCGACGAATTTCAGGAACGGGACGGAGGACACCTCGACCTGCTCATAGGCCATTTCGTTGAGCTTGGGGATGGTCAGCTCGGTCGCGTCCTTGATGCGGTTGAAATACGATTGGTAGGTCGCCTGATCCCACTGGAAGAACTGGGTATCGTTGATGAAGTTCTTCACCAGGAAGTATTTGGCACCCCCCATGAAGCCCGCGGTCTCGGCGATTTCGTCCAGAGAGGCGATCGAGGGTCCGAGGATGTGGAACACGGCAAAGGTGATCTGGCCGGCCTTGGCGGCGTCGAGGAAACCGATGTCGCGCAAGGAGGCGAGCGCCGGCGAGAGCAGGCCGGCGCGGACGTCGATCACGGTGACCGACGGGCTCGTCGCGTTGAGCGTATCGAAGATCTTCATCTGATCCGACGTCGTCGTCATGTCGACGATCTCGGTGATGTCAGGGTGGAAACGCTTCAGGGTTCCGCGCGGCGACTCAGTGTCGAAGGCGCGCGTCGGCACGTTGTTGGCGGAAAAATAATCGAGCAGGGTGCGCGACACCGTGGTCTTGCCGACCCCGCCCTTGTCCGCGCCCACCACAACCACTGCCGGCTTTGCCATTGCTGTCCCCTAACGCGCCCCCGATCGCGAAGTCGCAATCGGACGGGCCCCAAATCGATGTCGCAAAGATGTCCCAAGTCTGCTGTTGGGCGCGAACATGGCAGAAACAAGGGATAATTCAATTCCGCCGGGCCCAGTTACGGCAATTCCCGAGGTTTTTCCCAATCGCGACGAAACCCGCCGCGCATGGCGTCAAATCACGCTCAATGGCGGCCCCAAGGACCCATAGGATTTCCTGTGGGATTGCCCAAGGAATTACCTATCGGGTTGCTGCTGGCGGTTCCGGCTGAGCTGGGTGCGGGCACGGGCGGCGGGCTGGCTGCGCCGCCTGCGTCGTTCCAAGGACCTTGCCTGGGACCCTGGCGCAGCGGCGGTGGAGCGTCCCGCCGGTCAGCTTGCGTGTCTGGCTCCTCGGCCTCCTCGGTCTCGTCGGCGGAAGGCGGCAGCGGGCCAGGATCATGGCCGCCGGCGAACTTGACCAGTGCGTCGACCCGGGACTGCACCGACGGGTGGGTCGCGAACAAATCGGCAAAACCCTCGCGTGGATTGTCGACGCAGAGCTCCATCACTGCCGAGGTTGCGCCCGGTAGTTCGCCGCGGTTCTCGATCTTGCGCAGGGCCGAGATCATGGCGTCCGGGTTTTTCGTCAGCTCGACGGAGCCCGCGTCCGCGAGGTATTCGCGCGAGCGCGACAGCGCGAGCTTCACCACCTGCGACAGCAGCCAGGCCACCACGATCAGCACGACCGCGATGATGATGACGATCACCGCGCCGCCCCCCGAACTCTTGCTGTCGCCCGACGACGAGGACGATCGTGACGACGAGGAGGAGCCCGACGACCACGAGCCGCCAGAACCCCAGCTGAAATTCGTGAACAGGCGGAAGAACAGTTCGCCGAAGAACCCGACCACACCCGCAATGATGACGGCGACCACCATGAGCTGCACGTCGCCGTTCTTGATGTGGGTCAGCTCGTGGCCGAGCACCGCCTCGATCTCCTTGTCATCAAGCGCATTGAGGAGACCAGTGGTGACGGTGACCGAATATTGCCGTGGATTGAGGCCGGTCGCGAACGCGTTCAGCGCCGGGCTCTCCATGATCTTCAGCTTCGGCATCGTGATGCCGCGCGAGATGCAGAGATTTTCGAGCAGATTGTAGAGCCGCGGCTCTTCCTGCCGGGAGACGTCGTGGCCGCCGGTCACCGCGTCGATCATCGACTGGTGGAAGAAATAGGCGATCACGACCCAGGCCGCTGCCACGACGGTCGCAACCGGTGCGGCGACTTTCAGATCATAGAAGGCGCGTCTCAGATAATGGACGACGGTCTCGTCGCCGTTGATGACGACTTCAGCGATCAGCGCGCCGGCATAGACCAGCACATAGACCAGCGCGAACAGGCCGGCGAGCAGCAGCATCGAACGAAACTTGTTCGAGGCGATGTGCGTGTAGAGACCATACGCGGCCATGACGCGATGCCCTGCCGGCCTATCGGTTCAACTCAGAACTTCACCTGCGGCGTGGCCTCGACCTCGGTGCGGCTGGCACCGAGATCGAAGAAGTCCTTTTTGGTGAAGCCGATCATGCCGGCGAACAGAGCGGCGGGCATCTGCTGGATGCCGGTGTTGTATTCCTGGACCGCGTTGTTGAAGAAGCGGCGGCTGGCCGCGATCTTGTTCTCGAGATCGGACAGCTCGCTGGCGAGCTGCTGGAAATTGGCGTTGGCCTTCAGGTCGGGATAGGCCTCCGACAGCGCGATCAGGCGGCCGAGCGCGCCGGAGAGCTGGGTCTCGGCCGCGGACACTTGCGCCGGTCCCTGCGCCGACATCGCCGAATTGCGCGCCTTGACGACGTCGTCGAGCGTGCCGCGCTCGTGCGAGGCATAGCCCTTCACCGTCTCGACCAGGTTCGGGATCAGATCGTGGCGCTGCTTGAGCTGCACGTCGACGTCGGCAAAGGCCTGGCCGACGCGCTGGCCGAGCGCCACCAGCCGGTTGTAGGCGGCGAAGGCAAAGAACACGAGGACGACGATAACGCCGAGGACGATCCAGCCGGTCGACATGGAGAACTCCTGAAGGGGGGAAGAAGGCGGGCGCTAGGGTAGACCAAATTGGCGCGGAGCGAGAGCCCCGGCGCAGAGGGAAGGTAGGATTTGGTCGGATGAAGGACTATCCGAGTTCAAGGTGAAAGAGCCGGAGGAGGTTAACTTTCGGCAATGGCGGCATCGCCCCAGCGCCAGCGCCGAGCGCTCGCATAGGCGGCCTTGTCACGGCGCGGCACCTTCGTGATCGCGAGGCCTTCCCCGGTGCAGAGCTTGGCCGTGATCTCGGCCTTGCCGACATCCGGCGGCGCCAGCACGCGCGCGGCGCGGGTTGCGGGCGGCGTACGGGTCAGCGCCACGTAGATGAATCGCTCGTCCTCGAACGGCACCTCGGCGCCCTTGATCTGGCGGTGAGCCTGCGAGCGCGGCAAGCGCTGGGAGAAATGGCACCAGTCGGGCGCCGTCAGCGGACACGGTTTTTCGTGCGGGCAGGGTGCGGCGACATAGGCGCCCGCCGCGATCAGTTGCTGGCGCAAAGCGAGGATGCGGGCGTAGCCGGCAGGCGTGCCGGGCTCGATCACGACCAGCGCGTGGCGCGCTTTCGCCCACATCGTTTCCGCGAGCTTGCGTTGATCGCCCTCACTGAGCTCGCCGATGACATAGCTCGCAACGACGAGATCGGCTTGCGAGACCTCGGCGAGGTTCGCGCCGGCATCGCCCGGCAGATAGCGGCAATCCGCCAGACGCGTGCTGTCGCGCGCCAGATCGAGCGCGAGACGGCTCAGCGTGTCGTTGGCGTCGAGCAGGGTGAAATCTTGCAGCGACGAAAACGCCTCCGCCGCGGCCCAGCTCGCGGTGCCCGGACCTGCGCCGACGTCGAGCAATGTTTCCGGAGCGAAGCCCGGGGCGATCTCGGTCAGCGCATTCAGGCTCGCCGCCACCGCCGCGTAGGTCGCCGGCATGCGCGCGAGCGCATAGGCGAGCGCATCGGCCTCCGACTTGATCGTGCCGGAGCCGCCGCCTGTGCGATAGGTCGTCGAGATTTTCTGCGATCGCTGCGCGGCGTCGGTGCGGGAAAAGCCCTGCAGCTTGCCGTCGAGGGCCGCTTTCAGTTCGGCGGGGAGCGTCGGAGAGATCATGTTTGATCATCCGCTTTCGCGGATGACGACGTCAATGGGTGCGTGACGGGCGCGGGTTCACGCCACGTTCTGGTCGAGAATGTCCACCGCCTCTTGCAGGTTCACCGACACCAGCTGCGAGACGCCGCGTTCGGCCATGGTGACGCCGAACAGGCGGTTCATCCGCGCCATCGTGATCGGGTTGTGCGTGATGATGATGAAGCGCGTGTCGGTCGAGGCGGTCATCTCGTGCAACAGGTTGCAATAGCGCTCGACGTTGTGGTCGTCGAGCGGCGCGTCGACTTCGTCCAGCACGCAGATCGGCGAGGGATTGGTGAGGAACACCGCGAAGATCAACGCCATCGCGGTCAACGCCTGCTCACCGCCGGAGAGCAGCGACAGCGTCTGCGGCTTCTTGCCCGGCGGCTTGGCGATGATCTCGAGGCCGGCTTCGAGCGGGTCATCGCTCTCGATCAGATGCAGCGCGGCTTCGCCGCCGCCGAACAGCTCGACGAACAGGCGCTTGAAATGGTTGTTGACGACGTCGAACGAGGTCAGGAGCCGCTCGCGCGCCTCCTTGTTGAGGCTCTGGATACCCTGGCGCAGCCGCTTGATGGCCTCGACGAGGTCGTCGCGCTCGGTGACCAGACCGTTGTGCTGGGTCTCGACCTCGCGCAGCTCTTCCTCGGCGCGCAAATTGACAGCCCCCAGGCGCTCGCGATCGCGGCGCATTTTTTCGAGGTCGTCCTCGATGTCGTGCAGCGGCGGCAGCTCCGTGCCGGGTTCGATCTCGGCGAGGCCGGCAACGGCCTGCGGTTCGACTTCCAGCATGTCGCGGATCTCGCGCTCGATGTCCTCGAGCCGGCGCCGCGCGCCTTCCATGCGCTCCTCGGCGCGGGCGGTGGCCTCGCGCGAGCTCGACAGCGCCTCCAGCGTCAGCTTGGCGACGCGATCGGTCTCGGCCATCGCGTTTTCCGCGGTCGCCAGCGCGTCAGCGGCCATGCGGCGGTCGTTCTCGGCGTATTCGATCTCGGTGATCAGCGCGCTGCGCTTCTCCGCGAACACGGCCGGCGCGTTCTCGAGATCGCTGCGCTCGATCGTAAGCTCGGCAATGCGGGCCTGAATGGTGTCGATGTGGGAGGCCGCGCTCTCCTTGCGGTTCTGCCACTCGGTGCGTTCGGCGAGGATCGCCTGCAGGCGGCGGTCGGCCAGCTCGGCTTCGCGCGCCAGCGCCTGTGCCTCGGCGCGGACCTGGGCGGCCATGCGGCGATGGCCTTCGATGTCGCTGCGGACGGCGGCGAGACGGGTTTCGGTGTCCTCGCTCGACGGCAGCTCGGAGATCCCGGCTTCGGCGTATTCGTAGGCGGCTTCGGCCTCGGCACGGTCGGCGGCCAGGCGGCTGTGCGCTTCCGACAGCGTCGCCTTGCGCGCGGCGTGGCGGCTGATCTCGCGCTCGACCGTGGCATGGCGCTCGCGCGCGACGTTAAGCTCGCGCTGCGCGGCGCGCCAGGCTTCGCGGCTCGCACCTTCGGTGCTGGCGGCCATCTGCAGCTCGGCCTCGGCGTTCTCCAGCGCCTGACGCTTGATCTGCGCGTCGATGCGGGCCTGCTCCAGGTCGTTCTCGATATCGACGAGGCGGGCGCGCTCGGCAAGCCGCCGTGCTGCGCCGGTCGGCGCGTGGGCGGCTGCGACAAAACCGTCCCAGCGCCAGACGTCGCCTTCGGGCGACACCAGCCGCTGGCCGGTCTTGAGCTGCGAGACCAGCTCGGCGCCGCGCTCGCGCGGCACCACGCCGATCTGCGCCAGGCGGCGGGTCAGCTCGGCCGGGGCCTGCACGTGGCTGGCGAGCGGCGCGACGCCTTCGGGCAGTTCCGGATCGCCGTCGGTGACGCCGGCATTGGTCCAGCGCATCGGTGCGGACGGATCGACCGGCGCGTCGAGATCGTCGCCAAGCGCCGCGCCGATCGCCTTTTCGAATCCCTTGTCGACGGTGATGCCGTCGATGATCGGCGGCCACAGATTCTTGGTCTCGCCGTTGAGGATCTTGGAGATCGTGCGCGCCTCGGTATCGAGCCGCTGCACGCGCTTGTCGGCTTCGACCAGCGGCGAGCGCGAGGATTCCAGCGTCTGCCGCGCAGCGACATGCGCGGCTTCGCTGGCCTGAGCGGCGGCTTCCGAGGCTGCCAGCGTCTGCTCGGCGTTCTCGACCGTCGCGGTCAGCTCGTCGAGATCGCCGAAGCCACCGGTCGCCTCGGTGAGCTTCTGCTCTTCCGCCGCGACGTTCGAAATCTCCTGGTCGAGCCGGGCGAGCTTGTCGCGGTGGGTCCGAACGTTGGCTTCGAGTTGATTGCGCTTGGCGGTGAGGTCGGCGAGCGCGGTGGTGAGCTCGGCGAACTGCTGCTCGGTTTCTGTCAGCACCGCCTCGGCTTCGGCGACACGCTCGTCGACGCCGGAGCGCTTCTCGACGCGCGACTTGATCTCTTCCTTCAGCTCGGCATCTTCGGCGTCGAGACGCTGCAGCGCGACATCGGCATCCATGGTCTGCTGCTGGGCACGCGAGATGTCGCCTTCGAACTGTGCGAGGCGCCGCTCGAGCTCGGCGACGCGCTCCTTGGCGCGCTCTTCCTCGCGATCGAGCAGCTCGCGGGCGTTGGTCAGGCGCTGCAGCCCCGCCGCGGCGCGGGCTTCGGCATCGCGCAGCGCCGGCATTTCGGCAGCGCGGATCGCCTGGATGCGGGCGGCCTCGGCCTGGTGCTGGGTCCGCTCGGCCATCTCGCGGACGGCGAGATCGTGGGTGTGGCCGGATTCGTTGACGTCGGCATGGGCGCCGATCCAGCGCAGATGGAACAGGGTTGCTTCGGCCTTGCGCACCTTGGCCGCGACCTCGCGATAGCGCACGGCCTGGCGGGCCTGCTTCTTGAGGCCTTCCATCTGCCCCGCGAGCTGGCCGATCACGTCCTCGACGCGGGTGAGATTGGTTTCGGCCGCCTTGAGCCGCAGCTCGGCTTCGTGGCGGCGGGCGTGCAGGCCGGCGACGCCGGCGGCGTCTTCCAGCACGCGGCGGCGCTGCTCTGGCTTGGCCTGAATGATCTCGCCGATCTTGCCCTGGTGGACCAGGGCCGGCGAGCGCGCGCCGGTGGCGGCGTCGGCGAACAGAATCTGCACGTCGCGGGCGCGCACGTCGCGGCCGTTGATACGGTAGACCGAACCGGCCTCGCGCTCGATGCGGCGGGAAATTTCCAGAAGCTGGCTGTCGTTCATCGCCGCCGGCGCGGTGCGATCGGAATTGTCGATCGTCATCGTCACTTCGGCGTGGTTGCGCGCGGGGCGATTGCCGGAGCCGGCGAAGATCACCGCGTCCATGTCGGCGGCGCGCAGCGACTTGTAGGAGGTCTCGCCCATCGCCCAGCGGAGCGCCTCGACGAGATTCGACTTGCCGCAGCCGTTGGGGCCGACCACGCCGGTCAGGCCGGGCTCGATGACGAAGTCGGTGGCTTCAACGAAGGACTTGAAGCCGTGAAGGCGCAGGCGGGTGATTTTCATAAGCACGCATCTCTGTTGGCAGGCGCGAATCCCCCTGCCGGGACAATACCATGGAAGGCAATGTCGCTATCCGGGCGAGTCGCGCGAGGCGCCTCATGCGGCTGGACAATGGCCGCGGTGCGTCGCGAGGGCAACCGGCGAAAGCCGCTTTTCCCAAGGGATTTATGCCGGGAAAGATACGGTTATCGAGATGCGAATCAGAATCTTGACGAGCGAATCAGCTCTTGAGCAGCGGATTGATCTTCTTGGCGAATTCCTCGAACGAGGTCTCGCCCTTGATCTTCTCGCCGTTGACGAAGAACGTCGGCGTCGAATCGACCTTCAGAACGTCGCTGGCATATTTCTGGTCGGCGGCGATCTTGTCGAGCAGGGCCTGGTCCTTCAGGCAGGCCTCGACCTGCTGCTGGGTGAGACCGGCCTGCTTGCCGATCCGGGTCAGGGTCTCCGTGGTGTTCTTCATCACCCAGTCGTTCTGCTGGCGGAACAGCATGTCGGTGACGGCAAAGTATTTCGGCGCATCGCCATTGGCGATGCAGCGCGACAGCATCGAGCCGGCGGCGGCTTTGATGTCGAGCGGGAACTCGCGGAAGACGTAACGCACCTTGCCGGTGTCGATGTATTCCGACTTGATCTTGGGAAACACCTGCTCGTTGAAGGCCGCGCAATGCGGACAGGTCATCGAGGCGTATTCGGTGATGGTGACGGCGGCGTCCTTCGGGCCCAGCGCCATGTCGGGCAGCGACACCGGCTTGGCCACGTCGCCAGCCGCCGCCTGCGCCATGGCTTCAGGGATCATGGCATCGGAGATGAACCGCAGTGGCGAGAACCCGGCGAGCGCGGCAAGCCCGGTCAGCGACAGCATCGAGGTGAAGGCGCGGCGGGTGATGATCAAGGTCGGCTCCCGGATTGGCGTGGTCTCGCCCGAAATTCCCATTCAGACGGCCTGTCGCTAGCTTGAAACGTCGTTTGAGGCAATGGCGAGCGGCAAGGACAGGTCCAGTTTGGCCGCAGAATAAGGCTCAATTTCGCTTGATGGCGGCCCCGAGGCGCGCCAGCGCCGACTTCAATTGTTCATCTTCGATGTCGCCCAGGCGCTCAGCCACCTCGGCCACCGATTTGGCGTCCGGCGGGCCGGGTCGGGTTGGCCGCCGGGCGCGCGACAGTGGAGCCTGGCGGAAGGCCAGCTTGCCGACCGCGCTCCAGCCGAAGAAGCGGTTGACCCGCTGCAGGATCACATCGGCGGAGTGCTGGATCTCCAGCGCCATCGGCCCCTCGACTCGCAGCACCAGCGTGGCCGGCTCCTGCGGCTGGCCCTCGACCGGCCGCGGCCATTGCATCTTGAGCGGCTCGGCATGGGCCGCGATCTCCGGCCCGGCAATCTGCGCCCATCGCGTCACCAGTTCGCGCGCGGCAAAACCCTGCTTGGCATAGGCCTCGGCGAAGACGTCGTTGAGCAGGAGCGACAACGGCTTGGCGCTGATAGGACCGGGTTTCATGGGGCGAAGTTTGGACATGGGACCTTATAGCACTCCGGCGCGTCGGCCACAGGCTCTTCGCCGCGAAGAAAAACGTGGATGCCCGCGACAAGCGTGGGCACGACGTGGAGAGATCGGTGCATTGCCGCTACAGTGCGAACATGAGCCCCAAATCCGCCCTCAAGGCGAAATCGGAACCAGTTCCGCCGGAGACCTCGTCGCGCCCGCTCGCGCTGCTCCAATGGTACGACCGCCACCGCCGCCGCTTGCCCTGGCGCGCTGGGCCCGGCGAGGCATCCGACCCTTACCGCGTCTGGCTGTCCGAGATCATGCTGCAGCAGACCACCGTGAAGGCGGTCGGGCCCTATTTCGAAAAATTCGTCGCGCGCTGGCCTGATGTCACCGCGCTCGGGCGGGCCTCGCAAGACGACGTGCTGCGGATGTGGGCCGGGCTCGGCTATTATTCTCGCGCCCGCAATCTCCATGCCTGCGCGGTCGCGGTGACGCGCGAGCATGGCGGCACCTTTCCCGACACCGAAGCGGGCCTGCGCGCGCTGCCGGGCATCGGGCCCTATACGGCGGCAGCGATCGCGGCGATCGCGTTCGACCGCCGCACCATGCCGGTCGACGGCAATATCGAACGCGTGGTCTCGCGGCTCTTTGCAGTTGAAGAAGAGCTCCCGCAGGCCAAGCCGCTGATTCAGGAGTTGGCTGCGACGCTACTCGCCGATTCTCGCGCCGGTGATAGCGCACAGGCGCTGATGGATCTGGGGGCCTCGATCTGCACGCCGAAAAAGCCGGCCTGCTCGTTATGCCCGCTGAACGAGGACTGCACGGCGCGCGCGCTGGGAACGCAGGAAACGTTTCCGCGCAAGGCGCCGAAGAAGAGCGGCGCGCTACGGCGCGGCGCCGCCTTCGTTGTCACGCGCGGCGACGAGCTTCTCGTCCGCAGCCGTCCCGAAAAGGGTCTGCTCGGCGGCATGACCGAGGTACCGGGATCGGATTGGCTGGCCGGGCAGGACGATGCCAAGGCAAAACAGCAGGCACCCGAGCTGAAGGGGCTGTCGCGCTGGCAGCGCAAGATCGGCGTGGTTACCCACGTCTTCACGCATTTTCCGCTGGAGCTGGTGGTCTACACGGCGAGGGCCGAAGCGCGGACGCGGGCACCCGCGGGCATGCGCTGGGTGCCCATCGCCACACTCGCCGACGAAGCATTGCCCAACGTCATGCGCAAGGTGATTGCGCATGGATTGGACCCCTAGCAGCCCATCCTGCTGACAACATGCTGGCAGCAGGCCTGCGTTAGCTGTGGTCGGCAACGGAGGCTCGCATGATCAAGACCGCCCTGGACAACTTTCCCAGGCCGCCCTGTGCTGAGCTATTGGGGTGGCGCCTGCTCGATGCCCGCCCCGGGGAAGGCTGGATCAAGCTCGCCTTCGACGGCAAGCCGGAGTTCTGCAATCCGGCCGGCTTCATCCAGGGTGGCATGCTCTCGGCCATGCTCGATGACACGATGGGCCCCGCTGTGCTGGTGATGAGCGAGGGCCGGCTCTACACCACGACCATCAGCATGACCGTGAATTTCCTGGCGCCCGCGAAGCCCGGACCGATCATCGGCGAGGCCAAGGTGACGCAGCTCGGCAAGACGATTGCGTTCGTCGAGGCGAGGCTGACGGCAGAGGACGGCACGCTGCTGGCGACGGCAAGCGCGAGCGAGCGGCTGCTGGAGGCGGCGAGGGTGGTGAAGTAAGGCGGGCAACGCGCTCTCACTCCCTCGCCCCGTTCTTACGGGGAGAGGGTGGGGTGAGGGGCCTCTCCGCGAGTGAGCTCTCCGTGAGACCTGTACCCCCTCACCCGGATTGCATCTTCGATGCAATCCGACCTCTCCCCGCAAGCGGGGCGAGGTGAAGGGGAGTTCGCGGCGAATGCTCTGCCAAACCCTCACACCTTCGCGCGCGCACCCGCGCTCACGATCGGCGGCTTCGCATTCAGCGCTTCCACCTGGAAGCCGGCGACGCGCTTGTAGTTGGCGGCAACATCCTCCAGCTCCTGTTGCGACAGCACGTCGGTGACGACCTTGTAGCCGTCGGGCGCGCGCTCTTCGACGAGCTGCATCACCTGTTCGGGGCCGTTCTTGCGGTTGAGCAGGACGAGGCTGGTGGTTGCAGGCCGCCGCTCGGCCTCATAGGCGAGCAGGGCCGCTTGCGTCGGGCCGTGCGCCAGGATCTCGCGGGTGATGGTGCGGGCATCGAGGATCGCCTGCGAGGCGCCGTTGGAGCCGATCGGGTACATCGGATGTGCGGCGTCGCCCATCAGCGTGACGCGGCCGAAAGTCCATTGCGACACCGGATCGCGGTCGACCAGCGGATATTCATAGGCGTGCGGGCAATTCTTGATCAGGCCGGGCACGTCGAGCCAGTCGAACTGCCAGCTCTCGAACCAGGGCAAAAACTCCTCCAGCCGCGCGGTGCGGTTATAGTCCTCGCGTCGCCATTGGTAGGTCGGCGGCATGTGGCGCTCGGCAACCCAGTTGATCAGATGGTTGCCCGCGGCGTCCGGTTCCTTCGAGATCGGATAGCAGACGAATTTCAGGATCTCGTGGCCGGCCATGATCATGGTGCGGCCGCTGAGGAAGGCTTTTGCAGGCGTCACGCCGCGCCAGAGGATGCGGCCGTTCCAGATCGGGGGGCCCTCGTCGGGATAAAGTTTTTCTCGCGCGGCGGAATGGATGCCGTCGGCGGCGATCAGGATCGTGCCCTCGTAAGTCCCCGCGGCCTTGCCGGTGGCCTTGTCGATGAAATCGGCGCGCACGCCGTCAGGCGTTTCGCTCCAGCCGGTCAGATGATGGCTGGTGAGGATGTTGTCGCGGCCGAGGCGCTCGATCGCGGTGTCGAGCAGCAATTGCTGGAGCGTGCCGCGATGGATCGAAAACTGCGGCCATTTATAGCCGGCCTCCAGCCCGCGCGGCTCGCTCCAGATCGGCTTGCCGTGCTTGGAGAAATAGGCCAACTCGCGGGTGCGCACGCCGCTGGCATCGAGCTTGTCCATCAGCCCGAGCTCGATCAGCTCGCGCACCGCATGCGGCAGCACGTTGATACCGACACCGAGCGGCCGCAGCTCGGCGACGCTCTCGAACACTTTCACGGGAATGCCGATTCCGTGCAGACTGAGCGCAAGCGTCAGCCCGCCGATGCCGCCACCGGCGATGAGTACGGTCATGGGAAAGCCCTCCAACTCGGGGCGTCTTGGCACAGCCGGCCGCCGGTGGGCAACTGCGAAGAGAAGTTCGTGCTATGGACCTCGGGGCCCGCAGCCGTTACCTTCCACCTTTCCCATGAGGTCCGACATGCTCAAGCTCTACTACGCCACCGGCACCTGCGCGCTCGCCACCTACATCACCCTGGAAGAAGCCGGCGCCGACTACGCGGCCGAGCGGCTGAGCTTCAAGACCAACCAGCAGAACAGCGCGGAGTACCTGGCGATCAACCCGAAAGGCCGCGTGCCCGCGCTGGTGACCGATCGTGGCGTCCTGACCGAGACCCCGGCGATGCTCGCCTATCTCGCGCAGACCTTCCCCAAGGCCAAGCTCGCGCCGCTCGACGATCCCTTCGACTTCGCCCAGGTACAGTCGTTCAACTCCTACCTCTGCTCGACCGTGCACATCAACCATGCCCACAAGATGCGCGGCGCGCGCTGGGCCAGCGAAGAGAGCTCGTTTGCCGACATGAAGGCGATGATCCCAAAGACCATGGGCGCCTGCTTCGCCCTGATCGAGCAGAAGATGTACAAGGGGCCCTGGGTGATGGGCGAGCAGTTCACGATCTGTGATCCTTATCTCTACACCCTGTCGACTTGGCTCGAAGGCGACAGCGTCGACATCAACGCGACGCCGAAGATCGCCGATCATTTCAAGCGCATGTCCGACCGCCCCGCCGTGCGCAAGGTGATGGACGCGCAGAAGGCGTAGGGCTCTTGGAGGGTGGGCAAGGGCGCGAAGCGCCGTGCCCACCATCTTTCCAAGCCATAAAAAAGTGGTGGGCACGCTTCCGCCTTCGCTCTTCGAGCTATGGCGGACAAGTCGCTTTGCCCACTCTACGAAGCCTTCGGCTTTTCCAATTCCCGTCCCGTCTCCAGCATCAGTCGCCGCAACCAGATTGAGCCCGGATCCATCTGCGCGCGGGTCGGGTAGAACATGAACTGCTCGTCGATGCCGGGGTCGAGCGGCGGCGTCACCGTGACGAGGCCGAGCTGCTTGGACAGCGCCCCGATCAGCCGGCGCGGCACGAAGGCGACGAGGTCGGTGCGGGCGGCGACGTGCAGCGCTTCGAGATAGCCCGGGACGACGAGAGTGATGTGCCGGTCGATGCCCTTGGTGCGCAGCCAGGTGTCGATTAAGTCCTCCGGCTGGCCGCGGATAATTACGCCGACATGGCGCGCGGCCAGGAACGTCTCGCGCCGTTTCAGCTTCGCCGCCATGGGATGGCCGCGCCGCACCGCCAGCGCGTCGCTGTCGGTGTAGAGCAGCTGGCGGTGAAAGCCCTTGAACGCGTTGCCGATCGAGATCACGAGGTCGATGGTGCGGGCGAACTCGACGTGGAAAATCGCCGGTCCCCGCCACGGCACCACGTCGATGCGGACGTTGGGGGCAGCCTGCGTCACCTTTTGCATCAAGGGCGGCATCAACAGCTCGACCGCGAGATCCGGCATCATCAGTCGGAATTGCCGCTCGCTACGCGCCGCATCGAATTCGTCCGATACGAACAGCCCGCGCACCTGGTCGAGCGCCTGCGACAGCGGCGCGCGCAAGGCTTGCGCCCGCGGCGTCAGCTCCATCCGCGCGCCCGCGCGGACCAGGAGCGGGTCGCCAAAGATGTCGCGCAGGCGCTGGAGCGCATGACTCGCCGCCGGCTGCGACAGCCCGATCCGCAAGGCGGCGCGGCTGACGCTGGCCTCGCGCAGCAGCGCGTCGAGCGCGGTCAGGAGATTGAGGTCGAGCGAATTCAAATTCATGAGGCGAATAGATATCATATTCACTATCGATTTGAAGAATTTAGAACCGGCGGCGATGATCTCGGTGTTCTCACCGAAGGAGATGCCGCCATGAACGCGAGCGCCAACAAGAAGCTGATGCAGGATATCTTTGCAGCCGCCGCCAGCCCCGATCCGGCTGCGCGCGACCGCGGCTTGTTCACCGAAAGTCTTGCCGACGACGCCAAATGGATCGTGACCGGCCAATACTCCTGGTCGCGCACGTTTTCGGGCAAACAGGCGATCCTCAACGATCTGCACGCCTATGTGCGGACCCGTCTTGTCGACCGGACGCGGACGGTCGCCCACCGCTTCATCGCCGACGGCGATGTCGTCGTCGTCGAAGCCAAGGGCGACAACGTCACGCCCGAAGGCGTACGCTACGACAACGACTATTGTCTCGTGTTTCGTCTCGAGGACGGCAAGATCAAGGAGATCCGCGAATATTGCGACTCGGTACTGACCGAGAAGGCCCTCGGCCCGTTTCCGCAAACGGCCGTGAGGGCCGCGAGCTGAGCGGATCGAGCGGCGTCGCGTCCGCCGACCGGTGCCGTCTGCCGCGGCCGGCGGTGACCGTTTCGGTGGCGCAAGCCGGACAGGCTGCAGCGGCATGCACGGTGCTGCGGGCTTCGCGCCAAAACCTTGCTCACCTGCCGATAAAATCAGCAGATGTTGTGCCGTCTGACGCATGCGCGCGCGAAAAATTTGAAGGTTCAATTAACGAGTGTCCCCCATTGTGTCGCGGTGCAGCGTGGTTCGCGAACAACATGACCCGCGGCTGCCGGGGTGGCCCGACAAATCGCCGGAGTTGTTCGTCCGCCCGAATTGACATGCTTCTGAGTGGACAGTGGGAATGCCGAAGTTTCGTTTGCGGATCAGGGGACGCCTGTACGCAGGTTTCATGGCCTTGGTGGCGGTTGGTCTTGTGATGGCGGTGGTCGCCATCTGGAATTTGCGGTCCGTCCAGGATCAGGTCGCAAAACTCTCCGCGTTGTCGGACAGCACGGCGCGTATCCTGGAGATATCGACCCATCTTCAGGCCATCCAGCGCGCCAATCTGCGCTACATTTACGACGCCAACGAGCCTGCGATGCGGGAGGCTGCCGAGCGAGAGACCGCGGCGACCGGGCTGTTGCAGCTCGGAGCAAAGGGCACCCTCTCGGAGGAGCGGCGGAAGCTCTACAATGATCTGATCGCCGACATCGCCAAAATGAAAAGCCTGCGCGACAGTCTCGGCGACGCCGTCAACGAGGCGCGGACCGGCAAGGCGACGCTGTTGCCGAGTGGCGAGGAGCTGACGGTCAAGATGGCCAAGCTGGTCGACGTGGCCCGCGCCGCCGCCGACGACGACACGGTGTCGCTCGTCGCGGACCTCGAGTCCCGGGTCCTGCTGGTTCGAATCGCGAACTGGCGCTTCCTCGCTCTGCGCGACACCAACGGGCCCACCGCCTTCAGAACCAATGTCGACAGGGCGGTGCAGCGGCTGGCAGCCGTCGAAAGGAGCCCGCAAGCGGCGGACCTTCGGTCGTCTCTGACGCCTGTGAAGACCGCGCTCGGTATCTATAAATCCGCGTTCGAAACGACCTCCGCCGCGATGCTGCGGTCCGATGAGATCTACCACAAGGATCTCGCACCGCTCATCTCCGCGAGCATCGCCAAGCTCAAGGTCGCGGAAACCACCTTGAAGACCGATTACAAGGATTCGCGCACCGCGGCCGATGCCGTGATCGACGGCACGACCTCGCTCCAGGCGATCGCGGGCGGCCTCGCCGTCCTGTTCGGGCTGATCGTCGCCTTCCTGACCGCCCGCAGCATCGTGGGGCCGCTGACCTCGATGACGCGCGCAATGGGGCTGCTTGCCGGGGGCAATCTCGCCGTCGAGATCCCTTCGCGCGGCAAGGCCGACGAGATCGGCGACATGGCCAAGGCGATCGACGTCTTCAAGACCAACATGATCGAGACCGAAAGGCTGCGCCATGAGCAGACCGCAACCGAGGCCCGGCAGGCCGAGAGCCGCAAGGCCGACATGGCCCGGCTCGCCAGCCAGTTCGAGCAGGCGGTGGGCGAGATCGTCGATACCGTATCCTCGGCATCGCACGAGCTCGAGGGCTCGGCCGGCACCCTGACCGCGACCGCGAGGCGCGCTCAAGATCTCTCCACCGAAGTGCAATCCGCCTCCCAGGAAGCCTCGGCCAATGTGCAGGCGGTCGCCTCCGCGACCGAGGAGTTGTCCTCCTCGGTGACGGAGATCGCGCGCCAGGTGCAGGAATCGGCCCGCATCGCGGGCGAAGCCGTCGGTCAGGTGAGCAAGACCAACGCGCGCGTCAGCGAGCTCTCCAAGGCTGCAGCCCGCATCGGCGACGTGGTCGAACTGATCAGCACCATCGCCGGCCAGACCAACCTCCTGGCGCTGAACGCCACCATCGAGGCGGCGCGCGCGGGTGAAGCCGGCCGCGGCTTTGCCGTGGTCGCCTCGGAGGTCAAGGCGCTTGCCGAGCAGACCGCGAGGGCCACCGGTGAGATCGCCCAGCAGGTCTCGGGCATCCAGGCCGCAACGGAGGAGTCGGTCGGCTCGATCAGGGAAATCAGCGGCACCATCGAGCGGCTGTCGGAGATCTCGTCGACGGTCGCCGCCGCCGTGGAGGAGCAGGGTGCGGCGACGCAGGAGATCTCCCGCAACGTGCAGCAGGCGGCCCAGGGCACGCAGCTCGTGTCGTCCAACATCGGCGATGTGCAGCGCGGGGCGTCCGAGACCGGCTCGGCTTCTTCGCAGGTGCTCTCGGCGGCACGCTCGCTGTCGGCCGACAGCAATCGCTTGAAGCAGGAAGTCGCCAACTTTCTGAACTCGGTCCACGCCGCTTGAGCCTCAAAAGCAAAAGGCCACGCGCATGCGCGTGGCCTCGCGTTGTGACCGGACGCGATCAGGCGACTTTCGTCGTCATGTGCTTGAACATGTTGCTGCGGGCCTCGTCGTCCATCTCGGCCTTGAAGGTGAACTTGTCCTTCAGAGCGATCGCGCGCGCCGCCGCGGGCCGCGCCGAGATCTCGTCCACCAGCCGCTTCACGTTCGGATATCGCGCGAAGGCGTCGTCGCCGAGCTTGAACGGCACCATCCGTGCCCAACCCCACAACGCCATGTCGACGATCGAATAGCCGTCGCCGACCATGTAGCGGCGGCCTTCGAGGTGACCGTCGAGAATCTTGTAGTGACGATCGGTCTCGAACTGGTAGCGGTTATGCGCGTAGTCGTGGTTCTGGTCCTTCGGCGCAAAATGCTTGAAGTGCACGGCCTGACCCGAATACGGCCCGACGCCGGTGGCGATGAACATCAGCCATGACAGCATCTCGCCGCGTACATTGGCGGCGGGCAGGAATTTGCCGGACTTCTCGGCGAGATAGAGCAGGATGGCATTGGAATCGAACACGATGGTGCCGCCGTCGTCGATCGCCGGCACCTTGCCGTTCGGATTGATCTTCAGATAGTCCGGCGTGAACTGCTCGCCCATGCGGGTATCGATCTTCACCGGCTCGAAGGGCAGGCCCGACTCTTCGAGATAAAGCGCGACCTTGGTCGGGTTCGGCGAGCCATTGAAATAGAATTTGAGCATCGGGCATCTCCCCTGTGTTTGTTGGCCGAGAGTGGAGGCAGCAACGTGTCCGCAAGCGGCCTTGTCTTGCCTGAACCTTGTCGGGGAGGGCAACCGGCGAGTTTGCCGGGCGGTATCTGCGCGCCACGCAGATCAGCCGGCGTAACAAAGGCCGATCGCCGCCGTAATGACCATGGCCGCGCCCACGACCTCCAGGCGCAGCCCGAGCCGGGTAGCGATATGCATGTCGGAGGCCCGCGCCGCGCGCTCCGATCCGCGCGCGTAGCCGTGAACGATGACGTCGTGATTGAAGCTGTCATGGGCCTCGTTGCTGCTGGCGAGCCCGACACAGACCACGAGCACGCCGAACAAGGCGAGGCCGAAAAATCCCAGCAGCGCGATCAGGAACATCGGAAGCATGCCGAGCAGGAAGATCGGCAGCAGCGGCACCAGCAGCAATGTCTCGGACTGTCGTCGCATGGCTCGACCGGTCAAGACGGGGCGTAGGCGGGTAATCTAGTCCCGGCGGCGGCCGTGTTCAACCAGTCTCGTCATTCCGCGCTCGCGCCGGAGGCGCGCTCCGGGATGACGAAAGGAAGGCTAGCCCGCCGCCATTCCGGCGCGGATTTCGGCGCGGAGCTCGTCGATCAGCTTGAGACCCTTCTTGGTCTCGATGTGCCAGAAGGTCCAGCCGTTGCAGGCTTGCGCGCCTTGCGCCACCGCGCCCATGCGGTGGATGGAGCCGACCTTGTCGCCGAACATGATAGCGCCGTCGGCGCGGACCAGTGCGCCGAGCTTCTTCTTGGCGTCGAACAGCTTGGTGCCGGGCATGATCATGCCACGCTCGATCAATTCCGAGAACGCAACCCGCGGCGCTTCGCGCGCCGTCATGAACGGGGCGAGGCTTGCCTCCGGCAGCGGCTCGACCGCGGCGATGCGCGCTTGGGCGGCTTTCGCATAGGTCTTGTCGCGCTCGAAGCCGATATAAGAGCGGCCGAGGCGCTTTGCGACCGCGCCGGTGGTGCCGGTGCCGTTGAAGGGGTCGATCACGAGATCGCCGGGCTTGGAGGACGACAGCAGCACGCGCGCGAGCAGGCCTTCCGGCTTCTGCGTCGGGTGCACTTTCTTGCCGTCGGCGCCCTTGAGGCGCTCCTCGCCGGTGCAGAGCGGGATCAGCCAGTCGGACCGTGCCTGCACGTCCTCGTTGGCGGCTTTCAAGGCTTCGTAGTTGAAGGTGTAGCCCTTGGCCTTTTCGTCGCGCGCGGCCCAGATCATGGTCTCGTGCGCGTTGGTGAAGCGACGGCCGCGGAAATTCGGCATCGGATTGGTCTTGCGCCAGACGATGTCGTTCAGGAGCCAGAAGCCGAGGTCCTGCATGATCGCGCCTACGCGGAAGATGTTGTGATAGGAGCCGATCACCCAGATCGTCGCCGACGGCTTCATCGCGCGGCGGGCGGCGAGCAGCCAGGCGCGGGTGAAATCGTCATAGGCGGAGAACGAATCGAACTTGTCCCAGTCGTCGTCGACCGCATCGACATGCGATTCGTCGGGGCGCTTGAGATCGCCCTTGAGCTGGAGATTGTAGGGTGGATCGGCGAACACCAGGTCGACCGAACCAGCCTGAAGCTTCGACATCTCGGCGACGCAATCACCGAGAATGATGCGATGCGATGAAGACTCAAAATTTGTGCGGGGCGCCCTTGCAGACGCCCCGCGACGCGACTCTACCATGACTCAAGAACTCTGACTCAGGCGACGCTGTCGGCGACGCGGGACCAAACAACCGACTGACCGTTACATTGAAGCGGCAAAGTAAAAATCGACTTAACCCGCCGCTTTCGTGAATAGCTCTCACATCGCGACTTGCACGCGGTTCGCTTCGCGCATTCGCCGTGTTTTGCAGTGTATTTCGCGTTTCTTCGCGTTGCGGCTGTGATCGGAGCGCAAAAAGACTCGAAATTCCTCTCGGAAAAAATTGCTCGATGCCCGGAAAAAATTGCTGGCATTGCCGTGCTGTCGCACTAGGCAATAATTGCCGAGCGGGATATTGATTAACGCAATGGAAATTTTACGTGCATGGTGCGTTGAGCTTTGCCGCCTTTGCGCCCAATGATGCCAGCCAGGACTGAGGGAAGCCGCCATGCGCTACGATGATTTCCGCCGCAGCGACGACATCGAGGATCGTCGCGACGATGGTGGCGGCGGCGGTGGAGGAGGCGGGTTCGGCCTCCCCATGGGCGGCGGCGGGCTCGGCATCGGCACCATCATCGTGCTCGGCCTGGTCGGTTACGCCTTCGGCATCGATCCGCGCATCCTGATCGGCGGCGCCGAGATCCTCACCGGTGGCGGCCAGGCGCCGTCCTACCAGACCGATCGCCAGTCGTCGTCCAACGCCAAGCGCGGCGCGCCGACCGACGAGATGGGCAGCATGATCTCCGGCATCCTCGGCGAGATCGACGATCGCTGGAGCGAGATCTTCCAGGCCTCGGGCCAATCCTTTACCGGTCCGAAGGTCGTGCTGTTCCGCAACGTCACCAATGGCGGGCGCTGCGGCCGGGCGGAGTCGGCGATGGGACCGTTCTATTGTCCGCCCGACAGGACCATCTTCCTCGACACCGGTTTCTTCCGCGAGGTCGAGACACGTTTTCGCGGCTGCTCCGGCAAGTCCGCCTGTAACTTCACCACCGCCTACATCATCGCCCATGAGGCCGGCCATCACATCCAGAACCTGCTCGGCATCATTCCGCGCGTGACGCGGTTGCAGCAGCAGGCCGGCAGCAAGGCGGAGTCGAATGCGCTCCAGGTGAAGGTCGAATTGCAGGCGGACTGCCTGTCCGGTGTCTGGGTCAATCGCGAGGCGAAGAAGCGGCCGAACTTCCTGGAGCCGGGCGACATCGACGCCGCACTCACCACGGCGAGCGCGATCGGCGACGACACGCTGCAGCGCCAGTCCACAGGCCGCGTCGTGCCCGATTCCTTCACCCACGGCTCGGCGGCGCAACGCAAACAGTGGTTCATGACCGGCTACCAGCAGGGCACCGTCCAGGCCTGCAACACGTTTGGGGGCGGACAGTAGGGGTTATCCGTCATCCTGAGGTGCTCGCCAATTGGCGAGCCTCGAAGGATGGCGAGCCTGTGGCCCATCCTTCGAGGCGCGCAAGAGCCCGCACCTCAGGATGACGTCAGTGGTCTGGGAAGAAGGTGCGTTGCAATGACCTCCATCGACGAAACAAAACAGTTCGTCCCGCTCAACATCGCGGTGCTCACCGTGTCCGACACGCGCGCGCTCGCGGATGATAAATCCGGCCAGACCCTGGCCGACCGCCTCCTTGCGGCCGGCCACCATCTCGCCGCGCGCGAGATCGTCACCGACGACGTCGAGGCGATCCGCGCCGTCATCCGCCGCTGGATTGCGGACGCAGGCGTCGACGTCGTCATCACCACCGGCGGCACCGGCTTCACCGGGCGCGACGTCACGCCGGAGGCGATCGAGCCCTTGTTCGAGAAGCGCATGGACGGTTTCTCGATCGCATTCCACATGCTGAGCCACGCCAAGATCGGCACGTCGACGATCCAGAGCCGCGCCACGGCCGGCGTCGCCGGCGCAACCTACATCTTCTGCCTCCCAGGTTCGCCCGGTGCCTGCCGCGACGGCTGGGACGGCATCCTCAAAGCCCAGCTCGACTACCGCACGCGTCCCTGCAATTTCGTGGAGATCATGCCGCGCCTGGACGAGCACCTGCGCCGGCCAAAGGCGCAAGGCGCGACGGTGTGAGTGCTTGCTTCCCTTCCCCCCTTGTGGGGGAAGGTGGCGCGAAGCGCCGGATGAGGGGTTTTCTCCGCAGGCACGAACGCTCGCGGAGACATACCCCTCACCTTACTGAGCGCGCGTCCGCCAGTGCTGCTGCCCTCTCCCGCAAGGGGCGAGGGCACATTTACTTGCATCTCGCTCGTTGCGAGAGTGCTACAGATCTCGCTCCCAGGTCTCGCCGATCAGATCGACACCGAAGCTGTGGTGCTTCTCTTCCTTCACGAGCTTGAAGCCTGCACTTTGATAGATGCCACGCGCGGCGACCAGGATGCTTTGCGTCCACAGCGTCATCTTGCTGTAGCCCCTCTCGCGTGCGCCCTGGATGCATTGCTCGACCAGCGCGCGGCCGACACCGAGTCCCCGCGCTTTCTTCTCCACCTGCAACAGGCGCAGCTTGGCAATCTCATCCGTGGCCTTGACCAGGAAGATCGAGCCGACCGGCTCGCCATCCACTTCCGCAATCCAGCAGTGCTCGCGCGCGGCGTCATAGTTCTTGATGAACTGTGCGCAGATCTCGGCGACCAGGGCCTCGTAGTTGATATCCCAGTTGTAGTCCGCCGCATAGGCGGCGGCCTGCCGGGAGATGACCCAGCCCATGTCGCCGACGCGATGGCTGCGCAGCATGAAAGCCGCGGGCTGGCTTCGATGCTCCAGCACAGCCTCGATGGTCGCCATAGCCTGCGTGAGCCGCGTTGCATCGCTGGCCGAAAGCTGAGCCAGCATTGCGGCGACCTCGTTTTGCGAGCCCAGGTTCAGCTTGGCAAAGCTCTGGCGCCCCTTGGCGGTGAGGCTGAGCTGGTATTGCCTGCGATCCGCGGGCAGGGGTCTGCGGGTGATCAGCCCCTTTTCGTCGAAGCTCTGCACGATGCGGCTGAGATAGCCGGGGTCGAGGCCAAGCTCGTTGCCGATCTCCTTTGCGGCAAGGTCGTCCCGTTGTGCGAGCTCGTAGAGCACGCGGGCCTCGCTGAGCGAGAACGGGCTCTTGCCAAGGTGCTGGTCGAGCACGCCAAGCTTGCGGGTATAGAAGCGGTTGAAGGCGCGAACCGCTGCGACGTGGTTCTCGGTACCGTCAAATGACATGGCTCACCTCGATACTTGCCATTGTCAAATAATTATTTGACTTTGGCAAGCATTGAAGTGCTTCAGCCGACCATGACAATCCGGCTGCGCAGCATGATCCGCGACGAGCGGCCGAGCCGCCGGAGCAACCGCGCCTCGGAGCGGCGGGCTTGGGGCGGGTAGCCGCCGATGCGGTCGTAGTGATCACGCGCGATCAAAAGTCCCTGATCGCCGAAGGGACCGACGAGCTTGCGCATCAGGGCCCAGAGGATATCGCGGAAGCCGGCATCGGCGTAGGGTGAGCGGGCATAGCGGAAGACGGCCGCACGATCTCGGCCGCTGGTCGAGACGGACTGGATAAACTGAGCGGTTTCCTCGATCCAGCCGGTTTCCAGCACGGCGCCCGCGGGGAGGAACATCAGCCAGGACGAACGGGCCTGGAGTGCGCCGGCGGCAAGCGCGGCGCCCTGCGTGGATCCTTCGAAGCCGATGAAACGGCAGCCCGCGACGTCGGCAACGCGCTCGATGACGCCATTGCGGGTGCTATCGACGAGGAGCACTTCCCGGACGATGCCTGCGGCGGCACCGGGTACCAGCGCGGCCAGAGTTGCGACCGCGGTCTGCTCGACGCCTTCGGTCGGAATGATGACGCTCAGCATGATTGAGGCTTCAGTGTCCACACTTCGGGAGAAGCGTAGCTCATTGTCAGGGCGTCATAAAACATGTGGCGCTGCCGAGTGCAACTTTCCGGCCGTGCTTCGGTATACGATGGTAAACCGCTGCAGCCGTCGCATCCAAATTTGTCCCGTACGGGGCGGCGATATTGCCGAATGTGTCGGCGCCGCCCTTGCTTGACCGTATTAGTCCGGAGGTTGCCGCAACATTGCGCGACGCGCAGGCCGTTCGCAATCCTGCATGAAGAGGATGCGATAGCTGACTGACGAGCGCGGGAACGGGAAAAACGTGCAAGCACGCCGCTGACGAGGGCTTCGTATGAACGCTGATCAACTTGCTGTTAACACGCCGGCGACATCTCCCAGGCCGGACAGCGCGCCGATCTTGCGGATTCGGGCGGTGATGCTGGGTGAACGCATCAATCCCTCCGGCCTCGAGCTGGGTGCGACCGTCTCCTCGACCCCGGCCGCCTTCCGCGTCCATGCCGGCCTCGCGGTAATCTTCCGCTACGGCGTCGTGGTGCTGATCGGTCTCCTCCCTTCGGAGGAGAAGGTGCTGATCGACAGCCTGAAGCCCCGCGTGATCGGCGAATTCAGCCCCTACGAGGAGGAAATCGCGCAGGCGCAACTCTGCAAGGATGAAAGCGCCGAGGCGATCCTGCCGGGCGGCCCGATCTGCCTCGCCAAATTCTCCGACGACCGGCTGCTGCTGATCGCGGACGCGCTCGCCAAGAGCACTTCTCTTGCGCGCGACGAGCGCCGTGTCGCCGCGGTCTTCGACGTGATCGAGCCGTTTGCGCGCAAGCTCGCCGAGCAAGGCCGCACACCGCCCCGGCGGAAGGGCATCTTGCAATTGATCGGCAATGCGCTTCTCGTCCAGCAGCGCGTCGCCGGCCGTGTCGCTGTGGCCGAGAAGCCCGACGTGCTCTGGGAGAAACCCGAGCTCGACCGGCTCTATGCCCGCCTTGAAGACGAGTACGAACTGAAGGAGCGCCTCGACACGCTCGAACGCAAGCTCACAGCCGTGTCCGAGACCGCCAACGCGCTCACCGACATCATCGACACCCAGCGCTCGCTCCGCCTCGAGATCGCGGTGGTGGTGCTGATCGTGATCGAGGTCGCGATCGGATGTTTTCAGATCCTTGCCGGCATTCACTGAGCGCCTTGCAACAGCGCCGCGCAATTGCGCGCGATCGTCAGTTCTTCGTTGGTCGGGATGATGAAGACATCGACTGCGCTGTCGCCGCCGCTGATACGCTCGCATCCCTCATCATTCGCAGCCGCATCGATGCGCACACCGAGCCAGTCGAGACGCTCACCGATCGCGCTGCGGATTTCCCCGGCATGCTCGCCGATACCGCCGGTGAAGACCAGGCAGTCCAGCCCGGCAAGCGTTGTCGCCATCGCCGCCACCTCCTGCGCGGCGCGGAAGGTGAAGAGCTCGACCGCCTCCCGTGCCGCAGCTTCGCTGCTCGCAAGCAGCGTGCGCATGTCCGACGCGATGCAGGAGACGCCGAGCAGGCCCGATTCGTGGTAGAGCAGGTGCTGGACATCGTCGACCGACATCTTCTCGTGCTGTTGCAGATAGAGCAGCACGCCCGGGTCGATCCTGCCGCACCGCGTGCCCATCACCAGCCCGTCGAGCGGCGTCAGTCCCATCGTGGTGTCGATGCTGCGGCCGTCGCGCAAGCCGCACAGGCTCCCGCCATTGCCGAGATGCGCGATCACAGTGCGCTTCGCCACGAGCTGCGGCGCGATTCGGGCGAGCCGTCCCGCGACATATTCGAACGAGAGGCCATGAAATCCGTAGCGCCGGATGCCGCGCTCTTCATAACGTCGCGGAATGGCGAAGCGGCTGGCGGGCGGCGCAATGCCGTGGTGGAAAGCGGTGTCGAAGCAGGCGATCTGGGTCAGGTCGGGCCTGATCGCCCTGATGGCGCGGACCGGCGCCAGACACCGCGGCTGGTGCAGCGGCGCCAGCGGCGTCAACGCCTCCAGTTTTGCGGTGACATCGTCCGTCAGCTCGACCGGAGCGGAATAGTCCGGACCGCCATGGACGACGCGATGGCCGACGGCGCGCAAGCGGTGGTCGCCGAAACGATCCTCGATGAAGCCGAGCACGTCGACGAACAGATGATCGCTGTCCGCATCCGATGCTTCCCTCCGTCTCTCGAACAGGTCTTCGCCCGCGGGGCTCTTCACGACGAGCCGCGGCTTCGTCTCGTGCTCGTCGAGCAGGCCCTTGCAGAGCAGGGTGGGCTCGGCCGCCGAGATCTCGAACAGGCCGAATTTGATGCTCGACGATCCCGAGTTGAGAACGAGAACGGTGTTCAACATGGCTGCTGTCAGTCGCCTGCCTCCGCCGGCGTGTTGCCGCCGGCGCTGTTCTGCCAGACCCATTCCTGGATTTCCGGCATGTCCTCGCCGTATTCGCGCACATAGCGCGAATGCTCGATCAGCTTGTCGCGGAACTGCTGCTTCACCTGCGCCGCTTTGGTCGCGAGCCCCGGCACGCGCTCGATCGCCTCGATCGCGAGGTGATAGCGGTCGAGCTCGTTGAGCACGACCATGTCGAACGGCGTCGTCGTGGTGCCTTCCTCGGCAAAGCCGCGGACGTGCATGCCGGCGTGGTTGGTGCGGCTATAGGTCAGCCGGTGGATCAGATAGGGATAGCCGTGATAGGCGAAGATCACCGGCTTGTCGCGGGTGAACAGGCCGTCGAAGTCGCGGTCGGACAAGCCGTGCGGGTGCTGCTCCCTGGGTTGCAGCGTCATGAGGTCGACGACGTTGACGACGCGGATATTCAGCTCGGGCAGCGCCTTGCGCAGCAGGTCGACGGCGGCGAGTGTTTCCAGTGTCGGCACGTCGCCGGCGCAGGCCATCACGACATCGGGCTCGCCATTCGCGTCTTCCGTGCCGGCCCAGCTCCAGATGCCGATGCCGGCATCGCAGTGCGTGGCTGCCTCCTGCATCGACAGCCATTGCGGCGCCGGCTGCTTGCCGGCGACGATGACGTTGATGCGATCATAGGTGCGCAGGCAGTGATCGGCGATCCACAGCAGCGTGTTGGCGTCCGGTGGGAAGTAAATGCGGACGACGTCAGCCTTCTTGTTGGCGACGAGATCGACGAATCCGGGGTCCTGATGGCTGAAGCCGTTGTGGTCCTGGCGCCAGACATGCGATGTCAGCAGATAGTTGAGCGAGGCGATCGGGCGTCGCCACGGCAGATGCCGCGTCACTTTCAGCCATTTGGCATGCTGGTTGAACATGGAATCCACGATGTGGATGAACGCCTCGTAGCAGGAGAAGAAGCCGTGCCGGCCCGTGAGCAGGTAGCCCTCTAACCAGCCCTGGCACAGATGTTCGCTCAGGACTTCCATCACGCGTCCGTCCTGGGCGAGATGCACGTCGTAAGATTTTGTCGGCTCCATCCAGACGCGTTCGGTGGCCTCGAACACTGCATCGAGCCGGTTTGAGGCGGTTTCGTCCGGGCCCATGATGCGGAAGTTGCGGGCCTCGGCGTTGAGGCGGATGACGTCGCGCAGGAATTTGCCGAGCTCGCGGGTTGCCTCCGCCACGATGCCGCCCGGCTGAGGGACCTCGACGGCGAAGCTGCGGAAGTCCGGCAGCTTCAGCTCCTTCTTCAGAAGGCCGCCATTGGCGTGCGGATTGGCGCCCATGCGGCGATTGCCTTCGGGCGCGAGCGCCTGGAGCTCGGTAACGAGCGCGCCGTTCGCCTCGAACAGCTTTTCCGGCTCGTAGCTGCGCATCCAGTCCTCGAGAATCTTCAGATGCGCCGGATTCTCGCGGCAGTTCGCGACGGGCACCTGATGCGCCCGCCAGAAACCTTCCACCTTCTTGCCGTCGACTTCCTTGGGACCGGTCCAGCCCTTGGGGCTGCGCAGCACGATCATCGGCCAGCGCGGGCGTTCGACGCTCTCGCGGCCGTCGCGGGCGTGCTGCTGGATCGACCGGATGCTGACGAGCGCGACGTCGAGCGCGTCTGCCATGGCCTGGTGCATCAATTTGGGATCGTCGCCCTCGACGAATAGCGGCTCGTGGCCGAGCCCGCGGAAGAGATCGCGGATCTCGCCGTCGCGCATCCGCCCGAGCACGGTTGGGTTGGCAATCTTATAACCGTTGAGATGCAGGATCGGCAGCACCGCGCCGTCATGCGCGGGATTGAGGAACTTGTTGGAGTGCCAGGACGCCGCGAGCGGGCCGGTCTCGGCCTCGCCGTCGCCGACGACACAGGCGACGATCAGGTCGGGATTGTCGAACGCCGCGCCATAGGCATGAACCAGCGCGTAACCGAGCTCACCGCCTTCGTGGATCGAGCCCGGCGTTTCCGGCGCCGCGTGACTCGGGATGCCGCCGGGGAAGGAGAATTGCCTGAACAGCTTGCGCAACCCCTCGGTATCGCGCGCGATATCGGGATAGATCTCGCTGTAGCTGCCTTCGAGATAGGTGTTGGCGACCATGCCGGGGCCGCCATGACCGGGACCGCAGACATAGATCACGCTCAGGTCCAGCGCGCGGATGACGCGGTTGAGATGGGCATAAATGAAGTTCAACCCAGGCGTCGTGCCCCAATGGCCGAGCAAACGCGGCTTGATGTGCTCGGGCCCTAACGGCTCGCGCAGCAGCGGATTGTCGAGCAGGTAAATCTGCCCGACGGAGAGATAGTTCGCGGCGCGCCAATAGCGGTCGAGCAGATCGAGGTCGCTGCTCGCTGCGGCCGATTGTTGTTGATTTGTCATGTTCCTGCCGACCTTCACCCGGGATCGTCACCAACCGAGTTCCGGCGAGATCGATCCTTCGGCAGCATCAAACGAGATCGCCGTGACGCCACTGTTGCGTGAGGTCAAAAGCGGGCGCGCGAAGTTTGGGCAGCTCTACTGTGCATGGGGTTGTTTTCACGTTTTTTGGTTTGTGTTCTTGATTTGTTCCTTCGGCGTGCTATCTTGGCTTCATGAGTCCAGCATCCTCACATGCTCTCAAGCACCCGCCGGTCACGGCGCCCTCCGAGCCGGCGGGTGCGCCTTCTGACTTCCCTGAGCTGGCGGTCGCCATCGACCGCCAGCGCAGGCGAGGCCGGGGCGCGCAGTCCAACGCCAGCGGCCGCTTTGAGGCCGAGGCGCGCGTCGCATTCGACGATGGTTGGCAGAGCCTTGAAGAACTGCCGCCGTTCAAGACCACGGTCGGGATCGACACCTCGCGCAAGGTGATCACCCGCAACGAATCTCCCGACATCGGCTTCGACCGTTCGATCAATCCCTACCGCGGCTGCGAGCACGGCTGCGTCTATTGCTTCGCGCGGCCGACGCATGCCTATCTCGGCCTGTCGCCGGGGCTCGACTTCGAGTCGAAGCTGTTCGTGAAGCCCGAGGCGCCGGCTCTGCTCGAGAAGGAGCTTGCGGCGCCGGGCTACGAGCCGCGGATGATCGCGATCGGCACCAACACCGATCCCTATCAGCCGATCGAGCGCGAGCGCAAAATCATGCGCGGCATTCTGGAGGTGCTGGAGCGCGCCGGCCATCCCGTCGGAATCGTCACCAAGTCGGCGCTGGTGACCCGTGACATCGACATTCTCGCGCGCATGGCCAAACGCAACCTCGCCAAGGTCGGCATCTCCGTGACCTCGCTCGATCCCAAGCTGGCGCGCACCATGGAGCCGCGGGCGTCCACGCCGTCGAAGCGGCTGGAGGCGCTGAAGCAGCTTTCCGAGGCCGGCATTCCGACCACCGTCATGGTCGCGCCCGTGATCCCCGCGCTGAACGATTCCGAGATCGAGCGCATCCTGGATGCCGCCGCCCATGCCGGCGTCAAGGAAGCCTCCTACGTGCTGCTGCGGTTGCCGCTCGAGGTGCGCGATCTCTTCCGCGAATGGCTGATGGCGAACTATCCGGACCGCTATCGTCACGTGTTCACGCTGATCCGCGACATGCGCGGCGGCCGCGACTACGACGCGAAATGGGGCGAGCGCATGAAGGGCACCGGCCCGATGGCTTGGACCATCGGCCGCCGCTTCGAGATCGCCTGCGACAGGCTCGGGCTGAACAAGCGGCGCTCCAAGCTGACGACGGATCATTTTGCCAAGCCGAAGCGGAACGGCGATCAGCTCAGCCTGTTCTGAGGGGACGAAGTGAGAGAGGCCTAGTATGAGTCAGGAACTGCCAGCTCCAATCCCGCGACTTACCGTCATCACGCTGGGCGTGAACGACATCAGCGCGAGCATTGCCTTTTACGACGCGCTTGGTTTCTCGCGCCGGCTCAAGGCGACCGGCGAGGCCGTTGCGTTCTATGACACTGGCGGTCCGGTGCTCGCGTTGTTTCCCTGGGATCAGCTCGCGGTCGACGCCACATTGCCTGATCATCCGAGGCCATCGACGTTCCGCGGCATGACGCTCGCCTGGAACTGCCGCGCGCGAGAGGAGGTGGATGCGGTGCTGGCCTTCGTCGTCGGCAAGGGCGCCGCGCTGCTGAAGGCCGCACATGAGACCGACTATGGCGGTTATTCCGGCTATTTCGCCGATCCTGACGGCCATCCCTGGGAAGTCGTGGCCGCGCCCGGCATCGAAGTCGGCGAGGACCGGCGGGTGCATCTGGCGGAATAGGGCGGCTGACTTGAATAACGGGAATTGTCCGGGGTTCCCGGTTGCGCAGGCGATGCCGCTTGCGCACGATCCCGGCCATGATTCGGGATCAATCCGCCAAGAAGCCGGCCAAAGGCGCGCCCAAGAAGGTTGCGCCTGAAAACAAGAAGGCTGCGGCTAAGAACGAGAAGGCTGCGCCGAAAAAAATCGCCAAGGCGCTGGCCGGCACCAAGAGCGCCATCATCGTCGCCCCAAGCTTCCGCCGCGAGCGCGCGCTGATCAAGCGCGGCGTCTGGCCGGTGGCGGGCTGCGATGAGGCCGGCCGCGGGCCGCTGGCCGGTCCTGTGGTGGCGGCGGCGGTGATTCTTGATCCCGACCGCATCCCGCGCGGCATCGACGATTCCAAGCGCCTGACCGCCGAGGAGCGCGAAAGGCTGTTCGACAAGATCTGCGCCACCGCCCAGGTCTCGGTGGCCGTCGCCTCGCGCGCCCGCATCGACCGCGACAACATCCTCCGCGCCTCGCTGTGGGCGCTGAAGCGCGCCGTCGTGGCATTGCCCGAGCAGCCCCGGCACGTCTTCGTCGACGGCCGCGACCGGCTCGACACGGCATGCGATTGCGAGGCCGTGATCGGCGGCGACGGCATCGTCCTGTCGATCGCAGCGGCCTCGATCATCGCCAAGGTGACGCGGGACCGCCTGATGTGCGCGCTGGCGCAGGACTGCCCCGGCTACGGTTTCGAGCAGCACAAGGGCTACGCCGTGCCAGAGCACCTCGACGCGCTCAACCGCCTCGGCCCCACCGTCCACCACCGCAGCTTCTTCGCCCCCGTCGCCGCCGCACGCGCCAAGCACATGCCCTGGACGGTCGAGTCGGCGCAGGATCTGTTTGCGGTGACCGAGATCGAGCTGCAGGTGGACACGAACTCGGAAATCGACGCGTCGGCAAATCTCTAGACGAGACTCGGTTGCCACGACGCGTCGCGCCCTCTATCAAAATAGTCGTGAGCGAATAGGGCCGGCTTCACGGGTTGGCTGCATCTTTCGGACGTTGCATGCGGTTTACCTCCCTGGTCATCGAGCTCATTCGCGCGCGGCCGCGGCTGATCGTCTGGATCGCCGTGCTGCTCCAGGCGGCGATGTGGCTGTTCGTGGCGCTGGTGTTTTATCGCAGCCCGCCCGGCAGCCTCGCGACCCTGCTGGCCTTCGGCCGCGAATACCAGGTCGGCACTGATTTGGGCCCGCCCTTGCCGGTCTGGCTCGCCGACATCGCCTATCGCGCTGCCGGCGGCCACGTGTTCGGCGTCTACGTCCTGGCGGAGCTCTGTGGGGTCGCGACCTTCATTGCGCTCTATCATCTGTCCCGCGCGGTGGTCGGCCCCCAGCAGGCAGTGCTGGCCGTGCTGCTGACCATGACGCTGCTGGCCTTCTCCTCGCCCGTACTCGACTTCGGCCCGCTGGTGCTGGCGCGGCCGCTCTGGGCGCTGCTGCTGCTGCATTCCTGGCAGATCATCGGGCAGCGCCGCGGCAACGCCTGGTTCGCCTGGTCGATCGAGGCCGGTCTCTTGCTGCTGACGACGCCGGCTGCGATCTTCCTGCTGCTGCTGATCGTCGTCTTCGCACTCGCAACGGCGGACGGCCGCCGCACGCTGCGCGCATTCGACCCGCTGTTTGCGCTGGTGGTCGTCGCCGTGCTGGCATTGCCCTATGCCGTCTGGCTGATGCGCGCCGAGGTGCTCGTCCTGCCGGCCTTGCCTGCGGTCAACGAGCTCAATGCCCGCGCACTGCACGCGGCCTGGCTGCTCGGGGGGCTCCTGCTCGGCGCGGCGGCGATCCCGGCGCTGACCGTGCTCAACACCGGCCTGTTCGTTCCCAAGAGCGAGGAGGCGCCGATCATCTACCGCCCGCCGGTCGAGCCGCTCGCGCGCAATTTCGTCTATTTCTTCGCGTTGGCGCCGGCGCTCGGCGCAGTGCTGATCTCCGGCCTGCTGGGCCTCGACGCCGTCGTGGGCGGAGCCGGCGTCGTGCTGGTGTTGTCGGGGCTTGCTGTGGTCGTGGGGGCCGGCGATCTCATCGCGATGCGCCGCGCGAGGATGCTGCGGATGGTCTGGGCGGCCGCCGTCATCGCGCCCGCAATCGGCGTCGTGCTCGCCGTCCTGCTCCTGCCGTGGACCGGTGCCAACGAGATCGCGACCTCGATGCCGGCGCGCGCGATTTCGGACTTCTTCGACGAGAGCTTTGCCCGCCGCACCAATCATCGTCTGCGCGCGGTCGCGGGCGAGACCCAGCTTGCCAGCCTGATCACGCTGCATTCCGGCCGGCCGCATCTCTTCATCGATGCCGAGCCCGCGCGTACGCCTTGGATCAACCAGGCCAAATTCAGCGAGACCGGCGGCGTCGTGGTCTGGCGTGCCTCCGATACCGCGGGCACCCCGCCGCCGGACATTCTCGCGCGCTTTCCCGGCATCGTCCCGGAAGTCCCGCGCGCCTTCGAATGGCTGGTGACCGGACGCCAGCAACTGCTGCGCATCGGCTGGGCCATCGTGCGGCCGAAGGGGACGTAGTCCTTCCTTCCGTCGTCATTGCGAGGAGCGAAGCGACGAAGCAAATCCAGAGTCTATCCGCGGAAAGATTCTGGATTGCTTCGCTGCGCTCGCAATGACGGGGAGAGGTCGTACGCCTCCTCACGCGCCCGCCAGCACCTTCGCGATCGCGCGCAGATCCTGCCAGGCCAGCCGCTTGTATGAGGGCGAGCGCAACAGATAGGCGGGGTGGAAGGTCGGCAGCGCGCGGATGATGCGCGCGCCCGTCTCGTAGTCGAACCAGCGGCCGCGGGTGCGCATGATGCCTTCGCGCGTCGATAGCAGCGTCTGCGTCGAGGGATTGCCGAGCGTCACCAGCACATCCGGATTCACCAGCTCGATCTGGCGCTGGATGAACGGCAGGCAGATTTGCGTCTCCTGCGGCGTCGGCGTGCGGTTGCCGGGCGGCCGCCAGGGAATCACGTTGGCGATGTAGGCGGTGGTGCGGTTGAGGCCTATGGCTCCGATCATCAAGTCGAGCAGCTTGCCGCTGCGCCCGACGAAGGGCAGCCCTTCGATGTCCTCGTCGCGGCCCGGTGCCTCGCCGACGAACATGATGCGCGCCTGCGGATTACCGTCAGCGAAAACCAACCGTGTCGCCGTGTGCTTCAGCGCGCAGCCGTCAAAACTCTGCATCAACTCGCGCAGCGCCTCCAAGGTCGGCGCG
This sequence comes from Bradyrhizobium sp. Kon58, assembly GCF_055807455.1. Classification (NCBI taxonomy): domain Bacteria; kingdom Pseudomonadati; phylum Pseudomonadota; class Alphaproteobacteria; order Hyphomicrobiales; family Nitrobacteraceae; genus Bradyrhizobium; species Bradyrhizobium sp. Kon58. The sequence continues at coordinate 35,395 of NZ_JBVVOT010000028.1, forward strand.
GTGCGTGCGGCCTCGCGCGCCGAGGCGATCGCGATGTCGGGGGCGGGCGCAGCCTCGCCGCGCAACACCGCCGGCGCGGCGGCCGGCCGTGGCGCCTCGAGCGGAGGTGGGGCGCGCGGGGCCGGAGGTGGAGCATCCAATTCCGCCAGGCGGTCGATCGGTTCCTCCGCGAGCGTGCAATCGACTCCGGCCTCCAGATAGAAGGCGAGAAGCTCTCGGACCGTGGGTGCGGGTTCTGGGATCATCGGAAAGTCTGACTATTAGTCCAGTTTGGGGCGCCTTGCACCCCGGCGAAACGCATTTCCGAGGTTGTCCTACCCGGAAAAATCGGAAACAAGAGGGCGCAATCGACCAAGGACCGTCTCAAGGGCTGAGATCAGATGAGCACCGAAGAACTTCCCCCGCGCGAATCCATGGAATTCGACGTCGTCATCGTCGGCGCCGGCCCCTCGGGCCTGGCTGCAGCGATCCGGCTGAAGCAGATCAATGCCGATCTCAATGTCGTCGTGGTGGAGAAGGGCTCCGAGGTCGGTGCGCATATTCTCTCCGGCGCCGTGATCGATCCGGCCGGGCTCGACAAGCTGATCCCGGACTGGCGCGAGGATTCCGATTGTCCTCTGAAGACCCAGGTAAAGGACGACCGCTTCTACTGGATGACGGGCGGCGGCGCGATCAGGCTGCCTAACTTCATCATGCCGCCGCTGATGGACAATCATCACTGCTTTATCGGCTCGCTGGGGAACGTCTGCCGCTGGCTCGCGCGCAAGGCAGAGGCCCTCGGCGTCGAGATCTATCCGGGCTTTGCCGCGGCCGAAGTGCTCTATGACGAGCAGGGCGCGGTGAAGGGCATCGCCACCGGCGACATGGGCATCGGCCGGGACGGCAAGCCGAAGGACTCCTTTACCCGTGGCATGGAATTGCTCGGCAAGTACACGCTGTTCGCGGAAGGCGCGCGCGGCAGCCTGACCAAGCAGCTCATCGCGAAGTTCGCGCTGGATACCAAGAGCGAGCCGGCGAAGTTCGGCATCGGGCTCAAGGAAGTCTGGCAGATCGATCCCGCCAAGCACCAGAAGGGCATGATCCAGCATTCGTTCGGCTGGCCGCTCGATCTGAAGACCGGCGGTGGCTCGTTCCTCTATCACTACGACGACAACCTCGTTGCCGTCGGCTTCGTCGTGCATCTCAACTACGATGACCCGTATCTGTCACCGTTCGACGAGTTCCAGCGTTTCAAGACGCATCCCTCGATCCGCTCTACCTTCGAAGGCGCCAAGCGGCTCGCCTATGGCGCGCGCGCCATTACCGAGGGTGGCTATCAGTCGGTGCCGAAACTCAGCTTCCCCGGCGGCGCACTAATCGGCTGCGCGGCCGGCTTCGTCAACGTTCCCCGCATCAAGGGCGTGCACAACGCGATGGGCACGGGCATGCTCGCCGCCGAGCACGTTGCGTCCGCCATTGCGGCCGATCGCGCCAATGACGAGATCGTCGACTACGAGAACGCCTGGCGCTCCTCCTCGGTCGGCAAGGACTTGTTCCTGGTCCGCAACGTCAAGCCGTTGTGGTCGAAGTTCGGCACGGTGCTCGGCGTTGCGCTCGGCGGCTTCGACATGTGGTGCAACACGCTGTTCGGCGGTTCGCTGTTCGGCACCCAATCGCACGCGAAGCCTGATCGTGCGACGCTCGATCCGGCCAAGACCCACGCGCCGAGGACCTACCCGAAGCCGGACGGCAAGATTTCCTTCGACAAGCTCTCGTCGGTGTTCCTGTCCAATACCAATCATGAGGAGGACCAGCCGGTCCATCTCAAGGTCACGGACATGAACCTCCAGAAGACGTCCGAGCACGACGTGTTTGCAGGTCCGTCGAATCGCTATTGCCCGGCCGGCGTCTATGAGTGGATCGAGGAAGGTTCGGGTCCGCGCTTCCAGATCAATGCCCAGAACTGCGTTCACTGCAAAACCTGCGACGTGAAGGACCCCAACGGCAACATCACCTGGGTTCCCCCGGAGGGCGGTGGCGGTCCGAACTACGAGGCGATGTAGGCGGGGTCAGCAGCCACGGGCTAGTGCGACGAATATTGCGTGACCTTGGCCCTGTGACGCACGTTCGCGTGAGAACCCGGCCGCGGTCCCGCTCCATGGTCACGATAAGGCCATACTGGCGGCGTCTTGGGGCGCTCTTGACCGGTCACTTGGTCGATTTGGGGCGTGCGGAGGGGATCGTCCGGCCCGAATCCTTGCGGTGAAGCGCCAAAAGCGGCATTGTCGGCCCGACGGTTCCGGGTCCCCATGCCACCGGCCGCGTTCGCATGCGATACGGCCTTCTTCAGACCCAGGCACTACCAACTCAAGGCGAGCCCTGATGTTTTCAAATCGTTTCAACCGCTGGACTGTTGCCGCCATCGCCCTCATGGGCACAGCGATCGCGACGGTCCCCGGCAGGGTCCTGGCGCAGACGCCGGATCATCCGTCCGACACGGCGGCGCAGTTTCCGACCCGAAACGATCTGAAGGCGCTGACCACTTCCGGCAGCTATCTCGCCGCCCGCCACGCCAGCGTCGAGCGCGATGCGGCGTCCGCCGCCGCGTTCTATCGCTCGGCCCTGCGCACCGATCCCAAGAACAACGAGCTGCTCGACCGCGCCTTCATCTCCTCGGTTGCCGACGGTGACATCGACGAGGCCGTCAAGCTCGCCGAGCGCATCCTGACCATCGACAAGACCAACCGCGTTGCGCGCCTCGTCGTCGGCGTGCACGATCTCAAGTTCAAGAAGTACGCGACCGCGCAGACCAACATCAACCAGTCGATCCGCGGTCCGATCACCGATCTCGTCGCCACGCTGCTGTCGGGCTGGGCCGCCTATGGTGCGGGTGATGCCAAGGGCGGCGTCGCCACCATCGACAAGCTGGCCGGTCCGGAATGGTATCCGCTGTTCAAGGATCTCCATGCCGGCATGATCCTCGAGCTCGCCGGCAAGGAGAAAGACGCTGGCACCCGGTTCGAGCGTGCCTACAAGCTCGACGATTCCATGTTGCGCGTCACCGAGGCTTATGCGCGCTGGCTGTCGCGCAACAAGGACTCGGCCGCCGCGACCACCGTCTACCAGGCTTTCGACAAGAAGCTCGCCCGCCATCCGCTGATCGTGGAAGGGTTGCGCGACACCAAGGCCGGCAAGAAGATGCCGCCGCTGGTCGATAGCGCGCAAGCCGGCGCCGCCGAAGCACTCTACGGCATCGGCGCCACACTGACCCGCCGCGGCGGCGAGGATCTGGCGCTGGTTTATCTCCAGCTCTCGCTCTACCTCCAGCCCACCCATCCCCTGGCGCTGCTCTCGCTGGCCGATCTCTATGAATCGGTGAAGCGGCCGCAGATGGCGATCAAGGTCTATGAGCGGGTGCCGGCGTCCTCGCCGCTCAAGCGCAACGCCCAGATTCAGCTCGCCATCGATCTGGATTCCGCCGACCGCACCGACGAGGCGATCAAGATCCTCAAGGGCGTCACCACTGAGGATTCCAAGGATCTCGAAGCCATCATGGCGCTCGGCAACATCGAGCGCGGCCGCAAGAAGTTTGGCGAATGCGGCGCGACCTATTCGCAAGGCGTCGACGTGCTGCCGGCCGGCAACGACAAGGCCAACAGCGTCTGGTATTATTATCGCGGCATCTGCGAGGAGCGCTCCAAGCAGTGGGGCAAGGCCGAAGCCGACATGAAGAAGGCACTCGAGCTGCAGCCCGACCAGCCGCACGTTCTCAACTATCTCGGCTATTCCTGGATCGACCAGGGCATCAATCTCGACGAAGGCATGAAGATGATCAAGCGGGCGGTCGAGCAGCGCCCGGACGACGGCTACATCGTCGACTCCCTTGGCTGGGCCTATTACCGCATCGGCAATTACGAGGATGCGGTGAAGAACCTCGAGCGCGCCATCGACCTCAAGCCCGAGGATCCCACCATCAACGATCACCTCGGCGACGCCTACTGGCGCGTCGGCCGCACGCTGGAAGCCAAGTTCCAGTGGGCGCACGCCCGCGATCTCAAGCCCGAAGCGGATGAGCTTCCGAAGATCGAGGCCAAGATTGCAAACGGTATGACCGACGACAATTCGAACTCCTCGGCTGCGCAGGCGGAGAAGGAGAAGAAGAAGGACGACGGCAAGGGCGGCTGAGCGAGTTGAAGTTGGGGGCGTGTCGTCAATGCCGGCGTTGATTGAAGAAGGGCGCGCGAAGGTCAATCTGAGCCTTCGCGTGGTCGGCCGTCGTGCCGACGGCTATCATGATCTCGAAAGCGTGGTCGCCTTTGCCGACTGCGCCGACCGGCTCACGCTGGAGCCCGGCGGCGAGCTGAAGCTCACCACGACGGGGCCGCTTGCGGCGGCCTGCGGCGATATGGCCGACAACCTCGTGTTCAAGGCGGCCAAGCTCCTGGCCGAAGCCGTCCCGAACCTGAAGCTGGGCGCCTTCGCGCTCGACAAGGTGCTCCCGGTCGCTGCCGGCATCGGCGGCGGCTCGGCAGACGCCGCGGCGGCGCTGCGATTGCTGGCGCGTCTCAATGGTCTGTCGCTCGACGACCCGCGGCTGCAGAAGGTTGCACTTGCGACTGGCGCCGACGTGCCGGTGTGTCTGTTCTCGCGCGCCTGTGACATGACCGGTGTCGGCGAACAGCTGCTGCCGCTCGCGTTGCCGAGCATGCCCTGCGTGATGGTCAATCCGCGCGTGCCGGTCGCGACCAAGGATGTGTTCCAGGCGCTGGGCCTGCGCAACGGCGAACTCCTGGTCGGCGCCACCTCCGTCTTCGACGGTCCGGCCTGGCCGGACGAGGGCGCCTCCATTGCCGATTGGGTCGACACGCTCGAGACCGTCGCCAACGATCTCGAAGCCCCCGCGATGCGCATCGAGCCTGTCATCGGCGAGGTGCTGGAAGCCTTGCGTGGCTCCGCCGGCGTCAAGCTCGCCCGCATGTCCGGTTCGGGTGCAACGTGTTTTGCGATCTATGGCGCATTTGCCGAGGCGCATGCCGCCGCCGAGAAGATCCGCAGGGATCATTCCGGCTGGTGGGTGCACGCGGGAACGCTGAGCTAGGCCAGCCCGAGAAACCGCCGGATCTCGCTCAACACCTCCTGCGGCTTGTCATGTTGCAGCCAGTGTCCGGCCCCGGCGATGGTCTCGACGCGCGCCTGCGGAAAGTAGCGCTCCAGGCCCGCGGCTCTCGCGCCAGCCAGAAAGCTTTCGCCGGCATTCAAGAGCAGCGTCGGACAGGTGATGCGCGACCACAGCGCGATGTGATCGTCCGGCCAGAGCCGGTGCGGCGCAGAAGCGCGCTGGTAGGGATCGAACTTCCAGCTATAGGTGCCGTCCTCGTTCTGCCGCGCGCCGTGGGTGGCGAGATGCAGCGCGAGGTCGCGGGACAGCCGCTTGTTGTGAAGGACCATCTGCGCCGCGGCGTCTTCGAGGGTCGAATAGCGGCGCGGTGCGCGGTCGTGCAGCTTGTCGAGCTGACCGACCCATTTGCCGATCCGCTCATGCACCGGCGGTTTTAGTGCATCCGGCAACATCGTCACGCCGTCGAGCACGACCAGCTTCGAGACCTGTTCGGGGAATGCCCCTGTAAAGATCAGGCTGACCATGCCGCCCATGGAATGGCCGATGAGAGTGACTTGAGGCGCCGCGACGACACGGACGAGCTGGGCGAGATCGTACACATACTCCGTCAGCGCGTAGCTGCCGCCTTTGGTCCAATCGGAATCGCCGTGACCGCGCAGGTCGGGTGCGACCACGTGAAAATGTGGCTGTAGCGACCGGGCGATGACGTCCCAGCTCCGACAGTGATCGCGGCCGCCGTGAACCAGGATGGCGACGGGCGCGCCGTCGTTGCCCCAGTCGGCATAGTGCAGCCGCAGGCCGTGAGACTCGTAGATGCGGCTTTGCGGGGCGAGCATGGTGGCGCTATCCATTCACGGGCCGCCGCGCCAGTGCGAGCGACAGGCCGAGCCCTGCGATGAAGACGCCGGAGCCCTGGGTGAGACGTCGCATCAAATGCGGCCTTCCGATCAACTGCGTGCGTGTCGCGGAGGCCATCAGCACCACCACGATATCGGCGAGCGTGTTCAGCGTCACCGAAATTGCACCCAGCATGATGAATTGCAGCGTCGGGTTCGATCCCGCCGGGTCGAGGAACTGCGGAATGAAGGCGAGGAAGAATGCGGCGGTCTTCGGGTTCAGCGCCTCGACCAGCACGCCGTCGCGAAAGGCGCGCTTGTCGCCGACGGGCTCGCTGTCGAATGACAGCGCGCGGCGGGCGCCGCGAAAAGTCCTGATGCCGAGCCAGACCAGATAGAGTGCGCCGACAAATTTCACGGCGGCAAACAGCTCGGCGCTGGCAAGGATGATCGCAGAGATGCCGAGGCTGCCTGCGACCACATGAACCAGCCCGCCGAGCGCGGTGCCCGCGGTGGATGCAAAACCGCTGCCGCGCCCTTCCGATAGGGTACGTGCCGCGACGTAGAAAATGCCGGGGCCGGGAACGGCGGCGATGAGACAAGCGGCGGCCAGGAACAGCCAGAAATTCGTGTTGATCATCCTGTTTTGGTAGCGCAGCTTGCCGCGATTGCAAGCCCTCTTGCCTAGCCCATCCGGCGGAAGATCACGCTGGCATTCACCCCGCCGAAGCCGAACCCGTTCGAGATCGCGTGCTGCATCGGCATCGGGCGCGCCGCACCGGCGACGATGTCGATGCCGTCAGCGGCGGGATCGGGGTTTTCGAGATTAAGCGTCGGCGGTGCGATTTGGTCGCGCAGGGCGAGCACGGTGAAGATCGCTTCCAATCCGCCGGCGGCACCGAGCAGATGGCCGGTGGCCGATTTGGTTGCGCTCACGGCGATGCCGCGGTGACGGCCGAACAGCGCGGCAATCGCGCCGAGTTCGCTCTCGTCGCCGGCCGGCGTCGACGTCGCATGCGCGTTCAGATGCTGCAAATCCGCAGGCGCAAGCTTGGCCTGCCGGAGCGCGATCTCCATGGCGCGCCGCGCGCCGTCGCCGTCAGGCGGACCCGATGTCATGTGATAGGCGTCCGCGGTCGTGCCGTATCCGACGATCTCCGCGATCGGCGTCGCGCCGCGTGCCAAGGCATGCTCCAGCTCCTCGATCACCAGGATGCCGGCACCTTCGCCCATGACAAAACCGTCGCGATCGCGATCGAACGGGCGCGAGGCGCGCGCGTCGTTGAACCCGCTCGACAGTGCGCGGGCCGCGGCAAAGCCGCCGAGGCTGACGATGTCGATGCAGGCTTCCGCGCCGCCGCAGATCGCCACATCAGCCTCGCCCGCGCGGATCATGCGCGCGGCATCGCCGATCGCCTGAACGCCGGCGGCGCACGCCGTGACCGGTGTGCCCAGCGCTCCCTTGTAGCCGTATTTGATCGAGACGTGGCCGGCCGCGAGATTGGCGAGGAAGGAGGGGATCGTGAACGGCGACAGCCGGCGCGGGCCGCGTTGTTCGGTGATGCGCACCGCTTCCGCCATCGCCGGAAAGCCGCCGACGCCGGAGGCGATGATCGTCGCGGTTCGTTCCTGCGCCGCCGCGTCCTGCGGCGTCCAGCCGGCCTGCGCAACCGCTTCTGCGGTGGCGAGCAGCGCGAACAGGATGAAGCGGTCCATCTTGCGCTGGTCTTTCGGCGCGGCGGCCTGCGCGGGATCGAAGCCGCCGTCGGCGTCATCGGCCTTGTCGGGCACGAGGCCGGCAATGCGTGCGGGCAGCGCCTGCGACCATTCCGGCAGCGGGCGCAGCCCGCTTTGGCCGGCCAGCAGCCGGCGCCAGGACAGTTCGACACCGCAGCCAAGCGGCGATACCGCGCCCATTCCCGTCACGACGATACGACGCATGTCAGTCTCCAGCCGGCGCGACGGCCGGGTTCATGGCTTTGAGCGAGGTCAGCCGTTTACGCATGAGGCGGCTGGCGCGGGGACCGGCGATGATGACCGCATTGGTGAGCGTGATCGGCTGCATGTCGGCGGCATCGACCACGACCGGATTGAATGGACGACGATCGGAGCGGTTCGCGAGCAGGATCGCTTCGCCCTTCGGTGCGAGATGCTTGTTGCCCCAGGCGAGCAGGGTTGCGATCACGGGGAAGAAGTCCCGGGCCTTGTCCGTCAGCACATATTCGTAGCGCGGCGGCCGATCGTGATAGCGGCGGCGAACGAACATGCCGCTTTCGGTGAGATGGGCCAACCGCCGCGACAGGATATTCGGCGCGATCCCGAGGCTTTGCGAAAATTCATCGAACTTCGTTGCGCCCTGGAACGCATCCCGCAGGATCAAAATGCTCCACCATTCGCCGACCGTCTCCACGGCGCGGCCGACCGGACATTCCTGGATGGAGGGGGATTTGGGCTGCATCGTTCGAAAGTAGGGTTGTAACTTTCAAAATGCAAGTGACAAGGGGCAACTTCTCCGCACGGGAGGACGAGGTGCGGGACTGCAAAACTGTCTCTGTGATCCCGGATGCGAGTTGGCGAGCGACGCCTGCGCTCCTTGCTCCGTCATTGCGAGCGGAGCGAAGCAATCCAGAATCTTTCCAAGGAGGGACTCTGGATTGCTTCGCTTCGCTCGCAATGACGATGGCTATGCCGCAGCGGCAATACGATTTCAGTGGACGCCGTAGCGGCCGTCACCGAGACGGGTACGGGTAGAACACCGAAGACGCGCGCCCTAATGCGACCGTGCCAGACAGAACGCCACGACCTGCTCCAGTGCGCTCTTCATCGGCGAGGACGGGAATAGCGCCAGCGCGTCCACCGCCATGGCGCCGTAGTGTTGGGCGCGGCTGCGCGTGTCTTCGAGCGCACGATGCTTGTTCATCAGCCCGATGGCGTGGTCGAGGTCGGTGTCGCCGATCTCGCCGCGCTCGAGCGCGCGGATCCAGAAGGCGCGCTCGGTGTCGTTGCCGCGGCGGAAGGCGAGCACGACGGGCAGCGTGATCTTGCCCTCGCGGAAATCGTCGCCGGTGTTCTTGCCGAGCTTGGCGCTCTTGCCGCCATAGTCGAGGACGTCGTCGACGAGCTGGAAGGCGATGCCGAGATTCATGCCGACCGAGCGACAGGCGGTCTGCTCCGCCTTCGGGCGGTTGGCGATCACGGGGCCGACCTCGCAGGCGGCCGCGAACAGCTCGGCGGTCTTGCCGCGGATCACGGCGAGATATTCGTCCTCGGTGGTCGCGGTGTTCTTGGCGGCGGCAAGCTGCATCACCTCGCCCTCGGCGATGGTGGCGGCGGCCGCGGAGAGAATGTCGAGCGCGCGGAGCGAGCCGACCTCGACCATCATGCGGAAAGCCTGGCCGAGCAGGAAGTCGCCGACCAGCACGCTCGCCTCATTGCCCCAGAGCATGCGTGCCGACAGCTTGCCGCGGCGCATCTCGCTCTCGTCGACGACGTCGTCATGGAGCAGGGTGGCGGTATGCATGAACTCGACGCTGGCGGCGAGCTTGATATGGCCGTCGCCGGTGTAGCCGGCGAGGTTGGCCATGGCCAGCGTCAGCATCGGCCGCAGGCGCTTGCCCCCGGAGGAGATCAAGTGGTTGGCGACCTCCGGGATCATGGTCACGTCCGAACCGGTCCGCGACAGGATCGTGGCGTTGACGCGCTCCATGTCACCGGCGACAAGGGCAACCAGCTCTTCGATCGACGCGCCGGGAGTTTCGAAAGGTACGATGACGGCCACGCCGGTCTCCAATATTTGCCCCGGAAGGGCTATTCTGATGGAAAGACAATAGAAACTGGACGGGGATGCGGCAAGGGCCGTGGAACCATTGACATTTGGCGCTTAATCCCCGTCAGGCAGGAGGCCTTCGTTTTGCGAGAACTGGTTCGGACCAACGATATGGTGCTGGTGTCGGCGATTGGCGCGCTGCTCGACGGCGCCAACATCCATCATCTGGTACTGGACCAGAACATGAGCATCATCGAGGGCTCGCTCGGCATTTTGCCGCGGCGGATCCTGGTCCATGAGGACGACGCCCTCGAGGCCCGGCAGCTTCTGACCGAGGCCGGCCTCAGCCACGAACTGCGCGGCGATGAGTGAAGCCCTGGCAGACCTCACCGAGGACGCCTTTCTCGGCGGGCAATTGCGGCTGAAGCAGAAGCGGTCCGGCCATCGCGCCGGCCACGACGCCATTCTGCTCGCGGCGGCGACGGAGGCGAGCGCGGGCGACCGCGTCGTCGATCTCGGCGCCGGCATTGGCACGGCCGGGCTTGCGTTAGCGCGGCGCGTGGCCGGGATCAGGCTCGGCCTGGTCGAGATCGATCCCGAGCTGGCGGAGCTTGCGCGCGCCAATGCGGCAGCGAATGCGATTGCCGCCGAGACGATCGTGCTCGACATCACCGCGGACGCGCAGGCCTTCGCGGCCGGCGGGCTCGCGCCCGACAGCGTCGACGTGGTGCTGATGAACCCGCCCTTCAACGATTCCGCTCGCCATCGCGGCTCGCCCGATCAGGCGCGCCAGATCGCGCATGTGGCGACGGATGAGACGCTGAATGCCTGGGTGCATGCCGCGCGGCGCATCCTCCGATCGCACGGCGCGCTGACATTGATTTGGCGCGCAGATGGGATCGCGGAGGTTTTGGCGGCACTGTCTCGCGGCTTCGGCAGTCTCGCGATTCTGCCGGTTCACGGTGAAGCCGGGCGGCCCGCGATCCGCGTGCTGGTGCGCGCGGTCAAGGGCGGGAGGGCCCCGGCACGATTGTTGCCGGGCCTCGTCCTCAACGAGGAGTCACGCGTGCCCAAAAAAGAGGTGGTGGATATTCTGGAGGGAAGGGCGGTTCTACCCCTGGTGGAACCGTGCTGAGCTATTGCGGAAGCGATTCCGACTGCTGCTCTTGCGGAGTCGTCAGGCGGATCGCCATGAACAGCGCACCGATCAGCAGCATCAGCAGATAGATTTTCATGGTGTTCTCCGCTGGCCCATTGCAGCCTCTCAACGGGGTTTCTGCAAAACACGTTCCGGGCCCTTCCAATGACAGTCGCGTGATAAGAAATGGTTAATCAGAGGTAACGGCATGGCCGAACAATTGAACGATCGTGAGAGTTCCGGCCTGGCCGACAAGCTCATGCAATATCTGCCGGCGCGCTTCCGTCCAGGCACGGCCGTGGTGCCGGTGGTGCGGCTGTCCGGTGTGATCGGCGCGGTGACGCCGCTGCGCCCGGGCATGACGCTCGCGACCGTTTCGCGGGTGCTGGAGCGGGCGTTTTCGACGCGCAACGCCAAGGCGGTGGCGCTGGTGATCAATTCGCCGGGCGGCTCGCCGGTGCAGTCGCGCCAGATCTACCTGCGCATCAAGCAGCTCGCGGCGGAGAAGAAGCTGCCGGTGCTGGTGTTCGTCGAGGACGTCGCGGCCTCCGGCGGCTACATGATCGCCTGCGCGGGCGACGAGATCATCTGCGATCCGTCCTCGATCCTCGGTTCGATCGGCGTGGTCGGCGGCAGTTTTGGTTTCCAGGAGGCGATCAAGCGGCTCGGCATCGAGCGGCGCCTCTACACCGCCGGCGCGCACAAGGCGATGCTCGACCCGTTTCTCCCTGAAAACCCCGACGACGTCGCCAAGCTGAAGGCGCTCCAGCGCGAGATCCACCAGATATTCATCGCCCTGGTGAAGGAGAGCCGCGGCGCGCGGTTGAAGGGCTCCGACGACACCCTGTTCACGGGCGAATACTGGGCTGGCGAGAGTTCGATCGCGCTGGGGCTCGCCGACAGCATCGGCGATCTCCGCTCAACTCTTCGTGCCCGCTTTGGCGAGAAAGTTCTCACCCCCGTGATTGCCCAGCCGACCGGTCTGCTCTCCGGCCTTTTGGGCCGGAAATCGCCCGGCGCGGGGCAGCTTTCGGCCATGGAATCAATGGCCAGCCTGCCGGACGACCTGATCTCGGCGGTCGAGACGCGCGCGATCTGGGCGAAATTCGGGTTCTAGACGGAGCCCTGCCGCGCCATTTGGCCCCAAGGAGACTTGAAGCTGGGCCAATTGCGGCGCGGCCCGGTCTGCGCAAGAATGCGCGTGGGGGCTGAGCATTGTGAACAAGGAACGACCGATGCCGCCGTTCGTCGCATTCGCGGGCGTCCTGGGCGGGCTTGCCGTGGTCCGCTGGGCCTACAAGACCGCTGTCAGGATCAACCATGAGCTGGAGGAGATGCGCCTCTCACGCGTCGCCGAGGCCGCCCATAGGGGGGCCGTCCAGACGCTGAAACAGGATCCGGTGACCGGAGCCTATCGGCCGGGTTAGCCGGCGTCTTTCTTCCGGGTTCGATGCTTCGCATCGCCCCGGAATGACGCCATTCAACCCCTTCACCTTGATTCCGACCCCTGCCGTCGATACGGTCCCGCGCGATTCAACCCCCCGCGAGAGCCCGATCTGACGATGGACGCCTCCTTGCCCGCCCATATGCGCCCGGAACGCTCGTTCCAGGGTTTTATCCTCGCGCTCCAGCGGTTCTGGGCCGAGCAGGGCTGCGTGATCCTGCAGCCCTACGACATGGAGATGGGTGCGGGTACCTTCCATCCGGCGACTACGCTGCGCGCGCTCGGGCCAAAGCCCTGGAATGCGGCCTATGTGCAGCCCTCGCGCCGGCCCAAGGACGGCCGCTACGGCGAGAATCCGAACCGGATGCAGCACTATTACCAGTTCCAGGTGATCATGAAGCCGTCGCCGCCGAACCTTCAGGAGCTGTACCTGAAGTCGCTCGCCGCGATCGGCATCGATTCCGCCATGCACGACATTCGCTTCGTCGAGGACGATTGGGAGAGCCCGACGCTGGGCGCCTGGGGCCTCGGCTGGGAGTGCTGGTGCGACGGCATGGAAGTCAGCCAGTTCACGTATTTCCAGCAGGTTGCGGGTGTCGAATGCGCGCCGGTCGCGGGCGAGCTCACCTACGGGCTCGAGCGGCTCGCGATGTATGTGCAGGGCGTCGATCGCGTCTACGACCTCAACTTCAACGGCCGCGACGGTGACGCCAAGGTCACCTATGGCGATGTCTTCCTGCAGGCCGAGCGGGAATATTCGAAGCACAATTTCGAAGTCGCCGACACCGCGATGCTGTTCGAGCAATTCAAGATGGCGGAAGCTGCTTGCAGGAAATATCTCGATGCGGGTTGGAAAGATGGCAAACGCGAAGCGCATTTGATGTCCCTGCCGGCCTATGACCAATGCATCAAAGCGAGCCACGTGTTCAATCTGCTCGACGCGCGCGGCGTGATCTCGGTGACGGAGCGGCAGAGCTACATTCTTCGCGTGCGCGAACTGGCAAAGGCTTGCGGCGAGGCCTGGATCCATACTGAAGCGGGCGGAGCGGCCTGATGCCCGATTTGTTGCTTGAACTGTTCTCCGAAGAAATCCCCGCGCGCATGCAGGCCAAGGCGGCCGACGATCTGCGCCGCATGGTCACCGACAAGCTCGTCGCCGAAGGTCTCGTCTACGAAGGCGCAAAGGCGTTCGCGACGCCGCGCCGCCTCGCGCTGACCGTGCACGGCATCCCGGCGCGCCAGCCTGACCTGAAGACCGAACGCCGCGGCCCGAAAATGGGCGCGGCCGATGCGGCCGTGCAGGGGTTCCTGAAAGCGACAGGTCTGGCTTCGCTCGACGAAGCCAAGATCCAGCGCGACCCGAAGGGCGACTTCTACATCGCGCTGATCGAGAAGCCCGGCCGCGACGCGATCGACGTGCTCGCTGAAATCCTTCCCGTGATCATCCGCACCTTCCCCTGGCCGAAATCGATGCGCTGGGGCGCGCGCTCCGGAAAACCGGGAGCGCTGAGCTGGGTGCGTCCGCTGCACGCGATCACCGCGACGTTCGGGCTCGAGACCGAAGAGCCCGACGTCGTGAAATTCTCGGTGGACGGCATCGAGGCCGGCCAGACCACCTACGGCCATCGCTTCATGGCACCAGCTGCGATTTCCGTGCGCCGCTTCGAGGACTATGAAGCGAAGCTGAAAGCTGCAAAAGTCATCCTCGATCCGCAGGCGCGCAAGGACATCATCTTCGCCGACGCCAAGGAGCTGACCTTCGCGCAAGGGTTCGAACTGGTCGAGGACCAGGCGCTGCTGGACGAGGTATCGGGCCTCGTCGAATGGCCCGTCGTCATGATGGGATCGTTCGAAGCAGAATATCTCGCGATTCCGGAAGAGGTGATCCGCGCCACCATCCGCAACAACCAGAAGTGCTTCGTCGTCAGGGATTCCAAGACGGGCAAGCTGACCAACAAATTCGTCCTGACGGCGAACATCGAGGCGCCCGACGGCGGCAAGACCATCGTCGCCGGCAACGAGCGCGTGATCCGTCCGCGCCTGTCGGATGCAAAGTTCTTCTATGAGACGGACCTTAAGACGAAGCTGGAAGACCGGCTGCCGAAGTTCGAGCAGATCGTGTTTCACGAGAAGCTCGGCACACAGGCCGCGCGCATCAAGCGGATCGAGCGTCTCGCCGCCGAGATCGCGCCGCTGGTCGGCGCCGATGTCGCCAAGGCCACGCGCGCCGCGCATCTGGCGAAGGCGGATTTGCTGACCGAAGTCGTCGGCGAATTCCCCGAGGTGCAGGGCCTGATGGGCAAGTACTACGCGCTGGCCCAGGGCGAGGACGCCTCCGTCGCCGCCGCCTGCGAGGAGCACTACAAGCCCCAAGGTCCTGCCGATCGCGTGCCGACCGATCCGGTCAGCGTCGCAGTAGCGCTCGCGGACAAGCTCGACACGCTTGTCGGCTTCTGGGCGATCGACGAAAAGCCGACGGGCAGCAAGGACCCGTATGCGCTGCGTCGTGCGGCGCTGGGCGTAATCAGGCTGATCACCGAGAACGGACTGCGTCTATCCCTCATGAAGGTGGCGGCGTCCGCGCTCGCCGGCTTGTCCTTGAAGCCTGCCGATGCGCAGAAGCTTCCGAGCGACCTGCTTGCCTTCTTCGCTGACCGTCTGAAAGTCCAACTCCGTGAGCAGGGCGCGCGGCATGATCTCGTCGACGCCGTGTTCGCGCTCGGCGGTCAGGACGATCTCCTGATGATCGTCCGCCGCGTCGACGCGCTCGGCAAATTCCTCGAGACCGACGACGGCAAGAACCTGCTCGCCGGCATCAAGCGCGCCAGCAATATCCTCGGCATCGAGGAGAAGAAGGACAAGCGCACGTTCGACGGGGCGCCCGACGCTGCGCTCTACGGCCTCGGCGAGGAGAAGGCGCTGGCCAAGGCGATCGGCGAAGTGAAGGTGGAGGCAAGCGCCGCCGTCGCAAAGGAAGACTTCGCTGCCGCAATGAGCGCGATGGCCAAGCTGCGTCCACCGGTCGATGCGTTCTTCGACAAGGTCCGCGTCAACGACGACGATGCGAAGGTGCGCGAGAACCGCCTGAAGCTGCTCAACGAGATCCGCAGCGCCACGCGTGCGGTGGCGGATTTCTCGAAGATCCAGGATTGAGCGCGTCTTGGCCTAACTGGACACCGTCATGCCCGGGCTTGTCCCGGGCATCCACGTCCTTCTTCGCTCGTGGAGACGCGTGGATGGCCGGGACAAGCCCGGCCATGACGACGGAGTTGGTGGCCGCAATTCCTGTGCACGAAGAGTGCCCACACAAAAAGCCCCGCCCGGCGGGGGGAGGACCGGGCGGGGCCTGATGTCCGACTCTACTGCTCGCGTCAGCCTGATTGATGTGACGCGCCGGACATCGAGTCGATCCCTGAAAGCGCTAGTCCATCACCTCGACGATGCGCCGCGAGCGCGGCTCGACCAATACGGTCTCGCCGTTCACGACGGTGTAGCGATAGGTGGTGGCGCCGAAACGTTGCGGCACGTCATAATAGGTGACGCCGCTCTCAGGTAAGGTGGCACCGACCACCACGCGATCCGGGATGCGGAAAGCCGGCACGCGTTGTTCGACGACATAGTCGCGGAAAGCCGGCCGCTGCTCGACGGCAATGGTCGGGCCGCTGTCGACGACGACGGGCGCGCGTCCCACTGTGACGCTGCTTTGCGCCTGCGCCGCAAGGGGCGAACCGATCGCGGCCGCGAGCGCTGCAAGAGCAAGAATCCTGTTCCGCATGGGCAACTCCTTCGAGAAGGTTTTCGGGAAGCGCCAATGGCGCGACCGGTTGCCAATGCATGCGTCTTCGCGATGTTCCGGAAAACGCCCGCCGCATTCGCGGCATTTTCGGGCTGTTTTCGCGGAGCCGGGAACTCGCGCGGGCCCAGTGCGTCTCTACCGGCGGAACCCAGTCCGCTATGATCCCGCCGCGATTCGCCCCCATTCCACGGAAAGAAAATTCATGCACATCACCGTCGCCCATATCTCGCCGATCCTGTCGCTGCTTGCGGGTGTGCTCATCCTGATCATGCCGCGCCTCCTGAACCTGATCGTCGCGATTTTTCTCATCATAAATGGTGCGATCGGGCTCGGATTGTTGAAGTGGCTCCATCTCTAGGCCTTCATTCTACGGAACTCTTCGACTTGCGCGGACCTGCCCAAAGTGGTGTAAGGCCCGCAATTACCCATTCCTCTCGCAGGTTGTGTGCAAGCTATGGCCAAAGCCGCCTCGAAAACTTCAGCGAAAATGCCAGCGAAATCAAAGTCCTCCGCCAAGGCGAAAGCCGCGCCGGCGGCCCGCAAGGCACTTGCCAAACGCGCCCCGAAGCCCGTGGCCAAGGCCGCTGTTAAGCCGGTTGCCAAGGCTGCTGCCAAGCCGGCTGTGAAGCCTGCCGCCAAGTCGGTTTCCAAGTCGATTTCCAAGGCTGTTGCTAAGGCACCGACGAAACCGGTTGCGCCGAAGGTTGCCGTGAAGCCGGCACCGAGCAAGGCTGCTTCAAGCAAGGCGGCGCCTGTTGCGGCCAAGGCCGGCAAGTGGGTGTTCACGTTCGGCGACGGCAAGGCCGAGGGCAAAGCGGAGATGCGCGATTTGCTCGGCGGCAAGGGCGCCAACCTGGCCGAGATGGCCAATCTCGGCCTGCCGGTGCCTCCGGGCTTCACCATCCCCACCTCGGTCTGCACCTATTTCTACGCGCACGACAAGTCCTACCCGAAGGAATTGAAGTCGCAGGTTGAGAAGGCGCTCGACCATGTCGGCAAGTTGACCGGCAAGATCTTCGGCGATTCCAGGAACCCGCTGCTCGTCTCCGTGCGTTCCGGCGGCCGCGCCTCGATGCCGGGCATGATGGACACTGTGCTCAATCTCGGCCTCAACGACGAGACCGTGGAAGCGCTGTCGGAACTGTCGGGCGATCGCCGCTTCGCCTATGACAGCTATCGCCGCTTCATCACCATGTATTCGGACGTGGTGCTCGGCTTCGAGCACCATCACTTCGAGGAAATCCTCGACACCTTCAAGGACAGTCAGGGCTATACGCTCGACACGGATCTCACTGCCGACGACTGGGTCGATCTGGTCGGCAAGTACAAGGACGCAGTCGCGCGCGAAACCGGCAAGGATTTTCCGCAGGATCCGCACGACCAGCTCTGGGGCGCGATTGGCGCGGTGTTTTCATCCTGGATGAACGCCCGCGCGGTGACCTATCGCAGGCTGCACGACATTCCGGAATCCTGGGGCACCGCGGTCAACGTGCAGGCCATGGTGTTCGGCAACATGGGCGAGACCTCGGCGACCGGCGTTGCTTTCACGCGCAATCCCTCGACCGGCGAGAGCAAGCTCTACGGCGAGTTCCTGATCAACGCGCAAGGCGAGGACGTGGTGGCGGGCATCCGCACCCCGCAGGACATCACCGAGGAAGCGCGGAAAGACTCGGGCTCCGACAAGGCGTCGATGGAATCGGCGATGCCGGAGGCCTTCAAGGAGCTGACGCGGATCTACACGCTGCTCGAGAAGCACTACCGCGACATGCAGGACATGGAGTTCACGGTCGAGCAGGGCAAGCTCTGGATGCTGCAGACCCGCGGCGGCAAGCGTACTGCCAAGGCGGCGCTGCGCATCGCGGTCGAGCTCGCCAATGAAGGCCTGATCACCAAGAAGGAAGCGGTGACGCGGATCGACCCCGCCTCGCTCGACCAGCTGCTGCATCCGACCATCGACCCCAACGCCAAGCGCGACGTGATCGCGACCGGCCTGCCGGCTTCGCCGGGTGCGGCGTCCGGCGAGATCGTGTTCTCCTCGGACGAAGCGGCAAAGCTTCAGGCCGACGGTCGCAAGGTGATTCTGGTCCGGATCGAGACCAGCCCCGAAGACATCCACGGCATGCACGCCGCCGAAGGCATCTTGACCACCCGTGGCGGCATGACCTCGCATGCCGCGGTGGTCGCGCGCGGCATGGGCAAGCCCTGCGTCTCCGGCTGTGGCACCATCCGCGTCGATTACGGCCGCGGCACCATGAGCATCGGCTCGCGCACCTTCAAGACCGGCGACGTCATCACCATCGACGGCTCGCTCGGTCAGGTGCTCGCCGGCCGCATGCCGATGATCGAGCCCGAGCTGTCCGGCGAGTTCGGCACGCTGATGAAATGGGCCGACCAGGTCCGCAAGATCGGCGTGCGCGTCAACGCGGACACGCCGGAGGACGCGCACACCGCGATCAAGTTCGGCGCGGAAGGCATCGGTCTCTGCCGTACCGAGCACATGTTCTTCGAGGAGACGCGCATCCGCACGGTGCGCGAGATGATCCTCTCCGAGGATGAGCAGTCCCGCCGCGCCGCGCTGGCAAAGCTGCTGCCGATGCAGCGCGCCGACTTCGTCGAGCTGTTCGAGATCATGAAGGGCCTGCCCGTCACGATCCGTTTGCTTGATCCGCCGCTGCACGAGTTCCTGCCGCACACCCATGCCGAGGTCGAGGAAGTGGCGCGTGCCATGAACACCGACCCGCGGCGTCTGGCCGACCGCGCGCGCGAGCTGTCGGAGTTCAATCCGATGCTCGGCTTCCGTGGCTGCCGCATCGCGATCGCCTATCCCGAGATCGCCGAGATGCAGGCGCGCGCGATCTTCGAAGCGGCGGTCGAGGCCGAGAAGCGCACCGGCAAGGCCGTCGGTCTCGAGGTGATGGTGCCGCTGATCGCCACCAAGATGGAGCTCGACCTCGTTAAGGCGCGCATCGACTCCACCGCGAAGGCGGTGATGCGCGACACCAACACCAAGCTGACCTATCAGGTCGGCACCATGATCGAGCTGCCGCGCGCCTGCCTGCTCGCGGCCGAGATCGCGGAGAGCGCCGAGTTCTTCTCGTTCGGCACCAACGACCTCACGCAGACGACCTACGGCATCAGCCGTGACGATGCCGCGAGCTTCCTCGGGACCTACGTGTCCAAGGGCATCCTGCCGATCGATCCCTTCGTCGCACTCGACCAGGAAGGCGTCGGCGAGCTCGTCAAGATCGGCGTCGCACGCGGTCGTAAGACGCGTGCCTCGCTCAAGGTCGGCATCTGCGGCGAGCACGGCGGCGATCCCGCCTCCGTCGCCTTCTGCCACGCGATCGGCCTCGACTACGTCTCCTGCTCGCCCTACCGCGTCCCGATCGCCCGCCTCGCCGCCGCGCAAGCTGCGCTCGGCAAGGCGGTAGCGAGCCAGGCATAACCGATCTGAAATGCTGAATCCGGAGAGGCGGGGCCAAGCCCCGCCTCTTTCTTTTTGAGGCTCGACTGCTTCCACGCCGTCATTGCGAGCGTAGCGAAGCAATCCAGAATCTTCGTGCGGCAGCAGTCTGGATTGCTTCGTCGCAAGAGCTCCTCGCAATGAAGAGCTTGAGGAGCGTGCGTGTGAGAACATCGCGCAACACCGGGAACCCATCGCGCGTCCCGTAATGACACGTGCAGGCAAGAGTTCCTTCACCATTCGCGTTGACCAATTGTTTACCTCGTCGCGTGAGAGCGCGTTTACCAACGCGCATCATCACCCCGTGAAAACACCTGCGATTGCTTGCGTGTGCCGCATGCGCAACGCCGATTAACGCCCCGGCAACCTAAATTAGATACTCACGAGAAAGATCGAATTGCACGGATGTACTGCGGCTCGATTTTTCTAGCGTAAGCGTAGCGTGAGCGTATCGATGTTTTTGTTGCGTACCCATCCGAAGGGCGCGCGGTTCGCGTCCTTCGGTATCGGTCTCTGCATCTTCGCATTGATGCCGAGAGAGACCGGCTATCAGGACATTGCCTCGCTGCTGGCGCGCCAACCCGGCGTCGCGGAGCGTTGGCAGAAGCAGGTGTTCTCTGCTGCCTCCTCCATACAGCTGGCCACTTACAGTTTTTCCCGGCCGATCGGCACTTCGGCTCCGCAGAGCGCGATGGTTCGTCTCGCGAGCCTTGACGGCCGCGACATCACCGGCGCGATCAGCCGCAATCCGGCGCTCCAGGCGCCCCCGCGCTACCAGGCCGCCGATTTTCCCAAGGTCGATCGCTCCATGAAGGGTGATCGCCTCGCAACGGTCACACCGACGCAAGCTCCCGAAGCGGGCGCGCCGACGGCAGCGCCGACGCAGGAAGACCCCGCGACGTCGAACAGCTCGGTGTTCGGCGCCAAGACCGTCGCGCTGCCACCGGCGATGTCGCCGGAGTCCGCGGCCGCGCTCGATCCCGAACTTGCGGAAGCGCTACGCGCGCCGCCGCTGCCGCAATACACCAATGCGCCACAAGCCAGCGACGCTGCGCGCTCGCTCGCGCTCCAACCGCTCGAAGCGCTGAAGCAGGCCACCATTCCGGCTGCACCGCCGCGCGATCCATTCCGCATCAAGACCTCGAACCTGTTCTTCGGCAGGTCCTCGCTCGGCGGCAACGTCGAGAGCATCGAGAGCTGGCAACCCGGTGCGGAGCCGCTGATCGTGATGCCGGACCCCGACATGAAGGTGACGGCCTCACTGTCGCCGCCGTCGGAGGATATTGCGAAGGATATCGAAAGCGGCGAGAGCGTCGCGCCGAAAGGTGAGGTCAACGTCGACAACCAGCGCGCCAGATCGCCGGCGGAACGGCTCGCGCTCGACGACAAGTCGCGCGCGAAGTCCGAAAAATGCCTGGCGGAGGCCGTCTATTTCGAGTCCCGCGGCGAGGCCGTGCGCGGCCAGATGGCGGTTGCGCAGGTGGTGATGAACCGCGTGTTCTCCGGAAAATATCCGGACACGGTGTGCGGCGCCGTCTATCAAAACAAGCACCGCCACCTCGCCTGCCAGTTCACCTTCGCCTGCGACAACAATGCCGACGTGATCCGCGAGCCCGAGATGTGGGAGCGTGCGAAAAAGATCTCGAAGGCCATGCTCGACGGCCAGATCTGGCTGCCCGAGGTCGGCAAGTCCACGCACTACCACGCCTATTGGGTGCGCCCGTCCTGGGTCGCCGAGATGAAGAAGATGTACAAGACCGGCGTCCACACCTTCTATCGCCCGCGCGCCTGGGGCGACGGCAGCGAGGAACCGAGCTGGGGCACCCCCGCGCAGACCGCCGCGCTCTCCGCCGAGCTCACCCAGGAAGCCAAGAGCTCCGCCGAGATGGGCGCGACCGAGCGAAGGTAGGCGTTCTTTACCTCGCCCCGCTTGCGGGGAGAGGTCAGATTGCATCGAAGATGCAATCTGGGTGAGGGGGACTCTCCACGAGTCCAACTCTCACCTTCCCTGTGGAGGCTCCCCCTCACCCCAACCCTCTCCCCGCAAGCGGGGCGAGGGAGAAGACCCGCCTCACGCCTCGATATCCAGCGCGCAGTCGAAATTCGGCGCCGAATGCGTCAGCGCGCCGGCTGAAGCGTAGTCGACGCCGGTCGCCGCGATGGCTGCGATCGAGTCCAGGGTGACGCCGCCGGATGCCTCCAGCTTGAGGCGTCCCTCGTTGATCCCAACGGCCTCGCGCAGCGTCGCAATGTCCATGTTGTCGAGCAGCACGGCGTCGGCAAGGCCGGTGTCGAGCACCTCGCGCAACTGCGGAAGCGTGTCGACCTCGATCTCGATCTTGACGAGATGGCCGGCATGGGCGCGGGCGCGCTCCAGCACGGGACGGATGCCGCCGGCGACCGCGATGTGGTTATCCTTGATCAGGATCGCGTCGTCGAGACCAAAGCGGTGATTGAAGCCGCCGCCGCAGCGTACCGCGTATTTCTCCAACGCGCGCAGCCCGGGCGTGGTTTTTCGCGTGCAGCAGATCC
Source organism: Bradyrhizobium sp. Kon58 (assembly GCF_055807455.1). Taxonomy (NCBI): domain Bacteria; kingdom Pseudomonadati; phylum Pseudomonadota; class Alphaproteobacteria; order Hyphomicrobiales; family Nitrobacteraceae; genus Bradyrhizobium; species Bradyrhizobium sp. Kon58. The sequence goes on from NZ_JBVVOT010000028.1 coordinate 57,468, forward strand.
GCATCCGGGTGCCCTCGGTGCGCGCAACATAGTCCGCCGTGAGCGTCGCAACGCCTGACAGGCGGCCGACGAAATTCAGCGCGGTCCGCTCCGCCGTGAGGATGGCGCGTGCCGGCCCCGAGATCGTCAGCACCTGCTGCCCGCGGGCGACGCGCGCGGCGTCGCGAACATGTGCGCGTACCTCGATGTCGGGCGAAAGCCTTTGCAGGGTGGCGAGCGCCAGCGGCAAGCCGGCGATCACGCCGGATTGCCGTGCGACCAGGATCGCTTGCGCCTTCGTTGCCTCGGGGATCGTCGCAAGCGAGGTGATGTCGCCGGCGCGGCCGAGATCCTCATCGAGCGCGCGGTGCACAGCCTCGTCGATCGCGAGCGGGGAGAGGAAGGCGTCGGGATAGAGCAGAGAGGTTGGGGTGATCATGGCAGACTCCGTCAGGCGATCATGGGTTGCGCGGTGCCCGGTGTCGGGCGTTCGGTCAGGCCATCTGCGATCTCGCGCACTGCTGCGAGCGTCGTCATCGTGCGTTGCGCGAGTGCGGGAAAGTCCGCGGAATGGTCGGAGCGGAAATGCGCGCCGCGGCTCTCGCACCGGTTCCAGGCCGACGCCGCCACGAGCAGGGCTGCCGTGGCCATGTTGCGCACCGCAATGCTCGTGGCTTCGCGTTCGAGCGCGGCGAAGCAGCGAACCGCGTCCGCAAGCCCGTCACCGTCGCGGATCACGCCGACATGCGTGCTCATCAGCAGCCGCAGCCGCTTCACGACCGCAGCATCCGGCGCCCCGCCCCGCAGCGTCGCCTCGTTCGCAAGGCGGGCGGGCGAGGGAATGGTGCGGCCGGCGATGTCGTCGGCGATGCGCGCGGCGTAGACCACGGCCTCCAGCAGCGAATTCGACGCAAGCCGGTTCGCGCCGTGCGCGCCGGTGGACGACACTTCGCCGCCGGCCCAGAGCCCTTCGATCGAGCTGCGGCCGCGATCGTCCACCGCGATGCCGCCCATGTGATAGTGCGACGCCGGTGCGATCGGGATGACCTGCGTGGCGGGATCGATGCCCGCGGCGATGCAGCTTGCATGGACGGTCGGGAATCTGTCGGCAAAACGTGCGCCGAGCGCCTGCCGCGCATCGAGGAAGGCGCCGCGCCCGGCCGAGATCTCCGCGAACACGCCGCGGGCCACGATGTCGCGCGGTGCAAGCTCGGCGAGCGGATGACGCGCCGCCATGAAACGCTCGCCGCGGCCGTTGATCAGTGTCGCGCCTTCGCCGCGCAAGGCTTCCGTGGCGAGCGGCGCGGGATCGCGGCCGACCATGATGGCGGTCGGGTGAAATTGCACGAACTCGGGATCTGCGATGGTCGCGCCGGCGCGTGCGGCGATCGCAAGGCCGGATCCGCCCGCCTCGCGCGGATTGGTGGTGACGGCATAGAGATGGCCGATGCCACCCGTGGCGAGCACCACGGTGCGCGCGGCGATGAGGACCGGGCGTGCTGCCGCGTCGCCAGCTTCGCGCAATTGAAGACCGGTGACGGCACCGTCCTCGGTCAACAGCGTCTCGGCGACGAAACCTTCGATCAGTCGGATCGAGGGCGTGCGCCGCACGGCATCGCTCAGCGCGGCGATGATGGCAGCGCCCGCGCCGTCGCCACGCACATGCACGATACGCCGCGCCGAGTGTGCGGCTTCGCGCCCGACTGCGAGCCTGCCTTCGAGATCGCGGTCGAACGGCACGCCATAGGCGAGAAGATCGTGAATCCGCGGTGCTGCCTCGCGCGCGATTTCCAATGCGACAGCCTGGTCGACTATGCCGCCGCCGACCGCGATCGTATCTGCGGCGTGCGCTTCCGGCGTATCGCCTTCACCCACGGCCGCGGCGATGCCGCCTTGCGCCCATGCGGACGACGCGCCCTGTCCGAGCGGCGCAGCCGAGATCAATGTCACGGGCCGCGGCGCGAGCTTGAGCGCGCAGAACAATCCGGCAAGGCCGCCGCCGACGATGACGACGTCGTCGGAGCGGGTGAGCGTGTTGATGTTGTTTGTCATGGCTTTATCTCAATTCTTTAAATTGATCATCCGCTCGACCGAGCGCCTTGCGCGGTCCGCAAGTGCGGGATCGATCGTCACTTCCTCGCGAAGCGTCAGCAGGCTCTCCAGAATGTTGGCGAGTGTGATGCGCTTCATGTGCGGGCAGATGTTGCAGGGACGCAGCATCTCGACATCGGGCAGCTCGGCGCGGACATTGTCGGCCATCGAGCATTCCGTGATCATCACCAGCCGACGCGGCCGCCGCTCACGCACCCAGTTGATCATGTGCGCGGTCGAGCCGGTGAAGTCGGCCTCGGCCAGCACGTCCGGCGGGCATTCGGGATGGGCGATGATCTGTACGGAGGGATCGGCCTCGCGGTAGCTGCGCAGCTCGGCGCCAGTGAAACGCTCGTGCACCTCGCAGGCGCCCTTCCAGGCAATGATCTTCACGTCGGTCTTCGAGGCCACGTAAGTGGCGAGATAGCGGTCGGGCAGGAAGATCACGCTGGGCGCTCTGAGGCTCTCGACCACCTGCACCGCGTTCGACGAGGTGCAGCAGATATCGACCTCGGCCTTCACCTCCGCGGAGGTGTTGACATAGGCAACGACAGGCACGCCGGGAAATCTGTCGCGGAGCAGGCGAACGTCAGCGCCAGTGATGCTGGCGGCGAGCGAGCAGCCGGCGCGTGTATCAGGGATCAGCACCGTCTTGTCCGGATTGAGCAGTTTCGAGGTCTCCGCCATGAAGTGCACGCCGCACTGGACGATGATGCCGGCCTTCACCCTGGTGGCTTCGACCGCGAGCTGGAGCGAATCACCGCCGATGTCGGCGACGCAGTGGAAGATCTCCGGCGCCTGGTAATTGTGCGCGAGGATCACCGCGCCCCGCGCTTGCTTCAGCTCGTTGATCGCCTTGATCGTCGGGGCCATCAGCGGCCATTCGATCGGCGGGATGACGTGTTTCACGCGCTCGTAAAGCGGCGCGGTGGCTCGCTCGACCTCGGGCGTCCATTCCAGCGAAGGCATCGGCAGGGCAGGTCCGGTTCGCGCCTGCCCGGGCCGTACCGGGGTGATGAGCTGGCCTGGGGGCCGGCTGGCAAAGTCGTCGGGGCCGTAAATTCCAGTTAGCGGCATCGAAGCCTCCCGTGCATGTTATACTCATTGTGAGCATATAAAGGGCCTGAGAAATCCGGCCGACAGGCCGGGGATCCATTCGATATGCTCGATATGAGCAAATAATAAATAGCACGTCGTGTTTGGAGCCGCCAGATCTCGCCGCACACATTTCCGTCAAGTCGGGCACTCGGCGCGTCGTCCGAGGCCGCGAGGAAATGCAATGCTCTGGCGCCAGCTCTTCGCGAAACGCAATCGTTTTTGGCTTGGGGTTTTCATGCAGATGCATTAAACGAGGCTCCCTCGCGGCTGCCATTTGCGAATCCGCGACGACGCACGAGGAACAGCATGTCGACACAGATGGGCGAGCTCGGTTCGGTCTCCCGTTCCTCCTCCTGGCGCACGCCGGCGATCATCATTCTCTGCGGCTGCGCGATCGGGATGCTCGGCTTCGGCCCGCGCTCGGCGCTGGGCTTCTTCGTGCAGCCGATGAGCCATGAATATGCCTGGGGCCGCGACGTGTTCGGCCTCGCGATCGCGTTTCAAAATTTGCTGTGGGGACTGGGCCAGCCGGTCGCCGGTGCGGTCGCCGATCGCTTCGGCTTGTTCCGGGTGATGTGCGTCGGCGCTCTGCTCTATGCCGGCGGCTTGCTCCTGATGCGCTATTCCTCGACGCCGCTGTCGCTCAACATCGGCGCTGGCGTCATGGTCGGCTTCGGTCTCGCCGGCTGCTCGTTCAATCTGGTGCTGTCGGCCTTTACCAAGCTCTTGCCGGCCGAGAAGCGCGGCCTTGCGCTCGGCGCCGGCACTGCGGCGGGATCGTTCGGGCAATTCCTGTTCGCACCGATTGGAGTGGCCCTGATCGACAATTTCGGCTGGCAGCAGGCGCTCACCGTGTTCGGCTTCCTGATGTTGTTGATCATCCCGCTGGCGCTGGCGCTCTCGACGCCGCCGGTCGCAAGCACCGCAAACGCGGCGCCTGCGGACCAGCAGACCTTCACCAAAGCGCTCGCGGAAGCCTTTGGCCATCGCTCCTACGTGCTGCTTGTGCTCGGCTTCTTCACCTGCGGCTTCCAGCTTGCCTTCATCACGGTGCATCTGCCGGCCTTCCTGGTCGATAACGGCATCTCCACGCAAATCGGTGGCTGGGTGATCGCGGCGATCGGACTGTTCAACATCATGGGATCGCTCAGCGTCGGTTATCTCCAGAACTCACTGCCCAAGCGCTACATCCTCTCGACCATCTATTTCACCCGCGCGCTTGCGACGCTTGCCTTCATCTCGTTCCCGATCACGCCGTTCTCGGCGATTGCGTTCGGCGCGGTCTCCGGCCTGACCTGGCTGTCGACCGTGCCGCCGACCTCGGCGCTGGTCGCGATCATGTTCGGCACGCGCTGGTTCGCCACCCTCTATGGCTTCGCCTTCGTCAGCCATCAGGTCGGCGGCTTCCTCGGCGTCTGGCTCGGCGGCATCGTATTCGAGCGGTTCGGTTCCTACACGCCGATCTGGTGGCTCTCGATCCTGTTCGGCGTGCTCTCGGCGATGATCAATCTTCCGATCGTGGAGAAACCGGTCCAGCGGGCGGTTGCGCAGCCTGCCTGATCGGCTAAACATCGCCTGAAACAAGTCAGGGAGTTTAGCTGTGGCCACTTTCAAGGCGATCCGGATCGACAAGGCGGACAAGGGCACCACCGCGCAGCTCACGCAGTTCGACGAAGCCGAGCTGATGGAGGGCGACGTCACCGTGCGCGTGGAATGGTCGACGTTGAACTACAAGGACGGCCTTGCGCTCACCGGCAAGGCGCCGGTGGTGCGCCGCTTCCCGATGATTGCCGGTATCGATTTCGCCGGCACGGTTGAGCAGTCCTCGCATCCGCAATGGAAGGCGGGCGACAAGGTCGTCTGCACCGGCTGGGGCATGGGCGAGACCCATCTCGGCGCCTATGCCGAGAAGGCGCGGGTGAAAGGCGAGTGGCTGGTCGCGCTTCCGCAGGGCCTGTCGGCGCGCGACGCCATGGCGATCGGCACCGCCGGCTTCACCGCGATGCTGTCCGTGCTGGCGCTGGAGAAGCACGGAGTGTCGCCGAACAGCGGTCCGGTCGTGGTGACGGGCGCGGCGGGCGGCGTCGGCTCGGTTGCGACCGCCGTGCTCTCGAAGCTCGGCTATCACGTCATCGCCTCCACGGGACGTGCGTCCGAAGCGGACTATCTGAAAGAGATCGGCGCGACTGAGGTGATCGACCGCAACGAACTGTCGGCGGCCGCCAAGCCCATCGCCAAGGAGCGCTGGGCGGGCGGCGTCGACAGCGTCGGCTCGACCACGCTCGCAAATCTGCTGTCGATGACGAAGTATGGCGGCGCGATCGCGGCCTGCGGCTTGGCCGCCGGCATGGACCTGCCGTCTTCCGTCGCACCCTTCATTTTGCGCGGGGTGTGCCTTCTCGGCATCGATTCCGTGATGTGCCCGATCGAGCCGCGGAAAGCCGCCTGGCAGCGCCTGGCATCCGATCTGGACCGGACGAAACTAGCTGAAATCACTCACGAAATTTCGCTTTCCGACGTTCCGGAGTGGGGCGCGAAAATCCTGGCCGGCCAGGTCCGCGGTCGCACCGTTGTAAAAATTGTCTAACGGCGTTCAGACTTTACCAACCATGCTGCTTCAATGTCGCCATGGTTAGTATGGTAAGCAGCGGGTAAAGAGATAAGGCATAGCCCGCTGCGGGGTTGGTTCGGAGTTGAGCATGCTTGCGCGTATTGTGTTGGGGGCGGTCACGGCGGTAGCGACGCTTGCGCCGGCCATTGCTGGAAGCATGAACGCCGATGAGGCGCGCCGCTTCGTCGCCGGGAAGGTGTTTGCTTTCACCTGTTTTGACGGCACCCGCGGCGCTGGCCGCATCATGGACGACCTCGGCGCCGCCGGGGCCGTGCAGTTCTCGGGTGCAGGTCCGGTGAAACATCTCCGCCTGCCGGGCAACACGCTTCAGATCCGCGGCCAGAACGTCTGCGCCTCCATCAAGGGCATTCCGTTCGAGCCCTGTTTCAACCTTGAAAAGACCGACGATCGCAGTTTCCGCGGCTCGGTATCGGGGATGGGCTTCGCCTATTGCGACTTCCATCACCAGGGCGGCAACCAGATGCTGATGGCGCGCGCCGTGGCGCGGCCACGCTCGCTGCGCACTTCGGAACACACGGGTTCGGTCGGCACGCCCAACACCGAAGTCGCCGCGCGTGTCGAGACCCCGCGTGTCGAGAGTAGCCGGCTCGAGCCGGTGAAGCCGCAAGCCAAATCGGAGCCCGCCAAGGACGACGCTCCACTGGAGCTTCGTCGCTCCACCCAGTGAGTTGGGTCGCGGGACAGCCCGCGCACTTTGTCGTTGAGAGCTGCCGTCAAACACGAAGCCGCCGCGCCGTAGTCATACGGACGGCGGCTTTCATGCGTTGGTAGCTGTTCGCACCCCAGTTTGCGTACGGCCGGGGGCGCGGCCCGATAAAAGGGTTCAACGATGTCGCTGTACTTCTTCCGTATCAGCACGGGCCGCTATTCCGGTGCTGCCGACCAGCCGTATGAGTTCGAGGATCGCGCTGCGGCCTGGACCGAGATGACCGAAGTCTGTGCCAATTTGCTCGGCGGCATCTCGCGCGGCCTGAAACAGGACGCCGAATGGCGCATGGAGCTGCTCGACGAGAACAAGGAGCCGGTGTTTCGGATCAGCCTGATCGGCGAGAGCCAGAAGGCCCTTGGTCGTACTGGTTAGAAATCGGGCATCCTACCGCCGCGTGTGGTTAACCTGTTAAGCGCGCGGACCGTGCCATTTTTCAAGGGATTTTCCGGTGAGTCCGGTATTTGTCCGGGGACGGTTGTTAACCGGATAACCACACCTGAAGCTCAGTTTTTAGGCAAGGGCGATCAACGCCGAGGGCGGCCGACAATGACTTGGCCGCGCAATCCCGGGAAACGCCCTCATGTCGAGACTCATCCAGAATCTGCAAATCGGTACCAAGCTCGCGCTCGCTTCGGTGTTCGGCGTTGTTCTCGTCGGCGCCATGATCGCGAGCCAGGTCATCGGCAACAACACCGTGCGTCATTCCAACCAAGGCGCGCTTGCGCAGCAGGAATTGGTGCGCGAGGCCACCGAAGCCAAGCTTGGGATACGCGGCATGCAGCTCGCTGTACGGGACATGCGTCTCGCCAACAATCAGGGTGACTTGCAAAAGGCGAGCGAGACTCTGCTGGAGCGGTCGAAAGCGCTGAACGGCGTCGTCGATTCCATGCTCAGATTGGCGCACTCACCGGAAAATCGCGCGCGGATGGAGAAGCTCAAGTTGACGTCCGCCGATTACCTGAAGGGCGCGCAGCAGAACGCCTCTGTTCGCAGCGAGGCCATTGCCGTTGCGGCCACGGACCCGGTCCGCGCCGCCAAGATTTCCGAGGAAGGCGCGCGCCACATCCGTGAGGTGACGCTGCCGCTCGCTACGCAGCTGGATAATTTGACCAGCGAGATTGCCGATTTCGCCAAGCACAAAGGCGACGAAGAAATCGCGGCCGCGGCACAGGAGATGGCCGCGAGCGAGCGTCTCGGCATGGTGGTCGGCGCGTGCGCCGTGCTCGTTCTCATTGGTTCGTGGCTGATGTCCTTCCTGACCATCGCGCGGCCGATCCGCGCGCTCACGGTTGCCATGGACAAGCTCGCTGGTGGTGACTTCTCTGTTGTCCTGCCGGGTCTCGGCCGCAAGGACGAGGTCGGCGGCGTCGCTGCGGCCGTCGAGAAATTCAAGGTCGTATCGGAGCAGAAGGCGCGCGGGGAAGCGGAAGCCAAGATGCGGCAGGAGCAGGTGGCGGCCGAGCAGCGCAAGGCCGATATGCGCAGGCTTGCCGATAGTTTCGAAGGCGCCGTCGGCGAGATCGTCGATACCGTCTCCTCGGCCGCGACGGAGCTCGAGGCTTCGGCCTCGACGTTGACTTCGACGGCGGAGCGGGCACAGGAACTGACGATAGTTGTGGCTGCGGCCTCCGAGGAGGCGTCGACCAACGTGCAGTCGGTTGCCTCCGCGACCGAAGAGCTGTCGTCCTCGATCACCGAGATCAGCCGCCAGGTGCAGGAATCGGCGCGGGTCGCGAGCGAGGCGGTGACCCAGGCCCGAACCACGACCGACCGTGTCGGCGAATTGTCCAAGGCGGCGGCTCGCATTGGCGACGTGGTCGAGCTGATCAACACCATCGCCGGCCAGACCAACCTGCTGGCGCTCAATGCCACCATCGAGGCCGCGCGCGCCGGCGAGGCCGGCCGCGGCTTTGCCGTCGTCGCCTCCGAAGTCAAGGCGCTTGCCGAGCAGACTGCGAAGGCGACCGGCGAGATCGGCCAGCAGATTTCCGGCATTCAGGCCGCGACGCAGGACTCGGTCAGCGCGATCAGCGCCATCAGCAACACCATCGAAAAGCTGTCCGAGATATCATCCACGATCGCTGCGGCCGTCGAAGAGCAGGGCGCGGCGACGCAGGAGATCTCGCGCAACGTGCAGCAGGCGGCCGAAGGTACCCATCAGGTCTCGTCCAACATCACCGACGTGCAGCGCGGTGCGGGCGAAACTGGATCGGCATCCTCGCAAGTGCTGGCAGCAGCGCAGTCGCTGTCCGGCGACAGCAACCGCCTCAAGCTCGAGGTCGGCAAGTTCCTCGATTCCGTGCGCGCCGCCTAAGAACCTCGTTCCAGACAGTTCGGAAGACGCCCTGCCTCCTTAGGCGGGGCGTTTTTGCATCCGATCGTCGCCGCGAACGTCTCGCGCATGCCTTCGGCGAACGTCGGCTGCAAAAGTAAACAGTGGCGACCTCAAGCTGAAATTTACAACTTGCTCGCGAAATTATCTCTTCCATTTCAATTATTTGGGCTGAAATCCCAGTATTTCTCCGGGCCCTCCCGTTAACCAGAATGCGAAGCTCGAGGACTAGATTCTCCGGCAAGGGCGATCAACGTCCATGCAGCCGGCAAGGACTTGGCTGCGTGTTTCCTTTGGGGGAAACGTAGCATGTTGAGCCCTGCTCATCATCAGCAGGTCCGAACTCAGGCCGTCAGCGCGTGGAGTCGGCTTGGAAATGTTCGGATCGGCACGATCTTGCCGATCATCATCTCTGCCCTGGTCTTGCTGGGGTTGGCCTCGGCTGGATTCATCGCCTATGAGGCCATCCTCAAGCGGCGAGAGTCCGAGGCATTCCTGAAGGTCAATGCAGTTGCCCATCTGCTGCTGCGCAGCGCAGGACATTGGGCCATTGAACGCGGGCTGACCAACGCCGTGCTGAAGTCTCCTGATGTCGTCAGCGCCGAGCGCCGTGCCGAAATCGCAAAGGCGCGCGCGACGGCCGACGAGGCCTTTCGCCAAGCCGTCCTCGATATCAGCGCGATTCCCGAAATGACAGCGGGGCAAAGACAAATTGCGGACGCCGCGGCGAAATTCGAGGCGCTGCGTCTCTTGCGTGAGAAAGCCGACGCGGGAATGTCGCGCCCGCGCGTCGAACGCGAGGCTGACCTCGTAGATGGCTTCGCGCCAACAATTACGGAGGTGATCGACGTCGCGAGCAACCGCTTGAGGCTGACGCTCGAGACGCTCACCAGCCCGCCTGTGGCAAGGCTGGCCCAGCTCATCGGCTTGCGACATCTGACAGCTCAGATGGCCGAGAATGCCGGAAGGGAGCGGGCCCTGCTCGCTGGGGTCGTCGGTGCGCGCGCGAAGCTCGGGATGGAGGGCTATGAGCGCCTTTCGGCGCTGCGGGCCAAGGTCGAACTCGCATGGGACACGGTATTGCCGGTGCGGCTGCGCGCGGACCTCGCCGTGCAGATCGGCGAGGCGATGACGGAGGTCGAGAAGTCCTATTTTGGAGCCTACGGTGAAACGCGGGCGCTTGTGCTCGCCGGTGGCGAAGCCGGGGACTACAAGATCACGGGACCCGAGTACTTCACGCGGGCCACCGCCGGCATCAATGCGGTGCTGAAGCTCGGTGAAGCCATCGGCGCGGCCGCTGACCGCGAAGCCACGATGCAGGCAGAAGGCAGCACTCGTAATTTCGCTTTCACGGTCGTGTTGCTCTGCGCCTCGGTGATGCTCGCTGGCCTCAGTTTCTGGATCACCTTTGGCCGGATCCTCAAGCCGCTTTCAGCCATTTCGGTTGCGATGGGTGGGCTCGCCAATGGCGACTTCACGACGGTCGTGCCAGGCACCCGCCGAGGTGACGAGGTCGGCGAGATGGCGCGGACCGTTGAAGTCTTCAAGCAAAACGGCCTCGAAGTCGAACGCATGCGCGGCGATCACGCTGCGGCCGAGCGGCGGGCAGCCGAGCAGCGCAAGGCGGAGATGCGGAAGCTGGCCGACGGCTTCGAAGCCGCGATCGGGGAGATCGTCAATACCGTGTCCTCGGCAGCGACCGAGCTCGAAGCCTCGGCGTCGACGCTCACATCGACCGCGGAGCGCGGGCAGCAGCTCACGACCATGGTTGCTGCGGCCTCCGAGGAGGCGTCCACCAACGTGCAGGCGGTGGCGTCGGCGACCGAGGAGCTGTCGTCTTCTATCACCGAGATCAGCAGGCAGGTGCAGGAATCGGCCCGCGTGGCCAACGAAGCTGTCGGCCAGGCGCGTGTCACCACCGAGCGTGTCAGCGAATTGTCCAGGGCGGCGACGCGGATCGGCGACGTGGTCGAGCTGATCAACACCATCGCAGGTCAGACCAATCTCCTGGCGCTCAACGCGACCATCGAGGCCGCGCGCGCCGGCGAAGCCGGTCGCGGCTTTGCGGTCGTCGCCTCCGAGGTCAAGGCACTCGCCGAACAGACCGCGAAGGCCACCGGCGAGATCGGGCAGCAGATCGCCAGCATCCAGACCGCGACCGAGCATTCGGTCGGCGCAATCAAGGACATCAGCGGCACTATCGAGAAGCTGTCGGAGATTTCCTCCACCATCGCGGCTGCCGTGGAAGAGCAGGGCGCGGCGACACAGGAAATCTCCCGCAACGTGCAGCAGGCGGCGGAAGGCACCCATCAGGTCTCGGCCAACATCACCGACGTGCAGCGCGGCGCGAGCGAGACCGGCTCGGCGTCGTCGCAGGTGCTGGCGGCGGCGCAGTCGCTGTCAGGCGACAGCAACCGCCTCAAGCTCGAGGTCGGCAACTTCCTCGATACCGTGCGCGCAGCGTGACGCGGCCGCCGTCATCGACCGACTGCAACCGCCGCGCGAAGACGCCCGGTGGCTCGCATGCGTTCGCAGCTGGATGCCGCGGTGCGAAGAGCCGCACGGTTAACCTTCCGGAAAACCGATTCAGTCATGATCTCCGCAATATTCCGGGTGCCGAGTCGCCCTCCTTGCATTGCGTATCCATCGTATTGGAGCACATCCCATGAGTGGCCCTTCCATTCGCCTCACCCATAAGGTCATGGCGATCGGACTGTTCGGATTGTTGGGTCTCGTCGCCTTCGGCGCGATCTATGAGATGGGCAGTCTCTCCCAGGACGCCTCGCGCGACGTTGCCAACCGGGCTCGCGCGATTGCGGATCTCGACAAGCAGCTCTCGATCGAGATGCTGGAGGCGCGCCGCAACGAGAAGAATTTTCAGCAGCGCCGCAACGAGAGCTACGCCAAGGCCCACGCGGAGTTGATCGGGCCGATCAATCGCGATTTCGAAGAAATCGAGCGTCTGATGGCGGCCGGCGGCATGAGCGCGCTGTCCGACCGGATGAAGCAGGCCCAGGACGACTTCAAGCGATACGCCTCGGACTTCGGCAAATTGGTGGCCGCGGAGACCCGGCTCGGCCTGAACGAGACGCTGGGCCTATCCGGCTCGCTCCGCGCCGCGGTGCACGACATCGAAGCCAAGCTCAAGGAGATCGACGATCCCAGGAGCACGAGCTGGATGCTGATGATGCGCCGGCATGAGAAGGACTTCATGCTGCGGCGCGATCCAAAATACATCGCCGAGATGAAGAAGGCCGCAGCCGAATTCTCCAAGGCGATAGAGGTCGTCGCAGTCCCTACGGCCGTGATGAACGACATCACAGCCAAGCTGCAGAAATACCAGTCCGAGTTCGCGTCCTGGGTGGAGACCGCGCAGCAAACTGCTGCCCTCGACGCCAGCATGATGAAAACCTTCCGTGGGTTGGAACCGGGCATGATCGAGGTGCGCAACACAGTCGAAGACCTCTACAGGAAAGCCGAAGCTGCAGAGGCTGCGACCCGCGATTCCGTGCGGCTGTGGATGGCCGTCGCCTTCGGCGTCACCGTCCTCGTGCTCGCCGCGGTCGGATTCCTTCTGGGACGTTCGATTTCGAAAGCGCTTGCAGGCATGGTCGGCGCGATGACGCGGCTAGCGCGCGGCGAGCTTTCGATTTCCGTTCCCGGCGTCGGGCGCAGAGACGAGATCGGCGAGATGGCCGGCGCCGTCGAGGTGTTCAGGACCAATATGGCGGAAGCCGAGCGGCTGCGCACCGAGCAGATCGAAGCCGATGCGCGCGGGCGCCAGCAGCGCAAGGCCGACATGCACCGGCTCGCCGATAATTTCGAAGGCGCGGTCGGCGAGATCATCGATACTGTTTCGTCGGCTGCAACCGAGCTCGAGGCGTCCTCGAACACGCTGACCCAGGCGGCCGAGCGCGGCAACGGGCTTGCCACCGTCGTGGCGGCCGCCTCCGAAGAGGCCTCCGCGAACGTGCAGTCGGTGTCTTCAGCGAGCGAGGAAATGACCTCCTCGATCTCCGAGATCAGCCGTCAGGTGCAGGAATCGGCGCGTGTTGCCGATGTCGCCGTCGAGCAGGCCCAGCGCACCAATGCGCGCGTCGCCGAGCTGACCAAGGCCGCCTCCCGCATTGGCGACGTGGTCGAGCTGATCAACACCATCGCCAGCCAGACCAATTTGCTGGCGCTCAACGCGACGATCGAGGCGGCGCGGGCGGGCGAAGCCGGCAAGGGCTTTGCCGTGGTCGCGACCGAAGTGAAGGCGCTCGCCGAGCAGACTGCGAAAGCGACCGGCGAGATCAGCCAGCACATCGGTGCGATCCAGAACGCGACGCAAGACTCAGCCGGTGCGATCAAGGAGATCGGCGACACCATCGCGCGGATGTCGGAGATCTCGTCGACCATCGCCGCCGCGGTCGAGGAACAGGGCGCCGCCACTCAGGAGATCTCCCGCAATATCCAGCACGCCGCGAATGGCACCTCCGAAGTCTCCGCGAACATCGGCCACGTCCAGCGCGGGGCAGGCGAAACCGGGGCTGCCTCGGCGCAGGTGCATTCGGCAGCGCAATCGCTCTCGCAGGAAAGCCACCGGCTGAAGAGCGAGGTCGCGCGCTTTCTGGAATCGGTGCGGGCGGCGTGACAGCCGCCGCGTCGGTCGCATGTTGCGGCGCAAGCGGGCCGGCTGCGCGTGGCAGCATGAGCTGGCTGTGAGCTGCAACAGACGGTTGCATGAGAAATAACGACTGTCGGAAGTGTCCCGTAACTTTACGTAGGTCCCTGTTAACGCCTGCTTGCGACTATGTGTGCAATCTCACGGGATAAGAACCAGCCAGCATTGTTGAACTGACCTCCGTCTCGCCACCGTCGTGGCGATTTGCGGCGCAGACAATTTGCGCGTTGCTAGGTAACATCGGGATTTGTCGTGATGTCGAAATTGTCCATCGTCTTCAAGCTTCTGGCCGTGCTGTCGGTCCTCGTCCTTTCGCTCGCCGGCGTCGGCGTGACGGCGATCGGCACCATGCAGAACATCAATTCCCATACGGTCGAGATCGCGGAGAGCTGGCTGCCCAGCGTGCGCGCGCTCGGCTCGCTTCGCGCCGACATCAACGAGCTGCGCGTCGCGCTGCGTCTGCATCTGATGCAGGACACCGTTGAGGGCAAGGACGCCGCCGAGAAGCGCCTCGCCTCGCTCCGGGCGCGTATCGACCAGACCCGCAAGGTTTATGAGCCGCTGATCACCTCCGCCGAGGAGCGCTCGCTCTATGGGCAATGGAGCACGGCGTGGGCCGAGTATCTGAACGGCGTGCAGGACGTGATGGCGCTGTCGCGCAAGGGCGTTGGGCGTTTCCCGGCCGACGCCAACGAGCTGCTGCAGACCAAGGTCGCGAAGATGGCGCAGGCCGCCGACCCCCTGCTTCAGAAGGGCATCGAGATGAACAATCGCGGCGCCGAGCTGGAGACCAAGCAGGCCGCCGACAGCTATGCCATGATCTTCCGCGTGCTGGTCGGCATCATCGTGCTTTCGGTCGTGATCGCGATCGGCGCCGCCTATTATCTCGTGCGCGACGTTTCCCGTGGCATTGCCTCGATCATCCGTCCGATGCAGTCGCTGGGCGAGGGCGACCTTTCGGCCGAGGTGCCGCATCGCGGCGAGAAGACCGAGATCGGCTCGATGGCGGATGCGCTGCAGATCTTCAAGGAGGCGCTGATCGCCAAGAAGGCCGCCGACGAGGCCGCTGCGCGCGACGCCGAAGCCAAGATCGAACGCGGCCGCCGCGTCGACGCCATCACCCGCAAATTCGAAGCCATGATCGGCGAGGTGGTCGGGACCGTGTCCTCGGCCTCGACCGAGCTCGAGGCCTCTGCCTCGACGCTGACCAACACCGCGCAGCGCGGACAGGAACTCGCGACCGTCGTCGCAGCCGCCTCCGAGGAAGCCTCGACCAACGTCCAGGCGGTGGCATCCGCTTCCGAGGAGCTGTCGTCCTCCATCACCGAGATCAGCCGCCGCGTGCAGGATTCGGCGCGGATGGCGGCGGAGGCCGTCGAGCAGGCGGCGCGGACCAACGATCGCGTCAACGCACTATCGCAGGCGGCGTCCCGCATCGGCGACGTCGTCGAGCTCATCAACACCATCGCAGGGCAGACCAATCTGCTGGCGCTGAACGCGACCATCGAGGCCGCGCGTGCCGGTGAAGCCGGCCGGGGCTTCGCGGTCGTCGCCTCCGAGGTCAAGGCGCTGGCGGAGCAGACCGCGAAAGCGACCGGTGAGATCGGGGCGCAGGTCTCGGGCATCCAGGCAGCGACGCAGGAATCAGTCAGTGCCATCCAGGAGATCGGCGGCACCATTGAGCGGCTGTCCGAGGTGGCTGCGGCCATTGCCGCCGCCGTCGAGGAGCAGGGCGCGGCCACGCAGGAAATCTCGCGTAACGTGCAGCAGGCCTCGGTCGGCACGCAGGAGGTCTCGTCGAACATCACCGACGTGCAGCGCGGTGCGATTGAGACCGGCGAGGCCTCGAACGAGGTGCTGTCGGCGGCGAAATCGCTGGCGACGGACAGCACCCGTCTCAAGGTCGAGGTCGCGCAATTCCTGGAATCGGTTCGCGCGGCCTGATCCTCAAATGCTCGTCTGCGGAGCCGGCGGCGGTGCGACCTGCCGCCGGAACAGGATACGCTGGTAGAGCCAGCCGATCGCGACCAGCACGATGCCGAGGCACATGAACGACAGCGCGCGGTAGACGCCCGTCAGCGTCGACATGTCGATGACGAAGGCCTTCAGGATCGTCAACGCGATCACGACGGCCGACGCCAGCCGCGCCCGCTCGGAATTGACGAGAATGCCGACGCCCAGCAGCACCACGCCGAAGCCGAGCCAGCCGATCGAATAGGTATATTGCTCGGCGCCCGTGGTCGCCCCGGCGGAGAGGATCGGGCCGTGATAGAAGCGGCGGATCTCCAGCGTGACATAGGCAAGCGCGAACAGCAGCGCGCCGCCCGCAATCGTGTTGGCGTAGGCCTTGCCGCGTTGGCCGGCCACGGCATAGGACAGCAGCAGCATCAGCACCGCCGGCAGCGCGTAGCCGAGCAGCAGCAGGTTGAACACGGCGCCGCCAACGTCAGTGCGCCACAGCAGCGGGTTCTCCAGGATCAAGAGGCCGAACACGCCGACGAGCCCGGCGATTGCCGTGAGCACGACCGCGCCGACATTGTGCACGATGCTGCGGCTGCGCTGCCGCAGACGCTCCAGCCCGATCGCCATGGCGAGCATGACGCAGACCTGCAGCGCGCATTCCAGCAGCGACGGTGCGTCCGTCATGTTGCCGCCGGTCGCAAAATGGCGGATCTCCATGAAAGCGAGGAGGGCGGTGAACAGGATCGCGGCGCTCTCGACCATGCGCAGAGGGGCGTCGTCGGCGCGGCGGCGCAGGAACAAGCTCGCCGCCCAGAACGATGCCGCCGGCAGGCCGTAGCCCCACAACAGCCAGTTGAAGATCGGCGTAGTGCCGACGGCGTCGCCGACGATGCGCGGATCATAGCCGATCCGGGCGGTGACGAGGCCTGCGAAGATCGCGGCCAGCCAGCGCAGGAACGGGATCGGCCGCTGCATCGAGATCCAGGCGGTGCCGAGCGACATCAGCGCCAGTGCGATCGTGAGCCAGCCCTTCTCCAGCGCAAACGTCAGCGCCAGCGCCAGCGCACCGAGCGTGCCGGTCGCGAACAAGGCCGTGGAGATCATGGCGCCCGGCCGGGACTCGCGGCGCGCAAGGGCTTCGGTGGCAGCGCCAAAGGCGGCGGCGAGCAGCACCGCGAGGATGGCGAACGGAATCGAGCGGTCGAGATGCGCGATCCGTGTGTAGAGCGCGACCAGGATCGCGATCGGCGTCGCGACACCGGCGACCGACCACACCACCGGAATGATCGCCGAGTTCGAACGGCCCTGCGCGAGGAAGCCCGCGATGCCGAAGCCGGCGGCGAAGATCGCCGCCATCACCAGATGCAGTGTCACCGCACTGTCGATCGCCGTCGGTGCGATGCCGGCGATGGGGCCGCCCGGCAGCACCAGCATGTCGGGATTGGCGCGCACCGCCCATTCGGCGAACACGACGAAGACGGTTGCGGCCGCCGCGCCGAGTGCGCCGGTGGCCGCCGGCGCGCGCCAGGCGACAAGCAGCGTCGCGCCGACCAGCAGCGCGAAAGCGATCAGCGCCAGGTCCGCATGCGCGCTCGACAGCACGATCAGCATCGCGCCGAACAGATAGGCACCGAGCGAGCCGGACGAGACCGGTTCGATCTCGCCGTCCTCGATCGTCGGGCCGAACATGAAGCCGCAGACCACGAGAAGAGCGGCAAGAACGAAGCCTGCGATCACATGGAAAGCGTGCGGTGCGACCTGCAAGTCGCTGGTATCTAGTCCCGGAAAGATCCAGAGCACGGCGAAGGCGATGGTGGTGACTGCAAGCCAGCGCCACAGCCGGATACGAGCGAGGCCGAAGCTCGCGGCGGTGACGATGGCGAGATAGATGTAGAGCGCCCAATAGTCCGGCTTGTCGCTGGAGACGAGGATCGGCGTCACGAACGCGCCGACCACGCCGAGGCCCGCGAGCGCGGGCCCGTGCAAGAGCGCCGCGGCCAGCGTGCCGAGCGCGACGAGGCCGAGCAGCACGAAGGCGGTCGCGGGCACGAGGAAGCCATAGAGCGCGTAAGCCGCGTAGATGGTCGCAAACGCCACCGCCGTGCCGGCCGCGGTGAGAATCGCGGGAATGTTGGCGATCGGCAGCGCGGCGATATTGGAGATGCCCTCTTTGCGGCGTGACCATTCGCCGGCCCCCAGCAGCGCCAGCGCGAAAACGCCGCCAAGGAACACGCGCACGCCGGGGCCGACGAGGCCGGCCTCGATCGAATAGCGCACCATGAAGAAGCCGCCGAGCGCGAGCGCAAGGCCGCCGATCCACACCACCCAGCGGGTGCCGAGCCGTTCCTCGAAGCCGGGCGCGGGTGCGGGCAGCGGCGGCGTCGCGTCGGCCCCGGTGTTCGCTGCGAGCGGTGGCGGTGAAACATCCTCGGTGATGAGCGGGGGCGGCGCTTCGGGCACCACTTCGGCTTGGGGCACAAGCGACGGCGGCGCTGCGGAAGTCGTCGCGGACGCTTCAGCCCACACATCTGCCGGGATCCGCGGCGGCTGCACGGGCCGTTGCGCGTGGAACGTCGCTTCGAGCGAGCTCAGCCGTCGTCGCAGCTCAGCCGCCTGGCTGGAGGCCTTGATCGCGATGATGAAAGCGATGACCGCAATGATCAGCGCGAAGACGTCAAACGGGCCGTCAGACATAAAGCCTCCAGGCAATCGGCGGGCAGGGGCCGATCACACATATCTCGGGTTAGCGCCGGGAGCGTACGCGCAAGCCCGGCGCGGGCCGCTCCTGGAGCACGTCGCGACGGAAGCGGTAGAGCGCCGCCGGACGTCCGCCCGTCTGTGTCGACATCACCCCGGTCGGTTCGACCAGGGCTTCCATTTCGACCAGGCGGCGGAAATTTTGTTTGTGCAGGTGTCGGCCGGAGATCGCCTCCACCGTATACTGCAATTCCGTGAGTGTGAACTCGGCGGGCAAAAGTTCAAAGACCACAGGACGATACTTCAGTTTGGCACGCAGCCGCGCGATCGCTGTCGCAAGAATCCGGCGGTGGTCGAAGCGCATGGATGTGCCGAGCGCGGGCAGTGCCTTGCGCGCTAATGCCGCAGGGCGACCGTCGCGCCGCGCTTCCTCGACCAGCCCGGCCTCGTACAGGAGCTCGTAGCGGTCGAGCACGCGCTCCTCGTCCCAGGACGCGCCGTCGAGACCGAAATAGAACCGCACCCGATCCTTGCGCGGCAATGCGCGCGTCGTCTCCGACGTCTCCTCTTCGGCCCACTCGGTCAATGCCGGGATGATGTCGCGCGCGACGATCGCGGGCGGGCCCTCGCGCCGGTCCTCCCAAGGCAGGAAGCGATACCATGGCGCGAAGCTCGCACTCGTGGCTGCGAGTTCGCCGCCGATGGCGCGCGTCAGTGCGAGATAGCCGATCGACACCATGTGCGCGCCGGTATCGCCGGCCTCGGCATGCCGGCCGCGATCGCCGAACGTGTAGAGCTGTTCGACATAGCCGAGCCGTAGCCCCGTCTGTTCCTCGACCCAGGCCCGCAGGCCGATCTCGAAAGTGCGATGGCTCGGCGCATCGAACGGGCCGAACGGCAGGCCCGCCAGTCCGTCACTGTCGCGCGCGGTGAGGATCAGCGGCTCGTGATCCTCGATCGCGACGATCGCGGCAGTCAGGCCGATCTCGATCGGCGTCAGCAGCTTTTCTCTCATGCGACGGCGGTCGCGTGAGTGATGAGATAGGTATGCCAATTGATTGACCCGGTCTCGCCGCGGGCTCGCTGTAACCTCTCCCGCTTGCGAGAGAGGTCGGCGCACAGCGCCGGGTGAGGGCTTTCTCCTCTAGGGGACTGTCCCGATGCGGCGATACCCTCTCCCCGCCCCTCTCCCGCAAGCGGGAGAGGGAGCGCACCTGTGCTGTGGTGCGCAATGATCATTCGAGCTCGATCACGAAGGGGCGGCCCTCGACCATCATCGCGCCCGGGCCCATCTCATCGAGCGCGCGCAGCATGCGGCCGTTGCGCCCCAGCGCACGGTCGGCGAGGCCGACGATGCGGCGGTTCGGCGAGGCGATCGGGGAAGCTGCCCGGATCTTCTTCGCGATCTCGGTCTCGTCGCGATCCGGATTGAGTGCGCACACGGCGGCAAAGGCGCTCGCGGTGGAGCGGCTGATGCCGGCATAGCAATGCACCACCAGCGGCGCGTCGCGATCCCAGCCGCGCACGAAGTTCAGCACCTGCTCGATATGCGTTTCCGATGGCGCGACGAAGCCGTCCATCTCCTCGGTGATGTCGTCCATCGACACCTTGAGATGGTTGGCCGGCAGCACCGACACCGGCCGCGCCACCTGCTCGACATTGGCCATCACGGTCAGCACGTGGCTGGCCTTGGTGAGGCGGACGGTTTCGGGAAGGGCGGCGAGGGAACAGACGTGGATCATGGCGGACCTTTTTCCGCAGATTATAGCGAGCGTTGGCGGGGTGGGCAAAGCGAAGCGTACCCACCACTTTCGTCTCATTGCGCAAAATTAGTGGGGGCGGCGCAAGGGCCCCATTGCCCGCCCTGCAGGACCTACGCAAACACGGCGCCAAACCGCTCCAGAAACTGCTTCTCGGCCCGGGCAGCCGTCCAGGGGGTGAGATAATCGCGCCGGACGCTGTCGGAGAGGCCGGGATCCTTGCCGAACAGGCGCCTAGCCTCGCTCTCGCTGAAGCCGGCGAGCGTCGTCGCCTCCAGATAGGCTGCGCCGCGATCGGCGGCCTTGATCGCCAGGGTGATCTCCTCCAGCAGTACCGGCGGCAGGCCAAAGCGGATGTGGATGGCGCCGAGCAGGCGTTTCTCGACCGCCTTGTAATGACCGTCGAGCACGGCCTTGAACGGTGAAATCATGTCGCCGATCACATATTCGGGCGCGTCATGCAGCAGCGCGGCAAGCCGCATGCGCTGATCCACGCGGGGGTTCTCGTGCCGCATTACGGTTTCGACCAGCAGCGTGTGCTGCGCGACCGAGAAGATGTGCGCGCCGATGGTCTGGCCGTTCCAGCGGGCGACACGCGCCAGCCCATGCGCGACGTCGGCGATCTCGATGTCAAGCGGTGAGGGATCGAGCAGATCGAGCCGCCGGCCCGACAGCATGCGCTGCCAGGCGCGGGTGTCGGCGCCGCGTTCGGTCTTCTTCGCGCTCATTTGGCCTTGAGGCGCGGTTTGCGCTGCGACTTGCCGCAGCTCGCGTGACAATGGCAGTCGACGAGATGATCGTTGACCATGCCGGTCGCCTCCATGAAGGCATACACGATCGTCGGGCCGACGAATTTGAAGCCGCGCGCGGACAGCTCCTTGGAGATCTGCATGGAGAGCGGCGTCGAGGCCGGCACGCTCGCGGTGGTCTTGAAATGATTGACCTTGGGCCTTCCGTCCATGAAGTCCCACAGGAATTTCGAGAAGCCGGGGCCCTTCTCCATGATGTCGAGATAGGATTTCGCGCTTGATATCGCGCCGTCGATCTTGGCCTTGTTGCGCACGATGCCGGCATCGTTCATCAGCGCGTGAACTTTCTTCTCGTTGTAGCGTGCGATCTTTTCCGGCTGGAAATCGTCGAAGGCTTTGCGAAAATTGTCGCGCTTGCGCAGGATGGTGATCCAGGACAGCCCGGCCTGGAAACCGTCGAGGATCAGCTTCTCATAGAGCGCGCGGTCGTCATATTCCGGCACGCCCCATTCAGTGTCGTGATAGGCGACGTAGAGCGGATCTTCGCCGGGCCAGGGGCAACGCGTCTTTCCGTCGGGATGCAGGCGGGGAGCACGGCTCATGCGATGGGTTGCTTCGTTGGAATGCGCACGACGTCTGGTTCTGCAAGCCTCACAGCGAGGCCACCGGCAGTCAGCGCCTGTCCTGCATCGAGCGCATCGGCGACGCGGTCGATGCGCACCAGCGCGATACCCTTGCCCTGCGCCGACGAGCCCATCGTGCCAACCGGCTTGTCGCCGGCGAGAATGCTGACGCCGGGCTCAGGCGAGGAGTCCTCGAGCAGCACCTTCACGCTGCGGGTGCGGGCGGTGCCGCGATGCTGCATGCGCGAGACGACCTCCTGGCCGACATAGCAGCCCTTGTCGAAATCGACGCCGGAAAGGCGATCCATGTTGGTCTCGTGCGGGAACGCATCGCTGTACGTGAAATCGAGCCCGCCGCGCGGCACGCCGAGCGCGATGCGGTGGGCCTCGTAGGCGGCGGCGCCGACCATCTCGGCGCCGATCAGATCGGACAGCTTCTGTTTGAGATCTTCAGGGATCAGGATGCGGGTACCGAGGTCTTCATTGCGCGGATCGGCAAAGGCGAGGTCGGGCTGGGCCGCGGGCTTGCCGTCCCAGGCCGCGAGCACGCCGAGATCCTCGGACAGGTTTTCCACCGTGACCTTGGCGCGCAGCTTGTAGAATTTCAGCTTGGTGGCGAGGCCGTCGGCAAGCGGCTTCGGGCAATCGATCAGGAACCCGCCGCCATGGCCGGCAGGCGCTTCCGTGATCAGGAAATCCACGATGATCTTGCCCTGCGGCGTCAGCAGCGCGCCGAATCGGCCCAGGCCCGGCTTCAGCTTGTCGACGTCGGTCGTGACGAGGCCATTGAGGAAGTTGCGCGCATCCTCGCCCGCGACCTTGATCACGCCCCGGTCCGGAAGAAACGCTGATTTCATACGAAAATCTCTTGCGACATGTTGCTCCGGAACGTAAGCCCGCAAGGCAAAAACGACAAGACCTCAAGCCCTGCGCTTGGGGACGAGAGAGGCCTTCAGCCATGACCCAGCGTTTCGACGTGATCCTCAAGGGCGGCACTGTCGTCAACCAGGACGGCGAGGGAGCCCGCGATATCGGCGTCGTCAACGGTCGCATTGCCGAGATCGGCGCGCTGTCGCAGGCTTCCGCCGCGGAAGTGATCGACTGCAAGGGCCTGCACATCCTGCCCGGCGTGATGGACACGCAGGTGCATTTCCGCGAGCCCGGGCTGGAGCAGAAGGAAGACCTCGAGACCGGCTCGCGCAGCGCCGTGATGGGCGGCGTCACCGCCGTGTTCGAGATGCCGAACACCTCGCCATTGACCGTGACCGAGGCCACCTTCACCGACAAGGTGAAGCGTGCCCATCACCGCATGCATTGCGACTTCGCCTTCTTCATCGGCGGCACCCGCGAGAATGTGCAGGATCTGCCGGTGCTGGAGCGTGCGCCCGGTTGCGCAGGCGTCAAGGTGTTCATCGGCTCCTCGACCGGCGCGCTCTTGGTGGAAGACGACGAAAGCCTGCGCCGCATCTTCCAGGTGATCCGCCGCCGCGCGGCGTTCCATGCCGAGGACGAATACCGTCTTAATGAACGCAAGCCGCTGCGCATCGAGGGCGACACGCGTTCGCACCCGGTGTGGCGCGACGAGACCGCGGCGCTGATGGCGACGCAGCGGCTGGTAAAGCTCGCGCACGAGACGGGCAAGCGCATCCATGTGCTGCACATCTCGACCAAGGAAGAGATCGAATTTTTGCGCGACCACAAGGATGTCGCCTCCTGCGAGGCGACGCCGCATCATCTCACGCTGGTCGCGCCCGAATGCTACGAGCGGCTCGGCACGCTGGCGCAGATGAACCCGCCGGTGCGCGGCGCCGATCATCGCGCCGGGATCTGGCGCGGCATCGAGCAGGGCATCATCGACGTGCTCGGCTCGGACCACGCCCCGCATACGCTTGAAGAGAAACAGAAGACCTATCCGGCCTCGCCCTCCGGTATGACCGGTGTGCAGACGCTGGTGCCGCTCATGCTTGACCACGTCAATGCCGGCCGGCTGTCGCTGGCAAGGTTCGTCGATCTCACCAGCGCCGGCCCCGCGCGCCTCTACAACATGGCCTGCAAGGGCCGCATCGCCGCCGGCTATGACGCGGATTTCACCGTCGTCGATCTCAAGCGCAGCGAGACCATCACCAACAAATGGGTCGCGTCCAAGGCCGGCTGGACCCCCTATGACGGCGTCCGCGTCACCGGCTGGCCCGTCGGCACTTTCATCCGCGGCCGCCGCGTGATGTGGCAGGGCGAGCTCGTGACCGCCGCGCAAGGTGAGCCGGTGCGGTTTCTGGAGACGTTGAAGGCGTAAGTAACTTGCGGTGAGGCAGCACGCGCGCGCTGCACACTCGATGTCGTCCCGGCGAAGGCCGGGACCCATACCGCGAGGTGTCTCGGTTGCGAAAGTCGCAGTACCGAACGACTAGCCTCCACATAATTTCTTCCCGGGGCTATGGGTCCCGGCCTTCGCCGGGACGACATTGGGGAGACATGGGAGCGCACAATGACCCAACCAACACCCCTCATCACCACCGAGCAACTCGCAGCCCAGCTCGGCGATCCCAACCTGCGCCTCTACGACTGCACGACCTACAACGAGCCGGTGCCGCCAGGCAGCGACGTGCCCTATCGCGCTGTGCCCGGCGACAAGACGTTCGAGGCGGGCCATATTCCGGGGGCCGATTTTCTCGACCTGCAAGGCGAGTTCTCCGACGCCTCTGCGCAGCAATTCTTCATGATGCCTGATGTGGCCCAGCTGGAGGCCGCCTTCGGCCGCCATGGCCTCGATGCATCCAAGTCGGTCGTGCTCTACAGCATCGGCACCATGATGTGGTCGACGCGGTTCTGGTGGATGCTGCGCTCGCTCGGCGTCGACGCGCGGGTGCTCGACGGAGGTCTCGACAAATGGAAGGAGGAGGGACGGCCGGTCCTAACAGGCGCCCCGAAGGGCTATCCGGTCACGACCTTCAAGGCGGCGCCGCGTGCGGGCTTCTTCGTCGACAAGAATGCGGTGAAGGCACGGCTCGGCGATCCCGCGACTGTTATCGTCAACGCGCTCGGCCCGCAATTTCATCGCGGCCTCGAGCCGAGCCGCTACGGCCGGCCCGGCCGCGTTCCCGGCAGCGTCAATGTTCCCGCGGCAATCCTCACCAATGCCGACAAGACGCTGACGACGCTCGCCGATGCCGAAGCCAAATTCGCCGCGGCAGGCGTCACCCGCGATAAGAAAGTGATCCTGTATTGCGGCGGCGGCATCTCGGCGACGATCGACCTGCTGTTGCTGACGCAGCTCGGATACGACAAGCTGACGCTGTACGATGCCTCGATGGGCGAGTGGGCGAGGGATCCGGCGCTCCCGATCGAGACGGATTAGGACATTCCCTGGTCCCTCCCCCAGGGGAGGGACAGAAAGTTGGGAACCTTTCCCTTGGGGCGGCATCCAATGTCCGGGAACGAAGCCAAACGAGCAGGTGACTGCCATGCCACGGACCGCAGCCGGCCTATCCGCCGGCGCCAAAACATCGGAAATCCGGACCTTGGAAGCCGAACTGGTCGAGCGGGCGCGGGGCCGTGATGAGGCCGCGTTGCGCGAGATCATGCAGGCCAATAACCGCAGGCTCTATCGTCTGGCGCGCGGAATTCTGCGCAGCGACAACGAAGCCGAGGATGTCGTTCAGGAAACCTATGTCCGCGCCTTCACCCATCTCGACGGCTTCCGCGGCGAGTCCGGGCTGTCGACCTGGCTGTCGCGCATCGCTATCAACGAGGCGCTTGGCCGGGCGCGAAGCACCAGGCCGCATGTCGAGCTCGGCTCGGTGCCTGAAGCGATGCTCGAGGCGCAAATCATCAAATTTCCCGCTTCTCCCGCAGGCGATCCGGAAAGGACCATGGCCCAACGTGAAATCCAGCGCGTCGTCGAGCGCGCCATCGATGAATTACCGGATGTCTTCCGCATGGTCTTCGTCGCACGCGTCATGGAAGGCCTGAACATCGAGGAGACCGCCGAGCTGCTCGGCGTCAAGCCCGAGACCGTGAAGACGCGGCTGCACCGTGCGCGGACCATGCTGCGCGAGAACGTCGAGAAGGAGATTGGTCCGGTGGTGATGGATGCGTTCCCGTTCGCCGGGTGGCTCTGCGAGCGGCTGACCGTGTCGGTGCTGAAGCGGCTCGGCATCGGCGGCTGAAGTTTTTCGGGAACGTTCGCGCGAGAATTCCATCCAACGCCTGTGAAGCAACGCGCCGGCAAAACGTCCGGCACCACAGGAGTGTCAAACCATGTTCGTTCGTTGGACCACGGCGATCGCCGCTGCAATTTTGTTGTCGAGCCCCGCGCTGCTGCAAGGTGCCAGAGCAGCCGACAAGCCGACCGATCCGCAGATCGCCCACATCGCCTACACCGCCGGCGTGATCGACATCAACGCAGCCAAGCAGGCGCAGAAGAAGGCCAAGAACAAGGACGTGAAGGCATTTGCCGAGGACATGCTGCGCGACCATGAGGCCGTCAACAAGCAGGCGCTCGCGCTGGTCAAGAAGCTGAACGTCACGCCTGAAGACAACGACACCAGCAAGGCGCTGTCAAAGCAGGCGAGCGATAAGCTCGCCGAACTCGACAAGCTAAATGGTGCTGCCTTCGACAAGGCCTATGTCGCGAACGAGGTCGCCTACCACAAGACAGTCAACGGCGCGCTGGAAACCCAGCTCATTCCATCCGCCAGCAATGCCGAGCTGAAGAGCCTGCTGCAGACCGGTCTGAAAATCTTCCAGGGGCATCAGCAGCATGCCGAGCATGTCGCGGCGGAGCTGAAATAGGGAGGCGATGATGCCGGGACGATTGTCTGCGATCGTGTCAGCGGTCCTGCTCGTGGCGTTGGCCGTCCCGGCGCATGCTGCGACCATCGAGATCACGATGGAGAATCTCGAAGTGTCGCCGAAAGACGCTTCGGCCAAGGTCGGCGACACCATTGAATGGATCAACAAGGACGTATTCGCCCACACCGCGACTGCTGGGAACGGCGATTTCGACGTCAACCTGCCTGCGAAAAAATCAGGGACGTTGGTTCTCAAGAAGGCAGGCACGGTCGATTATTACTGCCGCTATCATCCCAACATGAAAGCGACGCTCAAGATCGAGCCGTAACGGCTGGGGAGCGTATTCCCGGCGGCAGCGGAAACTGGCCCCGTCCGCGTGGCGGGGGCATTTTCGGCGAGGCTTACTGCCTGGAGAAAGACTTACTGTCTGGAAATGTCGACCGAGAATTCGCCGTTGCGGATGCGGCCGGGAAAGCCTTCGACGAACTTCGCCACCGCGTCCTCGCCATAGGTGCCGACGAGCTCGGCAAGGGCCGCGAACAGGCTCGCCTGCGCCAGGCAGTCGCCGTCGACGCCATCATGGCGCGCTTCGGCCCAGGCCTCGTTGAGATAGCTCAGTGCGGCCTGCTTCTGCTCGTGATCGGGCAGCGGCGCGCGTGCGGGGGCGTAGGACACTGGATGGCTCATGAAACTCGATCAGGGCTGGGGCGCGATCCACGGCGATGCGCTGTGCGAGAGGTGTAGCACGCGCGTTAACGACCGCTAGGCCACATCTTTAGGAACGGTTAACGGCTGTGTACAAAGTCGATGACAGGGTTCCCCGATGCCCAACCCTCATGGTGAGGAGCGTGCGAAGCACGCGTCTCGAACCATAGAGGCCGCACCGCAGCAGCAGGGCCTTCCATCCTTCGAGACGCGCGTTCCGCGCTCCTCAGAATGAGGAATTTACAAGTCTGGATGTGATTGGCGGTGGATCAGTTCGCGTAACGCGCCGTCAGATCGCGCGAGATCTTCGCGCCTTCCTCGATGTAGCGGCGGATCGCCACCGTCGCGGCTGGCGTGCAGCTCCGGTAGGTCTGCTGAAAACCGTTATAGCCGCGGTTGAAGCCGGCGATCATGCGGGTGCGGCGTTCGCCGGCGGGGGTTTCGGCATCGATCAGCGCCTGCATCTCGCTGCGCCATTTGTTGCCCTCGTTGGACCCGCAGATGCCGCGCAGATAGTGCAGCCCGCCGAGGATCTCCGCCAGCCGCTGCAAATCGCCGTCAAACGGCGCTGCCCCGTCCTGAGCCCTCGTGGGCACCGAGGAGCAGGCGAGAATCAGGGCAAAAATGGCCAGAAATCGCGTCGACATCGGCCGGGTGTATGCCTCCTCGGGGCGGCAGACGCAAGGCGGGGCCGTCAGGGGCCGATCAGCCGGTGGGCCGACTGGATGATCTCTTCCAGCCCGCCGGTCAGCTTGAGCTCGCCAAGGTCCGCCAGGGCCTCCGGGGCGATCCAGCGGTAGTCGTCGAGCTCGTCGTTGAGGACCGGCTCCCGGGCCACCCAGCGGGCAGCAAAGGACATGATCAAATAGTGGCCGGCGCCGGCCGCGGCCGGGAGCACTTCGCGCCAGCCCGCGAGGTCGATGATGTCGATATCGAGCCCGGTCTCCTCGTCGATCTCGCGCGCCAGCGCCTGGTGCAGCGATTCGCCGAACTCGACCCGGCCGCCCGGCAGCGAATAGAACCCCTTTGCCGGCGAACGTGCGCGACGGGTCAGAAGCACCTTGCCGTCACGAAAAATCGCGGCACTGACCGCGATCTGGGGACGGGTGGGCTGAACGATCGCAGCCATGACTTCACCTGCTCGGGCCTAGTTCGCCATGATGTTGTCGACGTCGGCTTCCGCGCCGCCATTGATGATGCCGCCGCAGGCCGCGATCAGCGGCTTGACCCACTGGGCGGCTTGCTCGGCGAGGCGCACGCGGGTCGTGTCCTTCTCGACCTCGCGCATGGCCGAACCGACCGCCGACAGGATCGAGGTCATGGTGTCGGTGAGATGGTCGAACTGGGCGCGCACGTTCGGCTCGGCCTTTTCATAGGCCTCGATCGCCAGATCCCGGGCCTTGAAATTCGAGGCCGTGAAATGCTCGGCATAGGACAGCGGCGACCAGGTCAGAAAATCTTCCGCGCATTCCGGCATGTCCGGCACCATTTCCAGCAGCATCACGGCTTCATTGAAATGGTTGAGATAGTCGGTGGCAAGCCCGGTCCGCGGGTTGATGTTGGCCACGCGCAGCCGCTCGGCCCAGGCCGCGGCCTCGGGCGCCGTCTGTCCATGCATTCGCGCCGGCTGGGAGACCGTTGAGCTCATCTGCCGCAGTGTTAACGTTCGGGGTTAAAAGGACCTGAACGGACCCTATATAGGCCCTCGAGGATGTGTGGACGCTTCGTCATAACTTCGACCCCCGCGGCTTTGCGGCAACTGTTCGGCTACATTGAGCAGCCGAACTTCCCGCCCCGGTTCAATGTGGCCCCGACACAACCGATTCCGGTCGTGCTGGCCGAGAACGGCGCGCGCCATTTTCGCCTGATGCGCTGGGGACTGCTGCCGGGCTGGGTCAAGGATCCCCGCGGGTTTACGCTCCTGATCAATGCGCGTTCCGAGACGGTGCTGGACAAGCCCGCCTTCAAACGCGCGATTCGCCGGCGCCGCGGCCTGATTCCGGCCGACGGCTATTACGAATGGAAGACGGAGGATGGCCGCAAGCAGCCCTTCTTCATCCATCGCGCCGACGGCGCGCCGCTCGGCTTTGCCGCATTGTTCGAGACCTGGGTCGGGCCGAACGGCGAGGAGCTCGACACGGTCGCGATCGTCACGGCGGCGGCGGGCGAGGATCTCGCCACGCTGCATGACCGCGTGCCCGTCACCATCAGCCCGCGCGATTTCGAGCGCTGGCTCGACAGCCGCAGCGATGACGTCGATGCCGTGTTGCCGCTGATGACCGCCCCGCGCATCGGCGAATTCGCCTGGCACCCGGTCTCCACCCGAGTCAACCGCGTCGTCAACGACGACGACCAGTTGCTGCTTCCGATCAGCGCGGAGGAGATGGAGGCGGAGGCGGTGAAGCCGAAGAAGGTGGTGCGGAAAGCGGCGGTTGGCTCGGCCGATGACGGGCAGGGGTCGTTGTTTTAGGCGGCTTCGCCCTTAAACGATCTCCCGCGCCCGCAGCGCCGCAATCTCGGCCGCGTCAAATCCCAGCTCGCCCAGTATCGCGTCCGTATCCGCACCGAGCTCCGGCGCCATGCGGTCGAGCCTGCCGCCGCCATGCGCGAGCTTGAAGCCGCTGCCGGCAAAGCGCAGGCGGCCATAGGGCGTATCGAGCTCCTGGATCGCGCCGCGCGCCTTGATCTGCGGATGGTCGATCACTTCCTCGACCTTCCAGATGCTGGCGCAGGGCGCGCCGGCATCTTCAAGGATGGTCTCCCATTCGCGCGCGGGCCTTGCCGCGAGCGCTTCCTCGATGATGGCGCGTAGCGCCGGCTCGTGCTCGTTGCGCGCGAACCAGTCGGCAAAGCGCGGATCGCTGAGCGTGTCCTCGCGGCCGAGCGCAGACATCAGCGCGCGATATTGCTTCTCGTTGTTGACGGCGAGCAGGATATGACCGTCGCCGCATTTGAACAAATTCGCCGTGGTCCTGCGGCTGACGGCCTGATTGCCCGACAGCTGCTGGCGATGGCCGGCAACCGACCAGTCCGCGATCTGTCCCGACAGGAACGCCATCGTCGCCTCCAGCATGGAGACGTCGATGAGCTGGCCCTTGCCGGTGCGATCGCGCTGGTACAGCGCGCTCGACACGCCAAAGGCAGCGGTCGCGCCCGACAGCACGTCGCACACGGCAAAGCCCGCACGCGTCGGGCCGGTTTCGGTATGACCCGTGATCGCCATGATGCCGGACAGCGCCTGCATCTTGCCGTCATAGCCGGGGCGCAGCCGGTCCGGACCGGTCTGGCCGAAACCGGACACCGCGCAGTAGATCAGCTTCGGATTGATCGCGGACAGCGCCTCGTAGCCGATGCCGAGCTTGTCCATCACGCCGGGGCGGAAATTTTCCATGACCACGTCGACCTGCGCGGCGAGCTTCTTCACGATCGCGATCGCATCGGGTTTTTGCAGATCGAGCGTCAGGCTGCGCTTGTTGCCGTTGATGGCCTGGAACGCTGGCGCCAGACCGCGGTCGGCCCATTCGCGCGAGAGCGGCGTGCGGCGCATGTCCTCGCCCTCGCGCCGCTCGACCTTGATGACGTCGGCGCCCAGGAGCGCGAGCTG
This sequence comes from Bradyrhizobium sp. Kon58, assembly GCF_055807455.1. NCBI lineage: Bacteria > Pseudomonadati > Pseudomonadota > Alphaproteobacteria > Hyphomicrobiales > Nitrobacteraceae > Bradyrhizobium > Bradyrhizobium sp. Kon58. The sequence goes on from NZ_JBVVOT010000028.1 coordinate 87,866, forward strand.
GTAGCTCGCATAAGGCCCGGCCAGCACTTGCGTGAAGTCCAGGATCTTCACGCCCTCGAACGGTCGCGTCACGTCGCTCTCCCTTTTTGTTTTGGTTGTCGGAGGACGTCAGGCGGCGCGATTGCCGCGCGCGATCTCCTTCTGCTTGTCGAATTCGGCACGGCGGCGCGCCAGCTCTTCGGCTGAGAGCTGCGCGACGTTGTTGTAGTCGAGCTTCCAGGAGGCGTCCTCGCTCCAGCGCAGCGGCGACTGCATGGTGGTCTGCGGGCCGCTCGCGGTTTCCAGCAGTTTCAGCGCCAGCTCGAGCGTCTGCGCCTGCGAGGCGACGTCGTGCGGCTTGCCGGCGGAATTGCCGAGCGGGAAATCCGAGAACAGGAAGCGCGGCACGGCGGCGTGCTCGATGATGTCCTTGGCGCAACCCATGATCACGGTCGGAATGCCGTTCGCCTCGAGATGCCGCGCCACCAGCGCCGTGGTCTGGTGACAGACCGGGCAGTTCGGCACTAGTACCGCGACGTCGACCTTGTCGGCCAGACAGCGCGCCAGAATCTCCGGCGCGTCGGTGTCGAGAGTGACGCGATGGCTGCGGTTGGTCGGCGCGCCGAAGAAGCGCGGGGCCACCTCGCCGATGCGCTCCGCAGCGCTCGCCTTCAAAAGCTGCGGCAGCGGAAACCAGGTGCCGTTGTCGGTGGCCGTGGTGTGCTTGCGGTCGTAGCCGATATGCGAGATGCGAAGGTCGTGTGGCTTCGCCGTGTCGCCGTCATAGACCTGGTAGAATTTCGCGCCGCCATTATACGCCGCGCCCGGGCCCTGGTCGCCCTTGGTGGGGTCGTATGGTGCGGCCGTCGTGATGATGGTGACGCGCGACTGCGACAGCGGCTTCTTCAGCGGCTGGAACGGCGCCTCGGTGTAGTGCGCCCAGCGATACGCGGTGGTGTAGCCAATCGCGGCGTAATAGTCCCGCGTGCGCTGCATATAGGGCACGGGGGCGTCATAATCGGGCGCAAAACCGAATTCGTCGTCGCGCGAAGCGGACATGGGGCGCGTCTCCTGGTTCTTGTTGGCCACAGACTAGAGATAGTCGGGGGTGAGCTCAAGAGTAAGCAAGTTCACCGAAACACATGCAGCGCCACATGCTGCAGCAGCATGATGGCCTTGGCGTCGATGATGCGCCCGTCCGCGATCATCGCCAGCGCCTCGTCGATGCCGAGCTCCAGCACCTCGATGTCCTCGCCTTCATGTTCGAGGCCGCCGCCGTCGCTGACCCGCATCTCCGGCTCGTATTCGGCGACGAAGAAATGCAGCTTCTCGGTGATGGCGCCGGGGCTCATGAACGCCTCGAACACCTTGTGGACGTGGTGCAGGCGATAGCCGGTTTCCTCCTCGGCCTCGGCGCGGATGCGTATCTCGGGCGAGGCATCGTCCAGCACGCCGGCGGCCGCCTCGATCAGCAAATCGTCGTAGCCGCGAATGAACGCCGGCAGGCGGAATTGCTTCACCAGGATCACCGTACGGCGTGCCAGACTATACGGCAGCACGGCGGCGGCGTTATCGCGCTCATAGGTCTCGCGATGCTGCGTTTGCCATTCGCCATTGGCGCGCCGGTACTCGAACGTGGTGTTCTTCAGCGTGGTCCAGCCGTCCGAGAGCACGCGGACGTCCTTGATGCGGACGCGGTCGGAAATGGTCATGGCTCGATCTCAATTGCTTGGCGTTGTGGTGCGGCCGTCGAGCCACTTCTGGAACATCACCGAGGTCGATTCCTCGAAACCCAGCGACTGGTAGAACGCATTGGCTTGCTCATTACCGCGCCGGACCAGGAGCTGGAGTTTCAAAATTCCGGCTTGACGCAGCCAGTCTTCGGCCGCCGCCATGATGACGCGTCCGTAGCCACGCTTCTGGCTACCCGGATCGACGGCGACGTAATAGACCCAGCCGCGATGGCCGTCATGGCCGACCATCACGGTGGCGACGATGGCGCCGCCGTCGCGGCCGAGCAGGATCGTGGAATTGTCGCGTCGCCGCGCCAGCGCGATGTCGGCATGCGGATCGTTCCACGGCCGCGTCAGCCCGCAGCGCTGCCACAGCGCAACCACGGGCTCGACATCGGCCTCGGTGATCGTGTCGATCGAGAGCGCACTCACAGCACTTTGCCCGGGTTCATGATTCCAAGTGGATCGAGCATCGCCTTGAACTGTCGCATCAGCTCGATTGCAGTCTTGTCCTTCACATCGGGCAGCTCGTCGCGCTTGAGCACGCCGATACCGTGCTCCGCCGAGATCGAGCCGCCCATGCGCAGCACGATGGCGAACACGACCGCGTTCATCTCGTGCCAGCGCGCCAGATAATCCGCGGTGTTGGCGCCGATGGGCTGGCTGACATTGTAGTGCAGATTGCCGTCGCCGAGATGGCCGAACGGCACCGGCCGCGCGCCGGGGATCAGCTTGACCACGGCTTCATTGGCCTCGGCGATGAAGGCGGGCACGGTGGCCACCGGCACGGAAATATCGTGCTTGATCGAGCCGCCCTCCGGCTTCTGCGCCGACGACATCTCGTCGCGCAGCTTCCAGAATCCGGCGCGCTGCGTCAGATTGGCCGCGATCACCGCGTCGTCGACGATCTCGTCCTCCATGGCGCGGCCGAGGATGGTTTCCAGTGGCGTGCGGGCATCGTCGCCGGGTGACGATAATTCCATCAGCACGTACCAGGCATGCTTTTGCGCGAGCGGATCGCGCACATCGATGCCGTGGCGAATCGAGAAATCGACCGCCATCTCCGAGAGCAATTCAAAACTCGTGAGCGCATTGGCGGCCTCGCTTTGCGCGATCGCCAGCAGCTTCAGCGCGGCGTCCGGCGACTTCAACCCGACGAAGGCGGTCTCGATCGACCGCGGCTTCGGAAACAGCTTCAGCGTCGCCGCGGTGATGATGCCGAGCGTGCCTTCCGCGCCAATGAAAAGGTTGTGCAGATTGTAGCCGGTGTTGTCCTTCTTCAGCTTCGACAGCACGTTGAGCACGCGCCCGTCGGCCAGCACCACCTCAAGCCCCAGCGCCATCTCGCGCGCGACGCCATAGGCGAGCGCGGCCGTGCCGCCGGCATTGGTCGAGAGATTGCCGCCGATGGTGCAGCTCCCTTCCGCGCCGAGCGAGAGCGGAAACAGCCGGTCGAATTCCGCGGCCTTCTGCTGCGCGATCTGCAGCACGACGCCGGCCTCACAGGTCATGGTGTTCGACGCAGTATCGACCTCGCGGATCTTGTCCAGCCGCCGCAGCGACACCACCACCTCGCCATGGTGCGGGGTCTGGCCGCCGACGAGCCCGGTATTGCCGCCCTGCGGCACCAGTGCGATTTTGTGCTCGGAGGCGAGCTCGCAGATCGCGGCGACTTCGGCGGTCGAGCCCGGGCGCAGCACCAGCGGCGAGCGGCCGTGGAACAGATTGCGCTCCTCGGTGACATAGGCCTCGATGTCAGCCGCATCGGTGATGGCGTGCCTCTCGCCGACGATCTTGCGGAATTGTTCGATCAGCTCGGGCGCAAGCGGAGCGATGGCGGAATGATTGACGTTCATGGTGGTGTCTCTTCTCAAGCTTCTTACTCTTTGCGCATGATCTTGTCGGAAAACCGCGACACACTTTTCCGGATCATGCGCTATCTCGCGACCGCAGCCCGGCGCAGCCGGTCGTTGATCGCTTCGCCCAGATCTTGTTCAGGGATCGCCATCACCGCGATCGCCCGCGGCCCCCTGGCATCGAGGGCGCGAAGATAGCCGAACAGATTGGCGGCGGCTTCATCGAGATCGCCGCTGGGCGACAAATTCATGACCGCGGTGGCGGCCTCCAGACCAGACAGGCGCGCGGGGCCGAACGCCAGCAGCGCTTCGCCCGGCGCGACGTCCTGCGCATTGAGCCGCACATTGGCGCGCGGCGCATAATGCGAGGCCAGCATGCCCGGGGCCAGCGGCTGGCTGTCGTCGCTGTCGGGCTCCGCCGGCAGTCGCGCCAGCGGTGCGCCGAGCACGGCCTCGATCCGCTCGCGTGACAGCCCGCCGGGCCGCAGCAGCATCGGCGCCGCAAAGCAGCCGACGATGGTCGATTCGACGCCGACCGTAACGGGCCCGCCGTCGACGATCAGGTCGATCCGCCCTGCAAGGTCGCCCTCGACATGGGCTGCCAGCGTCGGCGAGACGTGGCCGGAAAGGTTGGCGGACGGCGCCACCACCGCCCCGCCGAAGGCGCGCAAGATCGCTTGCGCCACCGGATGGGCCGGAATGCGGATCGCGACCGTATCGAGGCCGGCGGTGGCAAGCTCGGCCACCGGGCAGTTTTCCGTCTTCGGCACTACCAGCGTCAGCGGCCCCGGCCAGAACGCCTCCGCGAGGCGCAAGGCGCAGGCGTCGAATCGCCCGATCCTTCGCGCGGCCACGAGGTCGGCGACATGCGCGATCAGCGGATTGAAGGCCGGCCGCCCCTTGGCGGCGTAAAGATGGGCGATCGCGCCGGCATTTCCGGCGTCCGCCCCGAGCCCGTAGACCGTCTCGGTCGGGAACGCGACCAGCCCGCCGGCGACCAATGTCCGGGCGGCAGCTTCCGCGCCGGCTTCGCCGGCCGGTAAAATCAGCGTTTCAAGACCCGTTTTCACAGAGATAAGATTCCTCAGCTCGGCCGCTTGCGGTGCGCCAAACCCGACGCTATAAGCCGGCCTCTTGTCGGAGTGTGGCTCAGCCCGGTAGAGCACTGCGTTCGGGACGCAGGGGTCGCAGGTTCGAATCCTGCCACTCCGACCATTCTTCCAAAAGTCGACGTTCTTCTAGAGGCTCGGCGGACCGGTCGCCGGGGCCTCGGAAGCGCCTTATTGCAACGATTTAGGGCGCGGGTCCACGGCCGATTTGGCCGGACAGAGGCGTGTGCCGCAGCGGCATGGCTTTCTTTTCGCCGGCATCCCTGATCCGGCGTTGCAGGGTAGGTCAGAGAATTACCGTCTCGCCGCGAGCGAGCCAATCAAAAGCATCGCCAGGCACGGCTCCCACGCGGCCCTCCTCTGACCCTTCCGCAATTGCCTCGAAACCGCCGGAGCTCATTAAGCGCTCGCGCTCGGGACGATCGGTTGCCATCCGGTCAGGCCGACGGTTAGATGAACCTGCACTCGATCGCAGCTTTCAAGCAGCGATCGGCCAATAACAAAAAACAGGGCAGGAAATCATGAACAAGAAAATCGTCGCGCTCGTTGCAGCTTTTACCTTCGCTGCTTGCGGATCGGCATGGGCCGCGTGGCCGGAAGACAAGCCAATCGAAGTCGTCGTCGGCTTTGCGCCCGGCGGCGGTACCGATGTGATGGCTCGCAAACTTCTTCCCTTTGTTGAGCGCGCGCTAGGCGGCAAGGCGAAGTTTGTCGTCCTGAACAAGCCTGGCGCTGGTGGAGAGATCGCGTTTGCAGCGATCGCGCGCGCGGCGCCCGACGCCTATTCGATCGGCGTCGTCAACGTGCCGGGCTACAACTTTCTGCCGATGACGCGCAAAACCCAATACACCACGGATGAAATCCGGCTGGTCGCACGGATCGTTGAAGATCCGAACGTGATGGTGGTTCCCGCGGACAGCAGATTCAAGAATCTGCCGGATGTCATTGCCGCACTTCGCAGCAAGCCGGGCTCGGTGACGTTCGGTCACAACGGTGCGGGCACGAACGGTCATTTGGCCATTCGGATGCTGGCAGCAGCCGCGAAGGTCGAGCCCAACGAAATCTCTTACAGAGGAACGGCCGCGCAGCGGACCGATCTATTGGGCGGGCATCTGGAAGTCGGGATGGTCACTCTCAGCGAGATTCCCGAATTGCATGGCACCAACAAGGGGCCACTTCGCGTCATCGCGATCCTGTCGAAGAAGCGCTTTCCGTCGCTGCCCGAAGTTCCGACAGCGGAGGAAGTGGGCTTTCCGATCACGACGACAGCAGAACGCGGCTTCGCGGTCCCGAAGGGCGTTCCGGACGACATCGTCAAGAAGCTGGAAGCCGGGATTGCCGAAGGCCTGCGCAATCCCGAATACCTGACGAATTCGCCCGGCGACGAGCCGGTGATCGCCTTCCTGACTGGCGCTGAGTGGCAGAAACGCCTCGACGGCATGTCTGAGGCGTTGCGTCCTTATGCTGAAGACATGCGCGCGAACGAGCAGAAGTAATCAACCCTGCTGTCGCCGGCGGTTGTCGCGGGCCTACCGCCGCGCCACCAGCACGCCAATCATAAACGCAATCATCAGCGCGGGCAGCGGCGCCTCGCGAACCATGCCGCGAACGACGTGTGTCCAATGTTGCTCCGGGACGAGGTTCGGAGACCTGATCTCCGGCGTTGGCGTGATGCCCCATTCCGACGCTAGCTCTGCGACCTCGCTCGATGCGAGCCGCACGCCATCGCGGACGCGGAAGATCGCTGCGTCGGATCGTTCGCCTGGTGCGAGCGCCATCAGCGTCGCGACGGCTGTGCGCAACGTCATCTCGCCGTAGCCTTGCAGCCTCACGGATTCCTCAGGATCGGACGTCATCGGAGATCCCTCACAGCGCCAAATGCCTTACAACGCGAAGTGGCGCGCGATGGTGAACGCCATCGTCGCGCACAGGACCAGCGTGGATACCGCGCCGGCCACGCCGCGCGCGAGATCGGCCCGCGTCAGGTGCCTGGTCATGATTTTGCTCCATGCTCGGCATGGCAATGGCGGGGAGGCGGCGTTGGTTCCTTGCGCGACGGGCGAACGCCGGCTATTTCCGCAGCAGCTCGCTCAGCGCCGCCGTCGCCTCGGCGCAGCGGATGTCGTCGATCTCGCGCGACAGGCTGAGCGCGCTCGATCTGAGCTCTTCGACTTTCCAGCTCTCCGGGTGCTGGGTCTCGAGTTGACCGAGCCGCTTGTTCAGATCGTCCAATCTGGTTTGCAATTGTTCGACGCTGGCGGCCCCATTCACCACCCAGACTCGTTGCGCACGCATCGTAGTTCCCCTGCTCGTCTCACGGCGTTGTGAGAGGGGTTCGTGGCCGCAATGGGAGTTTCTTTTGTCCGCCTTCAGACGGACGGGAACCGTTGCAGATCAGCAACGGGAGTTCCCTCGCGTCAGCGCGCGTCTGGAGCCCGGCCATCACCACATCAGGCGGCGCGCGGCCACTCGGTCGATTGCTTTTCAAGCCGGCTTTCGAGAATGGCGATGCTCACCCGGATATTGTCGCGCCGGGCCCGCAGGTTCTGCGCGAGCATGGGGTAGGCGACGTTCTGGGGATCGGAGATTCCGGCCTTCCGTTCTTCCTCCAGAATGTCGGCGTCGATCATTCGCATGCGCCAGCGCAGATCAGAGATCAATGCGTGGAGCTGTGTCGGCATGGTCGCTTCGAAACGGGACGTCGGGTGCATGATCGCCTCACGATGAGACAGACCCACTGCGGGTCTGAGGGATTTGACTCCCTCGCAGCAAGCGGAATGCCAGTGCACCGGCTGAGCGAGTTCCTCGCGCGATTGCTACGACGTTGCGCCGGAACGATTGCCACTCTTTCCCGTTGCTGCAGGGGCCTCGATGACGAGGCGATCGAGGGACCCATGCCGCTCATCCGCTATTTCGTTTTCACCGGCGGCGCTCTGCTCGCCCTCTTGTACCTTGCTGATTACTACCTGGCCGGTCCCGTGAGCGCCGCCGCCGAAACCGGGCCGGACCTCTCGATCGCCCGAATTCACTCTGCACAGACATGGCCGGAGAAGATCGTCTTCGACACCAACGTCCGACAGATTCCGTTGACCAAAACCGTGGCGTCAACGTCAGATGCGGCGGCGCCAGTCGCGCCGGACGGTACGCGCCAGGCATTTGCCATGGCGGCGCAGCCCGCCGCAGAGCCCAGGCAGGCCAAGGCGGCCGCTCCGAACAAGCGCGTCGCGGAGCGGCATCGTCGCCGCCAGCCGTCGCGCATGGCGGCGCGCAGTCAGTTCTTCAACGAGCCCGTCGCCGCAGAATGGTGAGTGGCGCCCTGTGATGGTGTTTTCGCGCGACGTGGATGCGGTCGATCACCATTCATCCTCGGCGCTCCCCGCGTGACGGTCGAACTGCCTCACGGTTGGGCACCGTGCCGGACAGCGAGGCTGTGCGCGCGACGCATCGCACGATAGTCTCTGCCGCGACCTGACCCGGGAAGCGGACGAGGGAAAGATTCGTGACGAGATTTGTGACGATCGCGGCCGGCCAGCTTGGCCCTATCGCGCGAACCGAGACCAGAACCGCGGTCGTGGCGCGCCTGATGGCCTTGATGCGCCAGGCGCACGCCAACGGCTGCGACCTGATCGTCTATCCCGAGCTCGCACTGACCACGTTCTTTCCGCGCTGGTATTTCGAGGATCAAGCCGAGATCGACAGCTTTTTCGAGCGCGAGATGCCGGGGCCGGAGACGAGAGGCCTGTTCGATCTCGCGCGCGAGATCGGCATCGGATTTTATCTTGGCTATGCCGAGCTGACGGTCGAGGCCGGAATTGTCAGGCGCTACAACACCTCCATCCTGGTCGAGAAGAGCGGCGCCATCGTCGCGAGATATCGCAAGGTTCATTTGCCCGGGCATGCCGAGCACGAGCCTTGGCGCGAATTCCAGCATCTGGAAAAGCGCTATTTCGAGCCCGGCGATGGTTTTGGCGTGACCGAGGCCTTTGGCGGCGTGATGGGGATGGCGATCTGCAACGATCGCCGCTGGAGCGAGACCTACCGGGTCATGGGGCTGCAGGGCGTCGAGATGGTGATGATCGGCTACAACACGCCGGTGCACAATCCGCCCGCGCCCGAGCATGACGATCTCTCGCTGTTCCACAATCATCTGGTGATGCAGGCCGGCGCCTATCAGAACGGCACCTTCGTGGTCGGCGTCGCCAAGGCCGGTGTCGAGGAGGGCGTCGACCACATCGGCGGAAGCTGCGTCATCGCGCCCTCCGGCGAGATCATCGCGCGATGCACGACCAAGGGCGACGAGATCGCACTGGCCCGCTGCGATCTCGATCTCTGCAACTCCTACAAGCGCACCACCTTCAATTTCGACGTTCACCGTCAGCCGCAGGCCTACCGGATGATCGTCGAACGGAAGGGCGTGACCCTGATGGCGGACGGAACGCCGGTGCGAACGACAGGGTGAGCTCCTGTAGCCCGGGTGAGCGAAGCGATACCCGGGACCGCTGCGAGAGTCCCGGATGTCGCTTCGCTCATCCGGGCTACAAGACCTTGCCGTCGGGCAAAACAGCCGGCGGGTGTCAATCCGCCGCCGCAAAAATATTCCACTTTACCGAAATTCGGTTTTGGCGTATGTGTCGCCCATCCCGGCTCATCCTTGAGGGGCGATC